>CAZKRH010000041.1:0-11038 GCA_964555115.1 uncultured Nitrospiraceae bacterium | reverse complement strand
CAAATCTCATGTACTCGTTGATTGACAAGTTCCCAGAGCCATTGTTAGCATCCCCCCCGTGTGAGCCGCTAGCTCAGTTGGTAGAGCATCGCCCTTTTAAGGCGAGGGTCGTGCGTTCGAGCCGCACGCGGCTCACCATTTTCCCACAGGGTACCTCCTGTTGGTATGGCGAATCCCTTCTCCTTCCTCTTATTTCTCCCATCCAAGAAGCGATTCATTAAATAGTAACGATTCCTTCGTTTAATCTTATTCTGATTGTGCGCGGGGCTGATTAGTGGCTGGAAGAGGGGAGCCCTATCCTCCTTGCCTAGGCGAATGTTGGGTCCCATTTCGAATGAAGGAGAACGGGAGCCTGAGGGATGTCGAGAATAAATTGTTCGAATGATCCTAGAGACGGCAGTTGGGCGCAAAAAAGCCGTGTAAGATATTGGAGTGCATAGTGAAATCAAAAAATTCGTGGTCACCTCGGTGGTGATGAGATATTTTTTGATTGTGCTAGGTGCGCCAAGAGCTTGCGCGGACTTTTGTGATCCAACTGCTGTTTCTAGGATGATAAGAGGATTGGTGTGGAGTGGGATCTTCAGGTTCCTCCCAGGGAGCAGAGCCTATCAAGGAGTTGTTGAAGCCTTCTCGGTTTTTTTGAGGGATTGACACCAATTCCGTTTTTTGGGTGGATCTTTCTGACGGAGGGCAAATTCTTTTTTGACCATTAATTCGGAAAGGTTTTTGCCATTTGCCATAATTTTTGCCACAAGATTAAAATGTTCCCCCCGCTCGATTTCATAGAGATCAATTTCTTTGGCATTGTGTAGCACCGTATTCACAAAGTTTCGGGCTTCGTTGGCCAATTTTTTCTCCTGGTCACATTCCCCTAGAATCTCAGGCGTGTCGATTCCTGCAATCCGAACAAGAAGGACGTCACCGAAAATTGAAGGGACCCCGGGAATGGTCACAAAACAACTGTGAGCATGGTAACAGCGATGATAGGTGACATTATGGAAATGAATCTTTGAATCGGCAAAGCTACTGGGGATAAAATTAAAAACGGAAAGGAAAATACAGGGAAGAATTGTAATGTTGGCCATGCTGACCACTGTTTTTTTGGTGAGCATAATGAATGAAGAGTGTATCAAAAAAAATGTATGGACTAAATAGAGAATAAAGGAATTTTTTGAAGAATCTTTCCATTTCCTTGTGGATGACATTAAGTATAACTATGTACATGTTCCAATAGTGAAAGTCCTCCCGATAAAATGGTGAACTCCGGGGAATACACCAACATTTCCAGACAATCCCCTGAATAACGGTGGGCCTTGTCTTCCTCCTCTAGGTCGTCTGTTTCTGGGTAACCCCTACATTAAAGAAATAGCCACTTTCTCATTATTTGGTGGAATGAGTGGCTTCACCCTCCTTGAGCAAGCCCTAGATATGGTCAAAAAGACAAGGAAGAGGGTTAATAAGGTCAAGTTTTTAAAGGAATTATCCGAAAAGCTGGTCGATAGATCTAGGGACATAGGCAGCGAGTCTTTTCTCAAGGAAAACCACTTGGCAAAAATCCTAAGCTTTTGAGGACCCCATGCGTAATAAAATTGTCTGTTCAGCTAAAAAACTGAGTCAGCTTGAACCCAATATGGTTCATTCCGTGGTGGGTGGCCATGTATTTAAATTAGGGAAGCAGTATCTATCCGAAAGCCGAGTTCGCGTGATTGATTCTACTGAATCTCAAATAAATTCAGAAGTTGCGGGTACCTATGGAGTCTATTCCCAAAATATCAAATTGAAAAGTGGAACATTGTCCACCAAATGTTCCTGTCCAGCAACGGAACAACCTTTTTGTCGCCATTGTGTCGCGGTTCTTTTGGAATTTTACAATTCTTACGTTTCGCAGGTGCCGGTCGAGGAACCCGCTGAGGCGGCCCAAGAGATCACGACTATTGAGCCCGTCGCAGAACAGCCTCCTCCTCCCCCTTCCGGTGGATCTTCGGTGGATCTCAAATTCCATGAGGTGGGTATTTTTATTGATTGGGTGCAAGCCACGGTTCATGCGTTAGCTCATGGGAATTCCCTTCCCCCGTTACCAGAGCTTGGGCCAGGCCAGGTAAGAAACTGGGCAGAAGCGATTCAAGACCTTCGTGATCAGTGTCAACGAAGTGATGATTCCCGTCGAAAAATAGAGATCGAATTAAAAAGCTGCGAGAAAAACATTGTGTCTCTGACTCAAGATTTGGAAGGCATGACCCAGGAAGCCAAAGAGGCGAAGGTGGCAGGGACAGCTTTGCAACGGGAACTCGAGGATAGCCGGGAAATGTTAGATAATTATGCAGAAGTTGCCAAAGAACGTGATCGGTATGTTGATCAACTCAATAGCATGCGTGGGGAACTGTTACGAAGAGGTGCAGAGCTCGATGGCCTTGTGGCCTCTCTCAAGCAATTTTCGGCAGGACTCCAAGAAGTCACTCCTCCTCCAAGGTAATCATCATCTACTCTCTCTTTCTGTGGGAATTTTTTTATTCTCTCATTCCCACAAATCTCTTCCTATGGACCCTGTCCCAGGTTAGACGAATCTACTGCGGATGCGCTGTATGTGGCCAGATCTTCCGATCCTTTTCGGGGAAGGTTGCAAAAGGCCGCCAGCTGCGTTCTCGGGCTTTTGTCGTGCTCACGTACTCCGTGTACGCTCCGCGCGCCAAAATCCCTGCGGCCTTGCTGGACGGCATTTTTCAACCTTCCCCGTTTTTGTTGAATAGTCCCACTATTCGCCTCAAAGGATCGAAACATCTGACTCAAACCCGCACATCCTCGTGACGATCGCTCATCTCGGAAAGGCTCCTAGGTCTCCCCTGAAGAGATTTTGGGTTGCAGCCAATCTGTCAAATTCTTTGTAATATTTTCAAAGGCGAGGGAAGCAGGAGATTGTGGGGCATATTCCACAACGGGCAGATATTTTCTGACGGATTGTTCCACGGCTGGATCCTCAGGAATTTCTCCTAGGACATTCAGATTGGTCCCGATATAGTCCTTGACCATTTGTTGTAAATGCAGGGTATTCACTCGGGAGCCACTCCCCATTCGGTTAAGGATGAGGGAGGGATTGAAATCATGTAAGGCATCCTCGGCGAGTTGTTTGCCAGCTTCGTTGGTTTCTCCCACCGCTTCAAGAATGTCATCTAGACTTTGGAAATTGCCGTCTGCCAAATTCCGAGTCATGGGGTCTCGAGCCAGAAAGCGTGAAAGGACCTTTCGAAGGGCTGCCAGTTTAATGAAGCGGTACAGGTCAAGCACCGAAGTGGGATCAGGGGTCGCGACGGTAAGATACTGATCAGCACATAAAAAAAAGTCCAACACATGGTAGTTGGTGCCGGCCCCCACGTCGACAATGATGAAGTCCCCTTCAAGTTTTTGTAAATGGGAAATGAGTCGTTTTTTTTTCGGATAGGGTAAATTAGACGTTAATAAGGTGTCTCCCGTTCCAGCAACGAGGGAGAGATTAGAAAATCCTGAAATTTTTTGTGAGACGGCTTGGATAGTTTTGGTTCGATGTTCTAAAAAATCGGTAAGTGTGGCTGTGGGATGAAACAGACCAAAAAGAATATGGAGGTTGGCACCCCCGGTATCTAAGTCAACGAGGGTGACGGTTTTCCCTCGTTTGGAGAGGGTAAGGGCCAGATTGCACGCCACCATACTTTTTCCGACACCACCTTTTCCTGAAGCCACAGAAATAATGGTTGGCATACACCTTCCTCGAAGACAACATTAAGGGATGGATGAGAGACTTAGCCCCAGTATGGGTGGCAAACCCACATGAACCAAATGGCTGTGAGTTTTAGTTTAGCACAAGGCGGTCTTTGCGCCCATGGCATAAAATGGCCTTCCTTCCTCAGGGAGGGATTGAAGAATATAAGCCTCCACACATGACATCTTGGGCTACATTTTGAGCTTTTCTTAATTTGTACCATTGGTGAGGTCTTCGGTAAAGTTTTTCCTTGAATTCCTGACTGAAACCTGATGATTCCTCTTGCGTTTATATAGGGGAAATGCTAGGGTAAACTCGATTGAAGTGGGCGTATGCCCACTTTTTTTTGTTCCGTGGCTTCCTAGGGGACCCTATGACCGGAGGGGGCATTGGTTGATAAATCTCTTGGGACGCGAATTCAAGAAATTGCCATTCCCATTGCAACGGCACTTGATCTGGAACTTGTAGAAGTTTTATACCAAGGCCGTGGCTCAAAAAGCGTCATCAGGGTCACCATAGATAAAGTTGATGGAGTTGGAATTTCTGATTGTGAACAATTCCATCATTCTTTTAGTAAAGCACTGGATGTTGCTGACCCACTTCCCTATGCTTACAGGCTTGAAGTTTCCTCGCCTGGGCTGGATCGGCCTCTTCTCAAGCCAGAAGATTACCAGCGGGTTGTGGGAAAGCTGGTTCGGGTGAAGTTACGGGAACCCTTATCAGGGGAGTGGCTTATATTGGGGCGACTCTCTACAGTGATGGACACAGGAATTGAGGTTATGTCCCAACAGGGCAAGACCACCAATCCTGTGAATGTTCCCTGGGAAATTATTGCTCAAGCCAAATTAGAAATTGAGTTTTAAGCGAAGGCTTAGTGTTCGTGAAGATTCGTTACCAATTACCTACACGCAGCGTTTATCGCGTTGAAGAGGGGTTAGGGGTATGAAAAGTGAGCTAATGGCAGTGATTGATCAGCTTGGCCGGGAAAAAGGCATTGATAAAGAACGAGTACTTTCTGCGGTGGAATCGGCTCTTCTTACCGCAGCGAAGAAACGATATGGGAACAATGAAAATATCCATGTCCAGGTTGACCAAGGGACAGGGGAAATTTCCATTGTGTCTCTGAAAACCATTGCTGAAACGGTGACTGATGATAAATGTGAAATTTCGCTTGCCGATGCCAGAATTATTGATGCGGAAGCTGAAATTGGTGATGAAATTGGGTCCGTCATTGAAATGGAAGAATTTGGAAGAATCGCGGCTCAAGCTGCCAAGCAAGTCATTTGCCAAAAAGTTCGGGAAGCCGAGTGGGAAGCGATTGAACGGGATTATTCCAAACGAGAAGGGGAGCTGGTTCACGGAGTCATTCTTGGGCAAGAACGTCGGAACTATTTGGTAGAAATTGGAAAAACAGAAGCGTTATTGCCTGTGCAAGAACAAATTCCTAGGGAAGTACATCGTCGGGGAGACCGTATTCGAGCCATGTTATTAGAGGTCCGTCGGACCCCAAAGGATGTCCAGGTCATTCTTTCTCGAGCCCATCCACAGTTTGTCGTCAAGCTGTTTCAATTAGAAGTACCGGAAGTCACGGAAAAGATTGTGACAATTAAAGGAGTGGTGCGAGAACCTGGAGATCGAACCAAAATTGCGGTGTGCTCTTCCGATAAAGCGGTGGATCCGGTCGGGGCCTGTGTGGGCATCAAGGGGTCTAGAGTGCAGGCCATTGTTCGGGAACTGCGTGGAGAAAAAATAGACATTATACCCTGGACCAATGATCCCCGGGTCTTTATCGGAGAAGCGTTAAACCCGGCGTCCATTGAAAAAGTTGGTGTGGATGAACAAAAAAAGGCTGCCCTGGTCGTAGTGGCCGACTCGCAATTGTCTTTGGCTATTGGAAAAAATGGACAGAATGTTCGGTTGGCGGCAAAGCTAACCGGTTGGAAAATTGATATTATTAGTGCCACGGAATATGAGAAAGAAAAATTAGAGCGTGAGCAACAGATTAAAGCTGCGCTTGCGGAAGAATCGGCTGCACAAGAAGAAGCGGATGCAGGAATGGCGAGTGCGATTGAGGAAAGTACCGAGGTCCCGTCAGAGGGCCAGGCTAGTGGCGAAGAGTCTGAGCCAACCAGTACGGATGATTCTCAACCTGCCAGTACGGATGAATCTCAACCTTAATGATGAGTAATAGATGCGTGTCTATGAATTAGCCAAACAACTTGGCATTGAGAGCCGAATCCTGATCCCTAAGCTGGTCAAGCTTGGCATTGAGGTGACGTCTCATAGTAATAACCTAGAGGATAGTGATGCTGAAAAGGCTATTTCCGCGCTCCAAGGAAAAGGCCCCGATTCGACCCCTCCCAGTGGTGGAACGAAAAAACCCTCATCGGTAAAAAGTACAAAAGCCAAGGGTGCAGGCAAAGGGGGCAATCGAACGTCTGGTGCGCTAGGGCTTGATGAACCTCCTAAGCCTGAAAAAAAGCAGATTCTCTTTAAACGAAAGAAAGAGCAAGAAGAAGTTCCTCCTCAAGAAACAAGTTTTCCATCGGAGGGGGGAGTCCTAGAGGAAGTTTCATCTTCTACACCAGAATTGGAACCCGCCTCTTCTACTGAATTAGAGAATGTGCAAGATCCTGAAATCGCAGCCATTGCGCCTGACCTGAAACTTTCCCCTGTTCAAGAGGCCACTGATGTTGGTGTGGGTGGTGAGGGGAAAAAAGAGGTTTCTCCTAAAGGACGCACAGAAAATCGAGAAAGCGAATCCCCTTCCCCCAAAGCCCCTGAGGAAGAAAAGTCCTCGAAAAAAACTCGTAAAGTCGGTAAGCCTCGAAATGAAGATTTGATGGCCGCTCGGTATGAGGATGCCGCTCGCTGGCAAGATTTGCGGCCGTTGCCTACGCTTCGAAGGGAAGAGCGGTCTCGGCATGTGCCCACCCATAGTTCTTCCGACATTACCAAACCCAGGAAGAAAACCATTAAATTATCTTTAGGGATTTCGGTTAAAGAATTCTCTGAGTTGATCAGTCAGCGGTCAGGGGATGTGATCCGAAAATTAATGGAAGTGGGTCTTCCTTTAACCCTCAATCAGCCTATGAATTTAGATGCGGGCGTATTAATTGCGGAGGGTTTTGGTGTGCATGTTGAAATTTCCGCCGAAAAAGAAGGCGAAGACTTATTACAGGAAATGCTTGAGGCGGTGGGTGAAGAAACCTGGGTGGCCCGAGGTCCTGTCGTGACGATCATGGGCCATGTGGATCATGGAAAAACTTCTCTTCTGGATGCCATAAGAAACACAAAAGTTACTGAGCGTGAGGCTGGGGGAATTACCCAGCATATTGGAGCCTATACCGTTGAGATTAATGAGAAACCCATCACATTTCTTGATACGCCAGGGCATGAAGCCTTCACGGCTATGCGCGCTCGAGGGGCTCAAGTCACCGATATCGTCATTTTAGTCGTGGCAGCAGATGATGGGGTCATGCCTCAAACGATTGAAGCGGCCAACCATGCGCAAGCCGCCAATGTTCCGATCATTGTCGCCATCAATAAAATGGATTCCGCAGGAGCCAATCCTGATAGGGTCAAGCAAGGTTTATCAGAGCATGGACTCATCCCTGAGTCTTGGGGAGGGCAGACTATTTTCGTCGAAGTCTCTGCTAAGCAGCGTACAGGCTTAGATACCTTGTTGGAAATGATTTTACTGCAAGCAGAAGTGATGGAATTAAAAGCGGAAATGTCTCAATCAGCCAAGGGCATTGTCTTAGAAGCCAAATTAGATCGTGGGCGTGGCCCAGTGGCCACCGTGTTAATTCAATATGGAATTCTGAAACCTGGGAATGCCTTTGTTGTGGGCACTGTCAGTGGAAGAGTGAGAGCCATGGTATCCCATGATGGACAAAAGTTGAAGGAAGCAACCCCTTCTACTCCAGTTGAAGTTGTAGGTTTATTAGGGATGCCTTCAGCCGGGGATGCGTTGGTGGTGGTCAAAGATGACCGAGTGGCTCGGGATATTGCCGAAGATCGAAAGCATAAGCAACGCACAGCTCAATTGAGTTCTACCGTCCCTCGAATGACCCTGGATGATTTGTATGCGCAAAATGAAGGGGGTGAAAGCAAAGAGCTGGCAGTGGTCCTGAAAGCCGATGTGCATGGTTCGGTGGGGGCTCTTTGTGAATCCATTGAAAAAATTTCCTCTGCCAAAGTGACGCTTCGTATCATCCATAGTGGCGTTGGAGGGATTAATGAGTCTGACGTGCTGTTGGCCTCCGCTTCCGGAGCGGTCATCATAGGGTTTCATGTGCGACCGGAACCAAAGGCTTCAGCTCTCGCGGAACATGAAGGGGTCGATGTTCGGCTGTATACCGTTATTTACAATGTGATTGCCGATATTAAGGCGGCTGCTGAAGGATTGCTTGAACCCACGATAACCGAACGGGTATTGGGACGGGCGGAAGTTCGTGAGGTCTTTAATATTCCCAAGATTGGCGCCATTGCCGGGTGCTATGTCAATGATGGCCAAATTGCTCGGGCCAGTGAGGGCATTCGGGTTCTTCGAGATAATGTCGTCGTGTATGAAGGGAAGGTGGGTTCTCTCAGACGATTTAAAGATGATGTTCGAGAGGTGGCCCAGGGATATGAATGTGGGATGAGTATTGAAAATTTCAATGATTTGAAAGTTGGGGATATTCTCGAAGCGTATGTATTTGATAAGGTAGCAGCAAAGTTGTGAGGAACGGGTGTTATCCTGCCGTGATTGATAATTCATAAATTCATATGGTTGTTGGGGTTTGCACGGTTGAGCTTTACCTTCCAGACGGACATTCTTTAAAATCAAAGCGTCAAATTCTCTCGAGTCTCAAGGCACGGTTAAACAATAAATTTAATATTTCTATTGCTGAAGTAGGAGAACAAGATCTTTGGCAGAAATCGACATTAGGGATTGCGTGTGTGGCCAATGAAGCAGGGTATGTCAATGCGGTATTGGATCAGGTGTTAAATGCGATTCGTTCGTATCCCACCCTGGAATTGCTCCAATCCCGGATTGAATTGTTGTAAATTGCCATGACGAAGGGAAGTGGTCTGATGTCCAAACCTACTTACAAACGCGCTGAACGAGTCGGTGACCAAATTCGAATGGAAGTGGCAGAAATTTTAGCTCGCAAATCCAAAGATCCCAGGTTAAATCTTGTCACGGTGACAGATGTTGATATGAGTAGCGACCTGAGAATGGCCAGAATTTATGTGTCGACCATGTATCAGGGCCAAGAAGCTGAGGATGTATTGAAAAGCTTAACGAGGGCGGTCGGATTTATTCGAACCGAAATCGGCCGTCGAATGACCTTACGATATGTTCCTGACCTCAAATTTCATATGGATCCCAGCGGGCTTCGTGGGGATCGAATTTGCCAGGTGTTAGATCAGTTGGACATTCCTACTGAAGTGACCATTGGTGAGTCCGGGGACCAGATGGTCCCGTCTGAATAAGGGCATGTCCAAAAAGTCCGCCAGCGGCGTTCTCGGGCCTTTGTCGACCTCACGTACTACGTGTACGCTCCGGTCGCAAAAGCCCCTGCGGCCTTGCTGGTCGGGCCTTTTTGAACAGGCCGAATAAGGGAATGGTGTTGGTGAACGCTATGGTTCAAAAACGTCTCGGTCGAGAAGACACAAGGTCGTACCATGGAATAGTCAATGTGAATAAACCCCAAGGGTGGACGTCCCATGATGTGGTGGCCAAACTTCGTAAGCTTTTACAGATGAAAAAGATTGGACATGCTGGAACGTTGGATCCGGCTGCGACGGGAGTGTTACCCATTTTATTGGGACAGGCTACCCGACTTTCAGAATTTTTAGTTGAGTGGGATAAGGAATATGAGGCGGTGTTGAGGTTGGGACGAGAGACGGATACCCAAGATGCCACCGGAACGGTCACTCGTGAAACCCCTCTTGGGAAAATAACGGAATCAGAGCTCCGACGAGTGTTGCCTCAATTTCAAGGGCAAATCCAGCAAGTGCCTCCTATGTATTCTGCTGTAAAAATTGGAGGTCAGCCTCTGTATAAGGCGGCACGAAAAGGGAAAGTCATCCCTCGAGAACCACGGTCGGTTACCATTTACCACTTAGAACTCAAAGAAATGCATGGGGCAGATGTTCACTTACGCATTACCTGTTCAAAGGGAACGTATATCCGGACGTTGTGTGCGGATATTGGGAATAGTTTGGGGGTAGGGGGGCATCTCTGCCAACTGGAACGAACCCGAGTCGGGCCTTTTTCCGTTGAGAACAGCTTGTCATTAGAGAAGATTCATGAAACGTCCTTTGCGGACTGTCAAACTATAGCTTTTCTGAGCCTTGATCAGGCATTGTCCCATGTACCGAGTGTTTTTATAGAAAGTGACATGGTGTTTAAGGTGAAGAATGGGGTCGCTATTCCTCTTTCTTCTGTTGATAGATTGGAGAGGAATCATGCCCTGTTGGGATTAAGTCATGGGAGTTTAGTGAAAATTAAGGAACAATCAGGAACGCTCCTTGCCTTGGGATACTATTCCCATGCACTTGAACAGGAAAGGGGCTTTTCGGGAATAATGATTAACAAAGTATTTGATGAATGTTCGAGGGGTGATGCTGGGGAATCTTCCATACCCTCGAAGCCTTTAGCATGTGTGGGAAGCACCACAAGTTTTCCAGAAGGGAGCGTTCAATGTCATTGACCAAGGAACCAAAAGGAAGCGTGATCGAACAATATCGGCGGCATGAGGGAGATACCGGTTCCTCATCCGTTCAAATAGCTATTTTGACCAATCGAATCATCTATTTGACCGAACATTTTAAAACACACAAAAAGGACAATCATTCTAGGCATGGCTTGTTGAAAATGGTCAGTCGACGTCGTCGCTTGTTGGACTATTTACATCGGGTTGATGAACCTCAGTATCGGTCCATTCTTGCATCATTGGGACTTCGAAAGTAGTTCCTATTTTCTTAAGAGTCTTGCAACTGAGGCATGAGAAGAAGCATCTGTCGGGGGAAAAATTTTTGGACACCGGGGGTGTTGCCCATTGGGGGATAAGACAGTTGGAGAGGGAAGGGGAAGAATAAGATGGTCCATG
The DNA here is from genome assembly GCA_964555115.1 of uncultured Nitrospiraceae bacterium. Classification (GTDB taxonomy): domain Bacteria; phylum Nitrospirota; class Nitrospiria; order Nitrospirales; family UBA8639; genus CAZKRH01. The sequence continues at coordinate 199 of CAZKRH010000041.1, read as the reverse complement.
TAGTGGAATTAGAATTAGCAGGGAAGATATTACGGCTTGAAACCGGACGAATGGCTAAACAGGCAAATGGATCTGTGTTGGCCTCCTATGGAGATACTGTCGTCTTAGCCACAGCTGTCGCGTCAACAAACTTCAAGCCAGATGCGGACTTTCTCCCTCTTACCGTGAATTATCAGGAAAAGGCCTATTCCGCAGGAAA
>CAZKRH010000040.1:0-12773 GCA_964555115.1 uncultured Nitrospiraceae bacterium | reverse complement strand
GTGGAACCGCCGATCCTTCGTGAGCGCACTTCCAACATCGGTGTGGCGTTTTCCAGCGCTTTTTTGAACACTTCCAAAGGCTCATTGGATTTGAGTCTACCGCCGATTATGTCCAGAGATTCATAAAAGATAGTTTCGGCTACGCTTTTCTTCCCCTTCATCATAAGGTTATTAATGAACTTACTGACAACGAGATCATCGAACTTCGGATCCGGAAGTATAGTTCTCTTTTCTGGTCTTCTTCGTCTGGACATATCTTATTCCTTCGGTTTTTTTGCGCCGTAGCGTGAGCGGCTCGTTCTTCTGTCATCAACACCGCTTGCGTCCAACGTTCCGCGAATAATATGATACCGGACTCCCGGGAGATCTTTGACTCTTCCGCCTTCGATCAACACGATTGAATGCTCCTGAAGGTTATGTCCCATTCCAGGGATATAAGCGGTTATTTCCACTCCCGTGGTGAGTCGCACCCTGGCAACTTTCCTCAATGCCGAGTTGGGTTTTTTAGGGGTTGTCGTATAGACCCTTAAACACACCCCACGTCGTTGTGGACATCCATTGAGAGCAGGACTTTTACTCTTTGCTTTTGAGGTCTTACGACCTTTTCTGACTAATTGATTAACTGTAGGCATGCCTTTAGCGTAACCCTTTTTTTAAAAATAAAATCACAGTTGGCGGGCAACCGGCGGATTATAGTAGGTCACTAAATAGCTGTCAAGATCGGATCGCTATTTGGTAGACGCAATCTCCTTGGCACCCTTTTGAGTAATTGGGTTTGAAGCTCCAGCACCAGAGGCTCCACCTCCCTGGCCATCGGACTCAAGATGATCTTTAACCGGCTTCGGAACATAGGTTTCTCGATATGTAGAAAAACCTGTGCCGGCTGGAATCAGTCGACCCACAATGACATTTTCCTTGAGACCTCTCAAATCATCCACCCGGCCATTAATCGCAGCTTCCGTGAGCACTCGGGTCGTCTCTTGGAACGAGGCACCAGAGATAAAGCTATCCGTACTTAACGAGGCTTTGGTGATCCCAAGAAGAACAGGCATACCAATCGCCGGTGTCCCCCCTTCAGAAGTCACCCGTTCATTTTCATCAGTAAATGCAAAGCGGCTCACCTGAGACCCAGGTAAAAAGATCGTATCGCCAGGCTCTTCTATTCGAACTTTTCTCAACATTTGTCTGGCAATCACCTCAATATGCTTATCATTAATGGTCACTCCCTGCAGCCGATAGACCTCTTGAACCTGATTCACGAGATATCGCTGCAACTCCCGAGGCCCAAGAACGGCTAAAATATCATGAGGGTTGGCAGATCCATCCATCAACGGCTCACCCGCTCGAACCCAATCCCCCTCATGCACGTTAATATGCTTCCCTCGGGGGATAAGATATTCCTTAATATCCCCGACCTTATTATCAACTATGACTTTTCTTAATCCTTTAACAAATCCTCCAAAGGCGATTTCTCCATCAATTTCACTAATCACCGCTTGTTCCTTTGGTTTTCTCGCCTCAAAGAGTTCAGCCACCCTCGGCAACCCACCAGTAATATCCTTAGTCTTCGTGGTTTCTCTAGGGATTTTTGCCAGGACATCTCCAGGATGAACCATCGCCCCCTTTTCCACCAGGATATGCGCACCAACCGGCAACAAATACCTGGCAGAGGAAGCACTACTTGGCATCTTGGCCGTTTTTCCGGAGTCATCTTTTATCGACAATCGGGGCCTGAGGTTCGTCCCAGCTTGTTCAATGACCACTTTTCTGGATAGGCCGGTTATTTCATCGACTTCTTCTTTCATGGTCACACCCTCGGTGATATCACCAAAAGCGATTTTTCCACCTACCTCGGTCAAAATGGTCAATGAATAGGGATCCCATTCCACTAGCCTCTGCCCTATAACGACTTTTGTTCCATCCTTCACTTGGATCTTGGCACCATAGATCACTGCATACTTTTCTCGTTCACGACCGGAATCATCAGAAATCGAAATTTTGGCATTTCGACTCATCACAACCCACTCACCTTCCTTATTTTTCACGGCCATGCCTGGGTGATGATAATCCACATTCTTTTTCGCATCAAAACTCAAAAAATTCAGCACACCTTCATGTCGTGCCTCTAATACGGTTTGTTCGACAACTTTACTTGCCGTTCCACCAATATGAAATGTTCTCATCGTGAGCTGGGTTCCTGGCTCCCCGATGGATTGGGCAGCCACGACACCAACGGGTTCACCCATTTCCACCAACCGACCACGAGATAAATCCCGGCCATAACATTTGGCACACACGCCCCATCTGGATTGACAGGTTAACACCGAACGAATTTTCACATGATCGACTCCAGATTCCACAACGGTTCTGACCTGGGCTTCCTCTAATTCTTCATTGCGTGGCATAATAATGACATCACTATTGAGGGGATCGCGAATATCTTCTGCCGTTAATCTCCCTAAAATTCGTTCTTCTAATGGCTGAATAACCTCGCCACCTTCAACTAACGCCGAAACCACGATTCCATCAATGGTTTGGCAATCCTCCTCAGTGATAATGACGTCTTGCGAAACATCCACCAGACGTCTGGTGAGATATCCAGAGTTGGCAGTTTTGAGGGCGGTATCAGCTAATCCCTTGCGAGCCCCATGTGTCGAAATAAAATATTGCAGAACTGTTAAGCCTTCACGGAAATTTGCCGTAATGGGAGTTTCAATAATTTCCCCTGACGGTTTGGCCATCAAGCCTCGCATCCCACCAAGCTGACGAATTTGCTGAGAACTACCCCGGGCTCCGGAATCAGCCATCATAAAGATGGGGTTCAAAATCCCTTCTTTCCCTTGCCCACCTCCGGCACTAATCTCTTTCATCATTTCATTGGCAACTTGCTCACTCACATGGGCCCAAATATCAATCACTTTGTTGTAGCGTTCTCCATTGGTAATGAGTCCCTCACCATATTGCTTTAACACTTCATTCACTTCACCTTGTGCACCTTGAATCAACTCTTCCTTACGAGTGGGAATATGCATATTGTCAATGCAAATGGATACCCCAGCTTGGGTAGCATAGGCAAACCCTAAGTCTTTTAATTTATCAAGCATGATCACGGTTTCATGTAAACCTGCTTGACGATAGACGATATCAATCAATTTCGTCATTTCTTTCTTGGTCATCACTTTATTGATAACCGAAAAATCAATCGAACCAGGGAGGATTTCACTAAAAATGACTCGCCCAACGGTGGTTTCGACTAGGGAACCATTGATTCGAGCTTTGATTTTGGCTTGTTCCTCGAGTTCCCCCGCATCATAGGCTATTCGGACTTCCTCCTCGGAATACAATATTTTTCCTTCCCCCTTGGCTCCGTCACGCTGTCGAGTCAGCCAATAACACCCCAGGACCATGTCCTGAGAGGGAACGGTTAAGGGACGACCATTGGCTGGTGAAAGCACATTATTGGTCGACATCATGAGCACACGCGCTTCAATCTGGGCTTCGATAGACAGCGGAACATGAACAGCCATTTGATCTCCATCAAAGTCTGCATTAAACGCGGCACACACTAAGGGATGAAGCCGAATGGCTTTTCCTTCAACCAATACAGGATCAAAGGCTTGCATCCCCAACCGATGCAGAGTTGGAGCACGATTGAGTATAACCGGATGCTCTCGAATGACTTCATCCAACACATCCCACACTTCTGGTCGTTCCTTTTCCACCAACCGTTTCGCACTTTTAATTGTGGTGGCCGCCCCCCGCTCCTCCAGTTTGTGAAAGATAAAGGGCTTGAACAATTCCAGCGCCATTTTTTTGGGCAACCCACATTGATTCAACTTCAATTCAGGGCCCACAACAATGACGGATCGACCAGAATAATCGACGCGCTTACCTAAAAGATTTTGGCGGAACCGCCCCTGTTTTCCCTTTAACATATCACTAAGTGATTTCAGAGGTCGCTTATTGGCCCCTCGAATAGTTCTACCTCTTCTCCCATTATCGAACAGAGCATCCACCGCTTCCTGGAGCATCCGCATTTCGTTTCGAATAATGACCCCAGGAGCTTTGAGTTCCACTAATCGCTTGAGCCGATTATTCCGATTGATCACCCGCCGATAGAGATCATTCAAATCAGAGGTCGCAAACCGTCCACCATCAAGAGGAACTAAGGGACGTAATTCAGGAGGCAACACCGGAATCACATCCATGATCATCCAAGCCGGCTTATTCCCTGATTTATGAAACGCTTCAATGACTTTCAGGCGTTTGGTCAATTTCTTGGTCAGGGCCACCGACGTGGTAGCCTTCACTTTATCATGACGCTCAGCCCATAAGCCCTCAATGTCGACCTTCTGCAGTAACTCGCGAATAGCTTCAGCCCCAATCCCCACACGGAAGGCTTGAGAACCATGTTCATCCACCAATTCCCGATATTTTTCTTCCGTCAGAAGCTCCCGCTCCTTGAGAGGCGCCGTCCCGGGATCAATCACCACATAGGCTTCAAAGTACAGAATCTTTTCTAATTGCTTCAGACTCATATCCAGGAGGATACCAATTCGACTCGGCACACCCTTCAAAAACCAAATATGGGCAACCGAAGCCGCCAATTCAATATGCCCCATGCGTTCGCGCCGCACTTTGGACTGGATCACTTCCACTCCGCATTTATCACACACAATTCCCCGATGTTTCATGCGCTTATACTTACCGCAATTGCACTCCCAATCTTTGGTTGGACCAAAAATTTTGGCGCAAAACAACCCATCTTTTTCCGGTTTGAACGACCGGTAATTAATGGTTTCTGGCTTTTTTACTTCGCCATAAGACCACGACCTAATTTTTTCAGGCGAGGCAATGCGTATGCGCATGGCATCAAAGGACACGGCATCACGTGGCTTTTCGAAGAGTGCATAAATACTATCCAAGGTTTTTCCCTCCCATGAGACTATGCTGATTTCCAGCAGAAACTACGACCATTTTAATCACCGGATTTCATCAATTCGACATCAAGCCCAAGACTTTGGAGCTCTTTGACCAAGACATTAAACGATTCTGGCAACCCAGGTTCCAAGAAGTTTTCTCCCTTCACAATAGCTTCATACATTCTTGAACGTCCTGGCACATCGTCTGATTTGACTGTCAAAAATTCTTGTAACGTGGAAGCGGCTCCATAGGCTTGCAAGGCCCAGACTTCCATTTCTCCTAAACGCTGACCACCAAATTGGGCTTTTCCACCAAGGGGTTGTTGCGTCACCAAAGAATAGGGCCCAATCGATCGAGCGTGAATTTTATCATCGACCAAATGATGCAATTTCATCATGTACACATAGCCAATCGTCACGGGACTCTTGAATAGCTCACCATTTCGACCATCGTAGACATCCGACTGGCCACTTGCGGGAAGCCCTGCTTCTACCAAAAGTTCTTTTATTTCTTTTTCTGTCGCCCCATCAAAGACCGGAGTGGCTACTTTAATGCCCAGAGCCTTTGCAGCCCACCCCAAATGCGTTTCCAGAATCTGACCCACATTCATTCGGGAAGGCACACCTAATGGATTCAACACAATTTCCAGGGGAGTCCCATCTGGCAAATACGGCATATCTTCTTCAGGCAAAATTCGAGACACCACCCCTTTATTCCCATGGCGACCTGCCATTTTATCTCCGACAGAGATTTTGCGTTTAATGGCTAAATACACCTTGACTAACTTGATGACTCCAGGAGGTAATTCATCTCCCCTTCGTAAACGACCCACTTTTTCATCATAATAGGTTTGAAGAATCTCAAGTTGATCCTTGGCAGCCCGTTCAATTTCCTCAAGCTTCTTTTGTTCTTCGATTTCACCTAAAATCACTCGGCGAACATCGTCATTTGAAAGTTTACGAAGAACATCAGACGTAATTTTTCCCTTCTTTTTCAGAATGACTTCACCACTGTCAGGATCCATGAGATCTCGACCAACCACCTGGCCCAAGTGAAGTTTTCGAATTTTCTTATTGCGTTCTTCTTCAATAATTCGAAGCTCATCTTGGTAATTTCGCTCAATTTTTACGCGATCCTCCGATTCGATGTGTTTTGATCGCTCATCCTTATCGACGCCCTTTCTGGAGAATATTTTCACATCAACCACAATGCCTTCTATGCCCGGAGGGACTTGAAGCGAGGTGTCTTTGACATCTCCAGCCTTCTCTCCAAATATGGCACGAAGCAATTTCTCTTCAGGCGTGAGCTGTGTTTCACCTTTTGGGGTAACCTTTCCTACCAAAATATCTCCAGGCCTCACCTCCGCTCCAATTCGCACAATGCCGCTTTCATCCAGGTTTCGCAGGGCTTCCTCACCGAGGTTGGGAATGTCCCGAGTAATTTCTTCCTTGCCTAACTTGGTATCACGAGCTTCCACCTCAAATTCCTCAATATGAATGGAGGTGAAGGTATCCTCGCGAACCAGTTTTTCACTGAGAAGAATAGCATCCTCAAAATTGTACCCACCCCAGGGCATAAACCCTACTAAAATATTTTTCCCAAGGGCTAACTCTCCTTGATCAATGGCTGGACCATCCGCCAACACCTGGCCTTTGGTCACAGGTTGCCCTACACGAACCACTGGCGTTTGCGTGACACAGGTATTCTGATTGGTACGTTGGAATTTCACCAAATCATAGGTATCCAAAAACCGACTACTTTTCCCTTTGCCCTCACTCGGAGCCTTCGATTTTTCTTTGGCCAATTCTGTCCGCACCACAATCCGTCTGGCATCCACACTTTCAACAATACCACTTCTCCTGGCTTGTTCAACATAACCAGAATCTCTTGCCACCACCGCTTCAATCCCCGTTCCCACTAATGGGGATTCGCTTTGCACCAACGGCACCGCCTGACGTTGCATGTTGGATCCCATGAGAGCTCTATTGGCATCATCATGTTCAAGAAAGGGAATTAATGCTGTCGCTATACTCACCACTTGCTTGGGAGACACATCAAGGTAATCCACTTTTTCAGGCGTTGTCGTGATGAACTCACCACCAGATCGAGCGGTCACCGCCTCAGCCGTCAACTTACCGTGTGCATCCATTTTTGAATTAGCCTGGGCAATGACATACTTCATCCCATCAAGGGGTGAGAGAAATTCCACATCATCCGTCACACGCGACTTTCGTACCTTGCGAAAAGGAGCTTCAATAAAGCCAAATTGGTTAATTCTGGCATAAGTGGCGAGTGAGGTAATCAGTCCAATGTTTGGTCCTTCTGGCGTCTCAATGGGACAAATACGACTGTAGTGAGACGGATGAACGTCACGCACCTCAAACCCAGCTCGTTCACGAGTTAATCCTCCTGGTCCCAACGCCGATAACCGTCGCTTATGAGTAATTTCCGCAAGAGGATTCGTTTGGTCCATAAATTGGGACAATTGACTGCCAGCAAAAAATTCCTTAATGGCAGCCACAATCGGCTTCGCATTGATCAGATCATGAGGTAACACCGTTTCCATGTCCAACAAATTCATGCGCTCTTTGATGCTTCGCTCCATCCGAGCCAAACCTAAACGAATTTGGTTTTCCAATAGCTCCCCAACAGACCGAACCCTTCGGTTGCCAAGGTGATCAATGTCATCGACATCACCTTTCCCTAATTTCAAATCAACCAGACACCGAATCACTTCAACCACATCTTGTTGCGTCAGGACTCGTTGCTCAAGTGGCAAATCTAGGGCGAGGCGACTATTCATTTTCAACCGACCCACCGGTGATAAATCGTAGCGTTTGGGATTTAAAAATAAATTTTCAAATAACAGTTTCGCTGATTCCACCGAAGGCATTTCACCAGGCCGCAACCGCTTATAAATCTCCACCCAGGCTTCTTCCTTGCACGTGGTTTTCTCAGCCTCTAGGGTATCCAAAATCACAGGCGTGGCCGCTGAACTATCCAAATAAATGATCTTGAAGGATTCAATGCCACTCTCTAAGATTTTTTCGATGGCCGGCATGGTCAACTTTTGATTTCTTTCTAGAATGAGTTCACCGTTTTCCGGATCAACTAATTCAGTTAACACGGCTCGCCCCACTAGCTCATCAGGCTTCAAGGGCAATTCCTTCACCCCTGCGGCGCGAATCTTGGCCATCAGCCCTTTTCCCACGCGCATCCCTTCTCGCACAATCGGATCTTTTCCACCTTTTTCAAACACATCCAGGGAGGCTCGGAGACCCGTATGTAATTCGGGGTCAAGCTTCCTCATCAGTTTTCCGCCTGAAACCCGAACCTCTTCCACGGGGTAATACATTTTCAAAAGATCATCCGAGGAGAGCCCAAAAGCTTTTAACAAGATGGTGGAGGGCATTTTTCTTCGTCGATCAATGCGAACATACAGAATATCCCGCGCATCAAATTCAAAGTCTAGCCAAGATCCTCGATAGGGAATGATTCGCCCTGAAAATAATACTTTCCCACTCGAATGCGTTCGACCTTTATCATGACTAAATGAGGCTCCTGGAGAGCGATGCAACTGGCTCACCACCACTCGCTCTGTCCCATTCACAATGAAAGTCCCGCGGTCAGTCATCAGGGGCAGTTCACCCACATAGACTTCCTGCTCCCTGACATCCAGAACTTTACCCTTGACTCCTTTTTCCTGAACATCAAATACGACCAACCGAATTCGAAGCTTGAGAGGTGCCGCAAAGGTCATCCCCTGCTCGAGGCACTCCCTGGCATCGTATTTGGGCACGCCCAAAGAATAACTAGAAAATTCTAGGATGGCTGTATTATTGTAGTCGGAAATTGGAAACACACTCATCAGGGCTGCCTGCAAGCCCTTATCCTGACGTCGTTCCGCTTCAACAGCGCCTTGCAGAAACTCTTCATAGGACCGCTTCTGCACTTCAACGAGATCTGGAATTTCTATGGTTGATTGAATTTTAGAAAAATCTTTGCGTCCAACTAGACTTGGCACAGAATTTTGAGCCATTCCACGCTCCCTTCCCCCTGGTTTACCAAAAGAACATCATGCCCTACACTCAGCGGCTCTCCTTAGCCATGAAACCCTTGGAGAATGGACTATTTCACTTCAACCGTGGCACCCGCTTCTTGAAGTTTTTTCTGAATGGTCTCTGCTTCTTCTTTGGAAGCACCCTCTTTCACAGGTTTGGGAATGCCTTCAACCAACTCTTTGGCTTCCTTCAAACCAAGTCCAGTAATTTCTCTGACCACCTTAATGGTAACGATTTTTTTGTCAGCTGGATGCCCCGTCAACACGACATCAAAAGAATCTTTTTCTTCTACTACTGGAGCTGCTGCACCAGCCACCGCTGCGACCGCAACCGGCGCCGCTGCCGTGACTCCAAACCGATCCTCTAATCCTTTGACGAGTTCCGAAAGCTCAAGAACACTCATAGTTTCAACTGCACTAATAAATTCATCCTTTGATAATTTTGTACCCCCTGCGGCCATGTCACCCTCTCCTTTCCTTTTATCTTGAATCGCTGAAAGAATTGCTACTAATCCACGGTTTAATTCATTGAGGACACCTACCAACCCGCGAACCGGGCCTTGCATGGCAGAAAACAACATCGAGAGCAATTGACTCTTTGATGGTAAATCTGCCGCAGCCATGAGCTCTTTGGGTTGGAGCATTTCCCCTTCGAGAACCCCACCTCGCCACTGAATTTTATCTTCACACTTTTTCTCTTTAATAAAATCACGAAGAATTTTTGCCGGAGGGATTGGGTCGTCATAACCAATCACCATAGCCAATTGCCCTTTAAATAAATCCTTCACGGACAAAAGAGTCGTCCCCTCAGTGGCCCGTACGGCAAGAGTATTTTTCACGACCCTCAACTCAGCTTGCACGCCCCGCAATTGATGACGTAACTGGGTGATCTCGTTGACCGGCATCCCGACACATTCGGTTAAGATGGCTATCCGCGCCCGGGAAAACCGGTCATGCAAATCAGCAACGGCTACCGTTTTATCTTCCTTTTTCATTGTGAATCCTCTGGCCCTTCACCAAAAGTTAATCAAACTGCTTGGAGATCACACTTCCATCTAATGGAATGCCTGGACCATGCGTACTACTCATGGATGCACTCTTGACATATTTTCCCTTACTTGAAGCTGGTTTGGCCTTCACGACGGATCCAAACACTGACTTGGCATTATCCGAAATTTGTTGACTCGTGAAGGAAACTTTTCCAACTGGCACATGGACAATTCCCGTTTTATCTACCTTATACTCCACACGTCCTTTTCGAATTTCTTGAATCGCTTTGCCCACTTCAAAGGTCACCGTTCCCGTCTTCGGGTTAGGCATGAGGCCCCTTGGCCCTAACAATTTTCCTAATTTCCCCACATTCGCCATCAGGTCTGGGGTGGAAATGGCCTTATCGAAATCCAACCACCCCCCCTTCACTTTTTCCATCAATTCATCACCCCCAACAATATCAGCACCAGCCTCCTTGGCCTCATGCTCTTTTTCGCCCTTGGCAAACACCAAGATCCGCACCTTTTTCCCACTCCCATGAGGCAGAACAGTGGTTCCTCGAACCATTTGATCAGCCCGCTTGGGATCAACGCCCAACCGAATTGTCAATTCCACGGTTTCGTCAAACTTCGCAAAGGAAAGAGACTTGACCAAATCCCCAGCCTCTTCCAGGCTATACCCCTTGTTTTCTACTTTACTGGTGGCCGTCACATGCTTTTTACCCACGGCTTTCCCCTCTTCAATGAAATGTCATCAATCCGCGATGGTAATTCCCATACTGCGTGCAGTGCCGGCGATGATATTCATCGCGCCTTCAACATCTACCGCATTCAGATCTACCATCTTTTTCTTTGAAATTTCCTCGAGTTGAGCACGAGTGATCTTTCCGACTTTATCTTTTTGAGGAATCCCCGATCCCTTAATGATGCCTGCAGCTTTTTTGAGCAGGTCCGTCGCTGGGGGAGTTTTGGTGATAAATGTAAAGCTCCGATCTTTATACACGGATATCACAACGGGGATAATACTACCTTCCTGTTTTTGAGTTTGCGCATTAAATGCTTTACAAAACGCCATGATATTGACCCCATGCTGACCAAGAGACGGACCAACAGGCGGAGCAGGATTGGCCTTCCCAGCCGGAATCTGTAATTTAATTTGAGACATCACTTCCTTTGCCATAATTTCCCTCAGCTTACATTAAAAGTACACACACCTGTCCGTCTCTTTTGGGATTCCCCAAGGTCTTCGAAAAGCCAGAATACATCTTTAGGCCCGTTCCACCTGGGAGAAGGTTAACTCCACGGGCGTGGAACGACCAAAGATACTCACGAGCGCCTTCATTCGACTATGATCGGAATCCATCTCATCCACGAGACCAGTGAATCCCATAAAAGGTCCATCAATAATTCGAATTTGCTCACCTTTGGAAAAGATTATTCGTTCGCGAGGTGCCGTAGCCCCAGATTCCAACTGCTTTAATAACCCATCTGCCTCCTCTGTTGTCAGAGGAATGGGATGATGAGTGCCGCCCCCCACAAATCCGGTGACCTTGGGCGTTTCCTTAATAAGGACGATCGTTTCATCTTTGACCGGAGCTTCTATCTCTAATAACACATATCCAGGGAAAAACTTTCGCTTGGATGCCCGACGTTTTCCATCCTTTATTTCAATCACATCTTCTGTGGGAACCAGGACTTGGCCAAGTTCTTCCTGAAGTCCCATTTGATTGGCGCGTTCTGTCAATGTGGTTTTCACGCGCCCCTCATACCCTGCATAGGTATGAATCACATACCATTTTTTTGACATATGCCTTTCTCCAATGGATTTATAGGACTCGGCCAACGAGCCAAACCAACACAGAATCAATCATGGATAAATACAAAGACATAATCACACAAAATACGAGCACAACCGATGTTGATCCGATGGTTTCTGATTTGGTGGGATAGGAAACCTTTTTCAATTCGGCTTTGACATCACCCAAAAATTCACTAATTGTCTTAAATAATTTTTTAAACATGGCGTGATTCCTCTTACCTAGAACCCCTTATGTTTTGGCACAGCCTATCCGCCACTTTGGCTCAAAAAATGGCAGGGGCACCAGGACTCGAACCCGGACCATCGGTTTTGGAGACCGACATGCTAGCCATTGACACCATGCCCCCTCTCAAACCCGTAAGACGTGAAGGGCAAACGGAAGGCAAATAAAAATCACTCGATGGTCGCTTCACGCTTCACATCTAACGCTTCACGTTTATTTCACTTCTTTATGTGGCAGATGCTTTCGGCAAAATCGACAAAACTTTTTTATTTCTATGCGATCTGGATCATTTTTTTTATTCTTCATCGAAGAATAGTTCCGCCGCTTACATTCGCTACAAGCTAAAGTAATAATCACGCGCATACAGCAACTCCTCGACTGAAACCTTCAACCCCTAATAACAATCAAAGCTTTTGAGCCCGATCCGAATTCGTTGATCAACACTCATAAAGGACCCATCTACAAACCGTCCTCTTCCGTGATGGCGGCGTCAGCCTCGTGCTCAAAGCCTCATGTATTCGCCTATACACTGCGGTTTTCCGCGCGCGGCTTCCTTGCCTTCACAAAAAAAATCCAGGTTTTATAGAGGTGCCCATATCCTTCTTTTCGCTCCCCTACGCTATAATCTCCGTCACCACTCCGGCGCCCACCGTCCGGCCGCCCTCACGGACCGCAAACCGTACCCCCTGCTCCATCGCAATCGGCACGATCAACTCCCCCGTAAACGTCACATTATCCCCCGGCATCACCATCTCCACT
>CAZKRH010000039.1:0-2636 GCA_964555115.1 uncultured Nitrospiraceae bacterium | reverse complement strand
TGATCATCATTCCGTTTATCGATAAACTCGTCCGCGTGAGTTTACGAACGGTAACCATGGATGTCCCTCCTCAGGATGTCATCACCAAAGATAACGTTTCCGTCAAAGTGAATGCCGTCATTTATTACCGTGTGGTCGATGCTCAAAAAGCCATCGTTGAGGTGGAGGATTATGTTAATGCTACTTCAATGATCGCCCAAACGACCTTGCGTAGCGTCCTGGGACAAAGCCAGCTTGATGATTTACTCTCCAAACGAGACGAAATCAACTCCGATCTTCAACGTATTGTTGATCAAGCCACCGAGCCGTGGGGAATCAAAGTGACAGCCGTAGAAGTCAAAAATGTCGACCTTCCGCAGGAAATGCAACGAGCGATTGCTCGCCAAGCTGAGGCTGAAAGGGAGCGTCGCTCAAAGGTTATTCATGCTGAAGGAGAATATCAGGCTTCCCAACGTTTGACCGATGCTGCGAACATCTTGAGTCAAAACCCGGCAGCGTTGCAACTCCGATGTATTGAAACGATTATGTCGATTGCTGGTGATAAAACTTCTACCATCATCTTTCCTGTGCCGATCGATCTGCTTACCCCATTTCTTCGCCCTCCTGGCAGTCCGGGACCAACTGTGGAAACCCGTAAGCCTGAGGCTTAATCCTGTGAGATAGTTTGAGGGACACTGTTAAGTTTATAATATAATGGCCAACGAGTGGCGGGAAAGACGACAAGGGGGCGGGTGTCTTTATTTTTGGAAAAAGTAGATTGTTTGGCAGGACGTCGTGTGTGCAGGAGGGATGGTGTCGCTCTTCGGGGATTACGTCCGATATTTTTTCAGTACCTTCACTTGCCCATACCCTCTGTCAGCAAGTGTTAGGTACCCGTTTGGGGAGTGATCGTTGTGGTGGAATCATTTAAACGTGAAGCGGGAATCACGACCTGTTTTCCCTCCACTTCCAGCACCAAGACCATCGACGTCAAGTCCACCACCTTCCCAGACAGATCCCCAACCTGGACCTGTTGACCCACATGGACAAAGTGACGGACGGAATATGTGCCGATCAGATTTCTGATGGCGGGTCCCGCACCCAATCCCACCGACAAGGCCAGCATGGCCACACCACCGGCGGCCATAATCAATAAAAACGACGCCAGAAAACTCGTATCAAATCCCACTCGTGCCGCAGCCATGATGGCGACCACTGTGACACACAGTCCATAGACTAAGTGGCCGGATAGCCGGGCGGCCGGCAGTCCGATGGAGTCAAAGGTGGTTGTGACAAATTTTCGTAAGTGGCACGCGCCCCACAATCCAACAAGAAGAATGACGGTTGCCAAGAGAAAATCTGGGAGGGCATACGCCAGCACGATCACACTATCGTATAGCGATTCTTGCAAGGATTCTGTCAAGGGTGTTTCATCCATGGCCTTGGCTCCTGGTTCATATTCGCCTCTTAGGTCCGATCGGAGATCCGCTGATTAAGGAGACTATGGTATGCGCGGATCCGTTTCACGTATTTGACGGGCTCGTGACCGCGGGCATACCCATATCGAAGAGACTTATAATATTTCTTTTGACTGAGAAGGGGGAGGATCTGTGATATGTCTCCCCATCTATTCGGATTTTTGTTTTTTCGGCGCGCCAGAGTTCGCGCATCCTTGATATGTCCCAACCCTACGTTATACGCACCCAGCGCAAAGAAGGTACGATCCTCCTTCACCACTGCCCGTGGAATTCTCTTTTGCATTTGGGCCAGGTATTTCGCGCCTCCGTTGATACTCTTCACTGGGTCAAGACGATTTTTGATTCCTAGGGATGCGGCGGTGCGTCGGGTGAGCATCATAATGCCTCGGACCCCAGTTGGGCTTTTGGCTCGGCGGTTCCAATGCGACTCTTGGTAGGCTTGAGCTGCCAGGAGCTTCCATGGAAGATTTTGCTGTTTGGCCGCTTTTTGAAAATGCTTTCGATATTTGGGGAATCGGGTTTTCAGGTGTTTAATGAAGACTTTTCGATCATACCGAGGCAGGATTTTTCTGGCCTCTCGCGGTGTGAGCGCGCGGTATTGTGGCCACGATACTTGGTGGTTGCTCTGGAGAATCTTGTTGATCTTCTCCCAAAGGTCCCTTTTCTGTTCGGCTCGTTTGGCAAAAAGCGCTTGGCCGTCTACGAGCAGTAATATCAGGGTGAGAATTCCGACCCATTTTAATGCAACAATCATCGTTCAGCCGTGGACGATTCAGATCAATGCCGTTTTATGGTTTTTTCACCATCCCCACTGTATCAGAGAAAGGGTCCCATGGCTAGTAAGAAAAACTTAAGGGTCAATTAAAGGGGTCGGGAGTCTTTATTTGACAATTTTGCAGGGGAAAGGGCCCCAATCTTTTGTTGTCATTCAAGCCATGCGGTGCTCACCGCGGTTACGGTCACATCGGGAACATGAGATCACAGTATGGCTTGAGGACATTTCCGTATGGTCAACACACCCATCCAGCATTGAGGTCTTTGGAACACTCAAGTTTTGTAATGCGGATGAATTTCTATTCTAGAAGGGACACTTGGCCCGAAGCCACCAAGAGAAAAGGTCTTTTGGAAAATTTAATTTTTTGGTTGCATGTTGCAAATAACTTCATGTATAGTTAATTC
>CAZKRH010000038.1:0-2677 GCA_964555115.1 uncultured Nitrospiraceae bacterium | reverse complement strand
GAAGGAGATCACAGTGACCAGCGAGGGCATTCAGGGCATCGGCATCAAGGACACAGGGCTTAGAAATGTGTGGAAGAAACGCGTGAATGAGCTCAACGGTTTCCGGGTGCGTCGTGATACCTGGGCCAATAGCAAGGGATGTTCTATTTTTTTGAAATTCACAAAGGGACGGGAGCGCTGATAATCCAAGGGTTCCAGACTTGGTATCAGGAAAGGGAAGCGACATGGCCTCTAATAGCTTGGACTCTAAAGCTGAATGGGCCTGGGCAGGTGTGGCCACCGTGACCAGTCCAGCCCCAGTGCGAAGAGAGGCTTGGGCTGCTAGAGCGGCGGCTCCAGTTTTTCCTGGTGAACCGGCAATAATCCCTGTGTGCCCACAGGTTCCTTTATGGGAATTTCGGGTTCTGACAGGTTGAAGGGGACGCATCAACGAAGGAGTAAGAAGATACGATGTGCTTGATGTTTCCTTAACAAAGACTTCTGGGATGCCAATGTCTATGACTTGAATGTCACCTGTATGATCAATAGCCGGACCAAGAAAGAGTCCCAGTTTGGGTTGGCCAAATGTCACAGTCAGGTTGGCCCGTATGGCCGCGCCTAGAATCTTTCCTGTTTCTGCATGAATACCTGAAGGTAAGTCCAACGCACAAATTGGGAGCCCGGATTCATTCATCGCATTGATCGTCATTTGAAAAACATCTTTGACAGGCTCAGAAATTCCCGTTCCCAGCATGGCATCGATGAGAATATCGCTGTTCTTGAGAAGTCTTTGAAGGGTTTTGGCGGAAGGTAACACCACGATAGATGGTGACCCAGCCGTTTTCATATATCGTTGATACATGTATTTGGCGTCGCCCTTCAATCCTTTAGGATTTTCCAAAAGAATGGTTTGCACCTTGGCTTTGTTCTTGAGTAGAAGTCGACTCATGACGAATCCATCTCCGCCATTGTTCCCTTTACCACACACGACCAGGACCCTTTTTTCCTTGAAAGAACGAAAGAATTCTTCAAAGGCATTCGTGGCTCCTGTCCCTGCCCTTTCCATCAAGACTTTTCCGGAAACCCCTGCTTCCTCAATGGTTCTTCGATCCAGTTCTTGCATTTGTGCCGCCGTCACAAGTTTCATGGGAGAAGGTTACCTTGTTTGGAGAAAGGGATGCTGGTGCGTTTCAAAATTTCCAAAGAAAATTGGTAAAGGAACTGAGTTGTAACAAACCACGGTCCACAAGAGAAGGGTGCCAAGCCTTTGAAGAACAGAGGGGAATAACAGAAACGTTTCACGATGGGTGCTTCCAAGCCCCTCGGTTTGTGTGAGCTCACTTTACTGGAGCATGAATCATCAGTGGCTCTATCTTCAAACGGTCATTCAACCTAGAAATGGCAGTTGGGCGCGAAAAAGCTGTGCAAGGGATTTATGTGCATAGGGAATTTTAAAAATTTGTGGTCACCTTCTGGGTGATGAGAGCTTTTTACAATTCTCTAGGTGCATGAAGAGCTTGTGCAGACTTTCGTGATCCAGTTGCCGTTTCTAGGTTCACAGGGAATAGGGAGACATGCTCAGGCCAAGAGGGTTTTCATTTCCCTGACCGCGCGATCAAGGCCGACGAGAACCGCTCGGGCAATTATACTGTGACCAATGTTAAATTCGACAATTTCAGAAATGGTTTTGAGGCGTTGAACGTTGTGGTAGTGTAACCCATGCCCTGCATGAACTTGGAGGCCTAGTTTATGAGCGAGTTTGGCACTTTGCGTCAGGGCCTCCAGTTCCCGGAATTCCTCCTGAGTTCCGGTGGTATTGGCGTAACGACCGGTGTGTAATTCGACCGCAAAGGCATGTAGTTTATGAGCTGCCTTAATTTGATTCAGGTCGGGATCAATAAAGAGGCTCACAGGAATACCACTGTCCTGGAGAAGATGAATGATAGCTTTGAGGTGTTCTCGGTGTTCGGTAACCGCTAATCCGCCTTCGGTGGTTAATTCTTGTCGTCGCTCAGGGACCAACGTGACCATATGAGGTCTCACGGCTAGGGCGATCTTAGCGATGTTGTCGTCTGCTGCCATTTCTAAGTTCAATTGAGTGGGGACGATTTGCCTGAGAAGAGTTAAATCTCGTTCTTGAATATGGCGACGGTCCTCACGTAAATGAACGACTATCCCATCAGCACCCCCCAGGTCGGCCAGTATCGCAGCAGCAATGGGGTCAGGCTCCTGCCCCCCTCTTGCCTGACGAAGGGTTGCCACATGGTCGACATTGACTCCCAGTCTAGGCATGCTGTGTCCACAACATGTTGGTATTCGTCAAAAGAACCCCCCTTTGCCATCAACAGGAGGCTGTTCCAGATTAGGTTGCTCTACTGCGGTTGCGCCGGAGTTAGCCAGCGCCTCCGATCCTTTTCGGTCAAGAGGCCCAACTATCCGCCTCAAACGATTGAAAAATCTGCCTCACCTCGACACAACCTCGTCACAAACACGAATCTGGGACAGCCTCCTAGTAAAAAATCATTATGGCAAAAAGAAGGGTCTCCAGCAATTCCTGGGTAAGCAATCCTCAAAAAATAATACCGACTGTTAGAGGGAAAAATCTGTTTTAAGAGAATTGACTGGTCTTCCAACCTAAACTACAATAACAAGATTCACTAGGAATTGTGCAGGTTTTGGCGCTATTGCCCTCTAATCA
>CAZKRH010000037.1:0-2296 GCA_964555115.1 uncultured Nitrospiraceae bacterium | reverse complement strand
ACTTTTGCGTCAATTTGGTGTTTGTCCAAGAAATCTTTCATAATGAACATATGAAAATGAATCGCAGGAAGGGCTCTCGGTCTTTCCCAATTTCCATGTTCGTGATTTGGATGATCATCCTTTTCCTCAGACCAATGTCGGAGGCAATCGCGGACTTAGAGACTGGGATTCGAGCCTATGCATTCGGAGACCATGAAACCGCCTTTCATGAATTTCATGTAGCGGCAGAACAAGGAAATGCTGAGGCTCAATCCTTTCTCGGGGACCTGTATCGCAAGGGGAAAGGGACGCCACAGAATTATCACGAAGCGGAAAAATGGTATCGCATGGCAGCTGAGCAGGGAGAAATGGAAGCACAATTTAACGTGGGTGTGATGTACGAACGAGGCGAAGGAGTGAGTCAAGACTATCAGGAAGCGGCAAAGTGGTTTCATCAAGCGGCGGCACAGGAATTCTTACCTGCGCAGTATACCCTCGGTTGGCTTCATGTGAATGGCAACGGTGTCATGCAAGATCCTCAACAAGCCGTGAAGTGGTTTAGAAAAGCTGCGAACCAAGGACTTACCGAAGCCCAATACAGCCTGGGGTGGAGCTATGCCAATGGCCAAGGAGTCGCGACAAACCTTGAGGATGCCATACTCTGGTGGGAACGGGCGGCAGAGCAGGACCATGTCATCGCTCAGTACGCGTTAGGCTGGCTGTATCAGAGAACAGATGAACCCACACAAGACGATCAAAAAGCTGCACAGTGGTTTCGCAAGGCTGCTGAACAGGGACACCGGGAAGCTCAGTACGGCTTGGGAGGGTTGTATACCAATGGGAAGGGCCTGACGAAAGATGAGCGAGAAGCCGTGAAGTGGTATCACCTAGCCGCAGAACAGGGAATGGCGAAAGCTCAGTACCATTTAGGTGTGCGGTATTTCGAAGGAAAGGGAGTCCAACAAGATTATCAAGATGCCGAGTACTGGATTCGCCAAGCCGCCGAACAAGATCATGCAGAAGGACAATATCTTTTGGGAAAGATGTATCGAGATGGATTAGGCCTGAAGCAAGATGACGTGGAAGCGTATAAGTGGTTCACCCTTTCCGCGGAACCAAGCGATGGAGAGGCAACAAATGCCAGAGAGCATTTAGCCACCAGAATGGACATGACTCAAATTGCCGAAGCTGAACAGCGCGCAGAAGAATGGCGAGAATAGTCCTGAGCAGCGCAGACTTCATGGGAAGGGGGGCAAGGGTTGGCCTAATACCTTAACTTCCTTCTGGGCTGTCCGACGTGGGATCAATCTGTGTTGAGCCAGTCCCAGCATGGGTCTGGTGGTCAGGTCTTGTATTGCCATATTTTAAGATTGCAGGTAGAGGACTATGGCCTTATTTATTAAAGATTGCCAAAAATTGTTTTTCCAAATAATCAGGGATAAGTAGCCAACTCAGGGAGACTCCTTTCCCCTTCTGAAAAATTTAATCAAGACTCATACCCGACCCCACTGTTTCCTGGATTCATGGAAGATAAAATAGAAATCCCAACTTTTGTTTGATTCGAAAGTCATTTACTGCAAAGACTTTTAAGAGTAGAATAATTGTTATGAGATCCTTCCCTAAACTGCTCGCGCTCTTCCTTATTGTTCTCTTCCTCGCGTTTAGCTTTAATGCCTATGCCTGCCTCGTTCCGATTTATGGCGGCATGAAAGTCCATCAGGGAAGTGATTGCACCAAGCCTGGGGAAGAGCCAGCGTCTCAATTTTGTGATGGATTTAAAACACTCGCGGTCCAATCGAGCGCCGACCTTCCTTCTGGAGGGCTTTCTCATTTCGTTTTGGCTGGGAACGTTCCTTCTTTCTTTCCCGCACCTGTGATCAGCAGTCACTTGCTTCCCCTCATGTCACGTGTGGACCTTCCTCCCCCAGGGGATATCCTTGTCCTCATCTCAGTGTTTCGCATTTAATACCCTTCCCGCATCTCTTCTTTTCACTTAATTTTCTGGTTTAAAAAATCACAAGCTAATCTTTCTGTTGTCTGAGGAAAGATTTTCGAGCTTGGCTTTTTCTCTTTCCCCATTTTTTCAAAAGGGGAAAGAGGCTGGCTCGAGTTGGAGATTGATATGCATCGAGGAAAAATATTTTGCGGGCAATGGTTGTTGCTCAGCATTCTTTTGCTCAATATCCCCGGTCTCATCTGGGCTGAGGACTCGAACTTGGGGAAAGACATCATGAGTCTTGCTCCGCTCATTGAAGAAGCGCTTCACAATAATCCGGAATTAGTGGCTGAACACGCCCAGGTCGAAGGCATGCAGGAG
>CAZKRH010000036.1:0-5529 GCA_964555115.1 uncultured Nitrospiraceae bacterium | reverse complement strand
ATCGCAACACCTAGGCCGGGGAAAAGACCATTGGAAAAGGTAGTAGATCAACTGCGTCAGAAAAACTTTGGAAAGGACCAAAGATCTATGATCCTGATTCCGGCTGGAGAATTCATGATGGGCTCAGAACCCGAAGAGGTTTGTGAATATGATTCTGTGTTCCGAGTTGACTTTTGTTTGCCGGAGGAACGTGCCGATTATACGCCACCGCACAAAGTTACCTTGTCAGCTTTTCACATGGACCAACAGGAAGTCACTCGTGAACATTTCCGGCGTTTTATTGATAAGACCGGTTATGTGAGCACCGTAGAGTCAAAAGGGGTGAAGTCGGCTGGTGTTCGTACCAGTAGTTTTCTATTTGGTGAAAAATTTGCCCAAGAAGAAGTTCCGGAAGGGAATTGGAGGAAGCCTACTGGGAAACGTGTTGGCCCACTCCATCGAATGAAAGAACCCGTGGTTCAAGTTTCCTGGTTCGATGCTCAAGCCTATTGCCAATGGGCGGGAAAACGACTTCCCACCGAAGCCGAATGGGAATATGCCGCAAGGGCAGGTACGACCTCTCGACATTGGTGGGGAGACGAAGCTCCCACTTCCACCATCACGGGGAATTTCCCTGACATGAAATTCGAAGCGACCTACAAAAGCGAAAGCCTTTTTAAAGATTATGATGATGGGTATTCCTATGTCGCCCCAGTTGAGTCTTTCACGCCCAATGCTTGGAATCTTTATGACATGGCCGGCAATGTGTGGGAGTGGATTTCAGATTGGTATGCACCCGCCTATTACCAAACCAGTCCTACCCAAAATCCCACTGGCCCAGCAAAAGGGGAATACAAAGTGGCACGAGGAGGGTCTTGGTTCTCTTACTCTGGTCTGGCTGCCCGGAAACCCCAGCGTCCGGAAGACTCCGATGACCACACCGGCTTCCGCTGTGCGTTATCGGCTTCTTAGGACTGAGACCTGGAGGAGCTGTCAGAAGAAGGAAAAACTGAGGACGTCTTAAAAAGAAAAGAGAGACCAGTTAGGCATTTCCGGACTGATCATGTTCATTCTCGGCTAATACCGCTGACACACGGTTACCAATCAAGGTTGTGACTTTCCCCATAATTTCTGTGAGTTCGGTCCACTCTTCTGGTTGGAGTTCTTCTTTGAGTTTAGGATGAAGACCCCATTTCGTACTGACTTTCTGACCTTCCCGCTCTACCGACACATTAAGTAATTCTGTTTCTGGAGCTGGTGTTTTGCTGTCCTCTGTTGATTTTTCACCAGAGGGTGTTGACGTCGCCATTTTAGCTTCTCCTTATTATTCCCCTTCAATATTACCTCTATTGTACCCAAACCACCCTCTCATTTGTCACCCCTGAAGCTTTGCCCCCCTACCCAGGCATCACTTGTGTCACCAAGCGGGGGTCGGGTAGAGTCAAGTTATGGAAGAAAACGTACGACAACATACACAAAGGGACAAAAAAACTACACCATCACGTCAGTTAGGTTGAAGACTATGTGGATAAATTTCAAAGACTTTCTTGCGGCCATTAAAGAAGAGGCCAACCCCAGAAAATGGGACATGAAGGCCTTGGCCAGAAACTTTTTTGAAGGCCTGTTTATTCTCGTTCCGGTGGTCGTGACGATATATGTCATGTTTTTTGTCTTCGAGGCTGTTGATGGATGGTTAAATATTCCTATTCCGGGCCTTGGATTTATCATTACCATCGGCATGATTATCCTGGCCGGCCGACTCGCCTCTAATGTGTTCTTTCGGGGGGCCCTCGGTTCTCTGGAAAAATTTTTTAACAAGACACCGTTTATTAAATTGGTGTACACCTCGATTAAAGACCTCATTGAGGCCTTTGTGGGCGAAAAAAAACGCTTCAATCAACCGGTGGTGGTGACGTTGAATCCCATGGGGTCAGCCAAGGCTATTGGCTTTGTGACCAGAAAAGATTTGTCGATGTTTAACCTCATGGATCATGTGGCGGTCTATTTTCCCCAATCCTACAATTTTGCCGGCCATCTTTTGCTCTTTCCCCGTGAGCAGGTCAAACCACTGGGGATGGAAAGTTCCGATGTGATGACCTTTATCGTGTCGGGGGGGGGTATCCGGTGGCGGCAATGGGCAAGACGCCTCTTCAACTCCAACCCTGCCCCAGGCTTAATCTCCATTCCTTTATTCCCCTTGATGGCCAAGAGGCTCTCAGCACAAGTTCCTTTACTTTTCCCCCATTATACCCGAACATACATATGTGAATACCAATTCTACCTTGTAGAATATGCACTCATTCAATAGAATGGTCGCTCATTTTTTCTGACTAATCAGGGACTACCCATGGATCAACGATCGCTACGCAAGCAACGGGAATCTGAAGGGAGACGCCGTGAAATCCTGAACGCGGCCGAATGCCTGTTTTCCAAACATGGATTTTTCAAAACCAGTATGGCCGAAATTGCCGCAGGCTCCCAATTTGCGATGGGAACAGTGTACCGATTTTTTAAGAGTAAGGAAGATATTTACATTTCCTTGGTTGAAGCTAAACTCGAGGAGCTGGTTCAACTGTTAGAGCATCACATTTCCCAAGTTGAGACCCCGACTGAAAAAATTCATGAGTTGATTCGGGTCAAATTAGACTATGCTGATCGGAATCGAGACTTCTTTCGCATCTATGTGTCTGAATGGAGTGGATTTGAATGGACGGTCAAAAGCGCGTTTGGGGAACGGGTGTGGAAATTGTATATGTCGCAAGTTGATTTAGTGGCTGACCTGGTTCGGGAAGGTATTCGACGGGGGGAATTTCGATCCGTCGTTCCCGAAGATGCTTCGTTTGCTTTACATGGGATGCTTAATTCGACCATGTATGTCTGGATTCTCCAGGCTAACCCCAAAAGTTCACTTATGGAAAAAGGTGAGCTGATCCGCACCTTATTTTTGAACGGCATTCACGCAGACCACCAGGGACAACAGGGAACACCTTTGTAAGGAATGGACATGTCACAATTCCGCTTGAATTGTTCTCCCATCAAAGTGCTTACCTCGCTTCTGGTGATGTTCGCCCTGGGAGGATGTAATGAACAACCGACCGCACAACCATCCAAAGGTCGACCACCGAGTCCGGTTCGAGTCGCCTCGGTTCTCAAGCAGGAGATTCAACAATCGATTGATCTGGTCGGCACCGTTGAACCCTGGAAACGGAGTACCGTCGCCAGTGAAATTGCGGGATTGGTCAAGCACTTTCCTGTTGATGAAGGCATGGCAGTGAAGAAGGGCCAAATTCTCGCCTCCCTCCGCACGGACACCCTCGATATTCAATTAGAAGTGGCGATGGCTTCTCATCGTGAAGCTCAAACCCGCTATATTCAGGCTCAAAAGGATCTCCAACGCGTCAAGCTGTTGTTTGAGAAAGAACTGGTGACTCAAAAAGAATCCGATGACGCCATCGCCCAGGACGGCGCTCAACGCGAACACCTCTCTCAACTTAATGCAGAAATTCGTCAGGTCCGCGACCAAATTGAAAAATCTCAGATCATGGCCCCGTTCAATGGATGGATCACCCGTGCATTCACGGAAGTCGGCCAGTGGATCCAGGCGGGTGGACCCGTCATCGAAATGGTGGATCTCTCTCATGTGAAAATTGAGGTTCCCCTTCCAGAACGCTATGTGTCTGATATTCACGTCAATGATCCAGTCGACATTCGCTTTGACAGCCTTCCAGACTTCAAGGCACAGGGACGAGTGTTCTCGGTGGTCGCGCAAGCCGACCGCGTCTCCCGAACCTTTCCTGTCAAAATCGATATTCCTAATCCTGGCTTAGCCATCAAAAGTGGGATGGTCTCTCGCGTCACCTTAACCATCGGGACTCCCTATGAAGGGCTGGTGATACCCAAAGATGCACTTGTCCTCCGAGGCGGGAAAGAATTTGTGTTCCTTGTGAAAGAAGGATCCGTTTCACAGATTCCCATTACCCCCAAGGTCCACCTTGACCAACTGGTGGAAGTCACCGGTCCCATTCAGGAAGGGATGATGGTCGTCATTGAAGGCAACGAGCGACTCTTCCCTGGACAACCTGTCCGCATTCTTCAGGATACTAAACCCACAACGTGAACCTCATTTCATCCGCCATACGCTACCCTATTTCCACCACCGTTGGGGTGATTCTGATCGTCTTGTTTGGCGTCGTGTCACTGTTGAAACTGCCTATCCAATTAACCCCGGATGTGTCCAAATCTGAAATTACCGTCAATACACGGTGGCAAGGTGCGAGTCCTCAGGAAGTCGAACGTGAAATTGTCGATGAACAGGAGGAACAACTGAAAGGGGTCGAGGGACTGGAAAAGATGTTCGGAGAAAGTTCCTATGATTCCGGAAAAATCATTCTTCGGTTTCCAGCTGGAACCAATAATGATACGACCCGCCTGCGCGTCTCAAACCGTCTGAATCAGGTCAAAGAATATCCGGACGAAGCTGACGAACCGGTCATCAGCAGTGCCGATTCCGGAGGTTCCGCGATGGGGTGGTTTATTTTACAAACCCTGGAAGGGAATCCAGTCAATATCGACACCATGCGGGATTTTGCCGAAGATGTCATCAAGGCCCGATTTGAACGGGTGTCGGGAGTTGCGGCCTCCAATGTGTATGGTGGCCGAGAACGTGAACTTCGCGTCTTGGTCGATCCCGCACACCTCGCTGCCCGCTCCTTGACCATCAACGACTTGGCCAGAGCCCTCGAGGAAGAAAACCGTGATTTTAGCGCAGGGGACTTTGATGAAGGGAAGCGCACCTACGTCGTCAGGACGGTAGGAGAATATACGAGTCCCCAGGACGTGGCCAATGTCATTGTCGCGAGACGAAATGGCGCCCCCGTGTACGTGCGGGATATTGCCACGGTGGGGCTGGCTTTCAAAGATGCTCAACATGTTGTCAGGCAATCTGGTCAACCCTGTATTGCGGTGAATGCCATTCGGGAAACGGGGGCCAACATTCTCACCACCATGCAAGGGCTTCGTGATGCAGTCGATGCCCTCAATCAGGACATTCTCAATCCACGAGGCTTTACACTGTTTCAGGTCTACGATGAAACGGATTATGTGTATAGTTCGCTAGCCCTTGTCCAACAAAATCTCCTTATTGGCAGTTTACTCGCCATCTTCATTCTTTATATGTTCCTGCGCACTGGAAGCACCACGATGGTCATTGGCCTGGCTATTCCCATTAGCATCATGGGTACCTTTATCATGCTGTGGCTCTTGGACCGAAACCTCAATGTCATTAGCTTAGCCGGAATGACCTTTGCCGCAGGCATGCTTGTCGACAATTCCATTGTGGTGTTGGAAAATATTTACCGCCACCGGGAATCCGGAAAACCGCTCTTTCAAGCCGCCTATGATGGAACCGTAGAAGTCTGGGGAGCGGTGCTCGCGAGTACCTTGACGACCATTGCCGTCTTTGTGCCAATCGTGTTCATCGAAGAACAGGCTGGACAATTGTTCCGGGATATTGCGATTGCCATCAGTGCGGGAGTGGGCTTAAGCCTGTTC
>CAZKRH010000035.1:0-11493 GCA_964555115.1 uncultured Nitrospiraceae bacterium | reverse complement strand
GCCGACAATGTTTCTATTGACCAGAATAGCCCTCACACGCTTACCCCTCTGCCATCCGGACGGTATGTCAAAATTTCTGTATCCGATCAGGGCATGGGAATCCCACCTCAACACGTCAAGAAGATTTTTGAGCCGTATTTTACGACCAAACACAAAGGACACGGACTAGGGCTCGCCACGATTCATTCCATCATTCAAAATCATGGAGGCGCGATTCACGTAGAATCAGAACCTGGCCAGGGAGCCACATTTCACATCTATCTTGTGGCTTCCCCCATTCAACCCGTTCCCATTTCCATTCAGGAGGATCCGGTTCTTCACAAAATGACCGGACGCATTCTTATCTTGGATGATGAAATCCATATTCGAGAACTCGCAGCAGAAATGCTGAGTCAACTGGGCTATGAAGTAGAAACGGCAGGTGATGAGATGGAGGTATTAGACCGATATAAATCCGCTCAAACGGCTCATCGCCCCTTTGATGCAGTCATCCTTGGCCTGACAATACCAGGAGGCCTGGGCGGAGAATATATTCTCCAGCATTTGCGTCGACTGGATCCCCAAGTAAAAGCCATTGCGTCTAGTGGGTATTCTGACCATCCGGTGATGAACAACTTTGAAGCGTTTGGATTTGTATCCTCATTTGCCAAACCCTTTAATTTACAAGAACTAGGGAAAGCGGTATCCCAAGCATTTCATCACCAGCTCCCTGCATCAGACTCCCCACTCTCCAACACTAACCAACCCTGACTCATTCTCTGACATCCCCAAAAGTGACTTGTCGCTCGTCTCTAATTGCTCGAAAATAAAAGGCAATAAAAGTCCTAAAATACAAGCGACTAAGAACGAGCGACTAGTGCCGCTGGCGGATTTCGCACAGTCTCAAATCTGAAACTGAGCTTCATACAGATTGGTGTACAGGCCACTCTTTCCTAATAAATATTCATGAGTTCCCTCTTCCACAATTTCCCCTTGATCGACCACCACAATTCGGTCAACATTGTGGAGTGTGGACAGCCGATGCGCAATAATCAGCGTCGTTCTGCCTTCTGTCAGGACCTCAAGAGCCTCCCGAATTTTCACCTCAGTTTCGGTGTCAATATTAGAGGTCGCTTCATCAAATATCACGATCGGGGGATCTTTGAGTAACACGCGCGCAATGGACACTCGTTGTTTCTGTCCCACCGAAAGTTTGACCCCCCGCTCCCCTATCCACGTGTCATATTGTTCTGGCAGATCGACAATAAATTGATGGGCACGGGCCGCTTGGGCCACGTGTTCAATATCTGCCTGCGACGCATCAATGTGGCCATAGGCGATATTTTCTCTGACCGTCCCATTAAACAAAAAGGGTTCTTGCTGCACAAAACCAATTTGGCTTCTCAAAAATGATAAGGGGAGGTCTCGCACATCATACCCATCTGCTAAGATCCGCCCACCCTTCACATCATACAAACGCATCAGTAACTTTAAGAGAGTGCTTTTCCCCGCTCCGCTTGGCCCGACAAACGCCACCCGTTCTCCTGCGCCAATGTCTAGCGATATCCCCTTTAACACCGGAATGTCTTCCCGATACGCAAACTGGACATCGTCAAGTTGCAGACGACCTGTGAGTCGTTCGGAAGGTGCCACCATACCAGGACGATCGAAAACTTCGGGTTTGGCGTCCAACACCTCAAAGACCCGTTCACTCGCCGCCAAGGCATGTTGTAATAAATGATTCACGGAATGAATTTGATTCACGGGCACATAAAATAACGTGAGATAGGCAAGGAACGCGACCAGTTCACCAATGGTTAAATTTCCATGGGCCACTTCAGTCGCCCCATACCACAAAATTCCCACTGTCCCTAAACTGCCAAGAAATAACATGCCGGGAGAATACAATGCCCATAAAAACATGGCCTTTAAATTACTCGCACTAAAGGCCTGGCTGCGGACGGCAAATCGAGCCCGTTCATAGGGTTGCCGATTAAAGCCGATCGTTTCTCGAATCCCCGATAACGAATCCTGAAGATACGCATTCATATCGGCCGCATCTTTTCGAATGTCATGATAATACCGATGAACACGATGGGAAAATTTAATGGCGGAAAGAATCAACAAAGGAATCGGCAAGAGGGCTAACAAGGCCAATTTCCAGTTAAGCGTGAACAAAATCACCGTAATGCCTATTAACATCAGGGAGGCAGTCAGGATACCTTCTAGGCCATCGATAAAAATCCGTTCAACATGTTCGGTATCATTCGTCACACGGGACATAATCTCGCCAGTAGACCGATTTTCAAAATAACTGATAGAGAGATGTTGGAGAGCAGAAAAGACTTCTTGCCGTAGAAAACAGACCACTCGTTGTTCAAGGGTATTATTAAATCGGATCCGCAGGGAGGCAAACAGACTTTTGAAGGCAAAGATCCCAAACAACCCCATAAGAATCCAAGGAAGTTGACTGAGATCCTTGGAGGGAATGACATCATCAATGATAATCTTAATGATCCAAGGAGGTACGAGATCCAGCGCGGTGGCCAGAGCTGCACAAGAAAAAGTCAGAAGAACAAGGGGACGGTGGGGACGAAGATATCCGAGAACTCGGAGCAGTGGCTTCACAGGTCAGGGGTCCAGCCATCTGGACTGATGTGGTCCACATCCCTAACTTGGTCGCAATTGGCTTTATGGGATAAATCCCAATGGGTAGATGGGAAAATACAATGTTTCATAGAATATAATTTATATTACGGGGGCTGGTTCCTTGCGCCAATACTGGTCAAATTCTTCAAGCTGGGTCAGTGTCGACATATCGGTCATGCGGTCGAGAAACATTTTCCCGAGAAGATGATCCATTTCATGTTGAATACACACTCCATACAGACCGGTGGCTTCAAAATCTTGGGCATCTCCATCTCGATTAAGGCATTGGACCCGAACCATAGAAGGTCGGGTCACCTTTCCTCGCAATCCATCTACGCTTAAACAGCCTTCCCACATTTCAACTTGTTGTGGACCATAAAATACAATCTTAGGATTGATGAGAATCGTTCTTGGGAATCCGTCCTCCCCTCCACATTCCATAACCACGACTTGTTCAGATCTGGAGATTTGTGGGGCCGCTAAGCCTATTCCATCATTGGCTTCCATGGTTTCATACATATCATCAAGAAACTGTTGAAACTCACGACTCCCAATATGCCCAGGGTCAACTGGGACCGCGGGCTGTCTGAGTATGGGGTTTCCAATTTTCACTATCGGCAACACGGCCATGCTCAACTCTCCTTTTGGGATCAAACCCAAGGAATCTATCTACCTGAGAATACATTCACCTGACGGTGTGGAGAGAAACTAGAGTACCGGCAAACCCAAGAAACATCAAGAAACTGGTTGCTCTTTTTGTTGCTTTTTCTGTTGCTCTTGCAATCGTTGAATATTCATGTCCCACCATTCGGTAAACTCTTGAGCCCAGGCTCTCCGCTGTTCATGGGTAGAACTGGCCCAATTATGTGATTTCCCCGAATATCGGGTAATCACCCAGAATGATTCTCGTGCTGCTTCTGAGACAAACAGCGCAGAATCTCCCATCAACTTTATCAGAATGGGACCAATGGCCTGTTCACGAATTTTTCTAGCCTCAAAAGCGACTGTCCGACGAATGGTATCCTTTTTATCATCAGACAGTGTTCGCATGGCGGGAAAGGATTGATGAGGGTCAAGACGTACGGCCGTTCGCAACGCATGAGCCCGAATTCGAACAAGATCATTTTTATTTAATGCAGCCTTCAATAAATGAGGAACGGCTTGTGGGTCATTAATAATTTTCAGAGTCTCGACGGAATTGTAGCGTATCCGAACGCCAGGCATCGTCAATCCTTTGATGACAATCGGGACTACCGGTTTTCCCAAATGAACAAATTCTGCAATGGCATATAACTCCTGGCGGCCTTCTAACATCGGTAACAGGGCTTCCGCTCGAGCGAGATCTTCTTCTGTTAATTCCTCTGGAGCTGGGGTTGCCGGAAGAGGAGGCGGATAATTTTCAACAGGTGGAGGCTCATAGGGAATCTGGACAGGCACCACAAAGGACTGCCGATTCGAAAAATCAGATGGTTCGGCACTAAAAGCCCAGACCATATGTGGGATGGCAAAAATAACGGCCAATAAACAAGCCACATATCGAAAAGTGAACATGAGAACTCCCTTCACAATAAGCTAAAGATCTATGCTGGGAATGTTGAAAAAAGCCACCAGCGGCGTTCTCGCCCTTTTGCCGTGCTCACGTACTGGGAGTACGCTCCGCGCGCCAAAAGGGCTGCGGCCTTGCAGGACGGACTTTTTTGAACATTCCCTCCCCCTGATGCGAGCCGTCTTACCTGGAGTATCTATGGGTCATGGACCTGAATTATTCAACAGCCCCATGCTTTTATCCTAGTGGGTTTTCCCCAGATGGGTCAAGAAATAGAGACGGATTTTCTATTTTTTGGGTCAGTTGCCAGACCCCCATTAGCCTTAAAAACACGAGAACCTTGTGTAGCGAGGCCCTTGAAATCATCTCCCCTCCCCTATGAATGATGTCCTCTATGGAAAGAGTACCAAGAAACTTTAAAAGGAAGGGAAGAAAAGCCGGACACAGGCAGGGAGGTCTTCCCTGAATCCCGGCTTACCATTCGGGTCTTCCTACAATTTTAGGGAATACCAAGTAGCGCTATGTGAAAGGATTCTATAAATCAATGAACCTTTAATTCGGTCCAGGCTCTGTCATAGTGACGGATGGCTTCACCTACCGGGGTCATCCATTCCATACGTTGGACCACCTCCTCAGGAGGATAGACTGCCGCATTCTCTCGAACTTCCGGTTCGACTCGTTCCCGGACCAATCGATTGGCCGAAGCAAACAAGAGTCGATTGGAAGTTATAACCGCCACTTCTGTCTCTAGCAAAAAGTTAATAAACTGTCGGGCAAGATCCTTGCGAGGTGAACTTTTTAAAATGGTCAAACAATCCGTCCAAATCGTGCCCCCTTCCATAGGGACGAAATATTTGATGCTGGGACGTTCACGCATGGCACGGGCAATGGGCCCACCCCACCCATGTGCCAGAATCACGTCCCCCGAAACCAGCATATGATCAAAAGCTTCGCTGGTATAGGACTTCACCAGGGGTTTTTGTGCGATCAATTTTTGTTTAGCCTGTTCAATAATGACGGGGTCTTGGGTATTCAGGGACTGTCCCATTAACCGAAGGACCATACCAAACACCTCACGTTGATCATTGAGCATACTCATCTTGCCTTTATATTGTGGATCCCAAAGGATGTTCCAGGTGTGGGGAGGATTAGCAATCACGGCAGAGTCATAACCAATCCCGACGGTTCCCCATAAATACGGAACCGAAAAGGTATTGTGCGGATCAAACGGTAAATTTACCAAAAAGTCTTCGAGGTATTGGACATTGGACATCTGATCAAAATGCACTTCCGCTAACAGACCTTGAGAAGCCATAATCGAGACCATAAAATCGGAAGGCACCACAACATCATACCCCGTGACGCCACCCTGCACCTTAGCCAATAGCTCTTCATTACTACTAAAGGTATCAGCAATTACCTCAATGCCCGTTCGTCGTTTGAATTCCTCCAACAGTGGTTCATGAACATAATCTGACCAGGTGAAGTAATACAAAACCTTTTCGGAATTGTGTGAAGATCGGGACGCCCCAGAAGAATTTGTATCAGACCCAGAATCACACCCACCCACGATGAACAAGGCAACTAAACAAAGAACCTGTACGACATCTCTACCTTTGGACCTAGCAAGCTTTTGAATCATAGGAAAACTTTCATCCACTTATTTCCGTTGCACCAGGAGGGAAATCCCAATTAAACACATGGACACCATGACTAATAAGGCCGACAGAGCATTAATTTCTGGGGTGACTCCGGTCCGCATCATGGAAAACACCTTTAAGGGCAAAGTCGTAGAACCTGGACCTGCGGTAAAAAACGTGACCACAAAATCATCGAGCGACACGGTAAACGACATCAACGCCGCTCCCCATAATGCCGGTTGGAGTTGAGGAAAGGTGATACGTCGAAATACCTGCCAGGGTGTCGCCCCTAAATCCTGTGCGGCCTCCTCTAAGGCAGGATCTAATTTTCGCAATCTGGCTCGAACAATCAACGTGACTAGGGGAATATTAAACAGCATATGCGCAATGATCACAGTTGAAAGACCTAAAGGCCATTGTACCGTGACAAAAAACAACATGAGTGACACTCCCATCATGATCTCTGGAATGATCAACGGCAACATGATCATCCCATCGACAAGCCCCTTGCCTCGAAAGGTTCTTTGTTCCAAGCACACGGCTGCGACTAAACCCAATAGCAATGCACCGAGGGTCGAGGTTATGCCCACCACGAGACTGTTGTGAGTGGCGGTCCACAAAGTGGAATTCGAAGCCAGACTGGCATACCACTGCAGTGTAAATCCTTCCCATGAGACAGCCACCTTTGCCGCATTAAAGGAAAAGACGATTAATACTGCAATGGGCCCGTATAAAAACGCGAGCGTGGCGACGCTCAAGACACGGAAGCCAGGAAGTCGTCCATGAGTCATACGGCCCACATGCCTTTTCTTTTGAAGAGCCCCCAAAACCCTCCCAACACCACGATCATCAGGACAAAAGAAAGGGCAGACCCAAAAGGCCAATCTCGCACCACCAAAAATTCATGTTGAATGAGGGTCCCCAGCATCATGCTTTGCCCACCACCTAGCAAATGCGGGGTGATAAATGCGCCAAGGGATGGAATAAACACCAACACACACCCCACAAGAATTCCTGGTTTAGACAGCGGAATCACCACTCGACGAAACACCGCCCACCCATGGGCATAGAGATCGCGTGCGGCCTCCTCCAAGGCCAGCGGAATTCGGTCAATGGCGATATAGAGAGACAGAATCATAAACGGGACATACCCATACACTAACCCAAGCAGCACCGCAAAATTCGTGTAGAGCAACTCAAGAGGATCGGAAATGATACCCATCTCTATCAACCAGGTATTGAGCAATCCCTCCGTTCTCAAAATAACCATCCACGCATACGTTCGAACCAAAAAATTGGTCCAAAAAGGAATCATGACCAGCAGTAACCAAAGAGGTTGTGTGCGAGCTGAAGCCCGAGCAATGGAATACGCCAACGGGAAACCAATAACCAAACACAAAACGGTTGTCATGATGGCTAAGCCAAAAGACCGAAAATAAATATTCCAATACAAAGGATCGACCAACCGGACATAGTTAGAAATCGTCAACACCCATTCCACTCCACCATAGAGACCCCGAGAGGCAAAACTCATACACAACACAATTCCAAGAGGGACACAGAAAAACACCAAGAGAAAAAGCAGTGTGGGTGCAAGGGGCCACGGAATAGGTTTCATACTTTTCCACTCAGATGAAGAGAAAAGGACCCCTTGCGACCACGATCCAAGGTTCTACACATGTTCTGGATTCTGAGGGAGGAGAGTACAATCAGCACTGGACCACATCAAAAAGACCTTCGTGCCAACATGATACTGAACATGTTTTTGAGATGAGAGTGGAAGACGAACTTGCCAGAGATCCCCCGACGACAATTCAATCCGATACAACATTTCACTGCCAGAAAAGGTCTCCTGCTGAATAAGGACAGGAAGACAATTGTTATATGAGCCTTGGACTTTCTCCGCAGACAGAGACAGTCGCTCGGGCCTCACCATAACAGAGACTGTTTGACCAACGGTAATATTCTCGGAACAGTCAACCTGGACCAGACCTAATTGCGGAATGGTCACATGACACATTGATGGATCCACCTGTGTCACTTCCCCTTGAACTTGATTGGCCAACCCGACAAAACTAGCCACGAATGAAGAATTGGGTGTGTTATAAATTTCTTGAGGTGTCCCAACTTGGGCGATTCGTCCCTGATTCATCACCGCCACACGAGTGGACATCGATAGGGCCTCTTCTTGGTGATGAGTCACACAAATAAACGTCACACCCACCTGCTTCTGCAGTCCTTTCAGTTCTTCCTGCATATCTTGACGCAACTGCTGATCCAAAGCCCCAAGTGGTTCGTCGAGCAACAACACCTCCGGATGCGTGATTAATCCACGGGCTAACGCGACCCGCTGTTGTTCCCCTCCAGATATTTCAGATGGTCGACGATGTTGTTTGCCTTGCAATCTCACCAAATCCAACATATCGGATACCCGCCGTTGAATGTCTCCAGAGGGAAGCTTTTGCATCTCCAACCCAAAAGCAATGTTCTGCCAAATAGTGAGATGAGGAAAGAGGGCATAATGTTGAAAGACCGTATTGACGGGTCGTTGATAGGCCGGAATAGATTGCATGGCTTGGCCTGAAATAGAAATGTCGCCCTCGTCCGGAATTTCTAGTCCAGCGATTAACCGCAACAGCGTCGTCTTCCCAGAACCACTTGGGCCAAGAATAGAAAAAAATTCACCCCGTTCGATATTTAAGGAGATTCGATCAACAGCTAGAGTTTCGCCATAATGCTTAACTAAACTGTGAAGCTGAACACTGGAGGAATTCATAAAAGGATTATAACTCAACACACCAATTGATCATGACGAATAATTCGATTCACCCGAGGTCTCTCCAAACACTCCCTCAGGAACTCTTTCAGACAAAAGACACAGGCACGGAAATCCAAAAGACTTGAGTCAACCACCATCTGCTCCCACACCTTCAAGGTCTAACTCGTAAATTTTATATGGAAATCCCAGGTCTATCTAGCTCAAATTTTCTCAAAAGATGTATAGGATCTACTTCTTCATAGAAAAAAAGTAGCACCCTATCTCTCAAACGACTCAATATGACAATCGGGCCTCGAGCTACGATTGCCTGACCGAGTAGGCCCTTTGTGGCCTATGAGTTGAGGGCGCTTGTGTATGATCCTTTCAGGGTGAAGGAAGGACCATAGGGATGCGCTTTTTTTTTGCCAAAATGTTAAATGATATCTTTAGCAAAAAGACACCATGCCTATCTAACAAAAAAAGAATCTCCTATTGTATTTGGATATTAGGATTTTCATAGAAATTAGCCAACACGAATTTTGGTTTTTCTTAACTAAAAAGGAGATGTTTGTACACATCGTTAACATAGTGTACCTATTGAACCTTGAAATTCACATTCCCCATGGAGGTAAAAAACAAGAAGACAACACCTCATTTTGTAAGTTTCGAATCCTTTTTATGTGAATTTGAGGCACATCACTTGTTTGGGAAAAGGTTAAAGGAATTGGCATCTCAATTGCGTAATAACAAAAGAGATAGCGGCAGAAAATCCCACGACCCAAGAAATAAAGGGAACTCAAGGCACAGAGATCCTAGAGAGAAATACCGCTGATGAGAAGAGAGCTGGGAGAGAGTTACCGATCAACAATCAATTGGAGTTCCTATTTACTTTAAGGAGGAGGCTATTATGTCAGCAGGACGCATTCTTGTCGTGGATGATGAAGCCGACATTCGAAAAACCGTAAGTTTTACCCTTTCTAAATCCGGCTATGACATTGTGGAAGCCGAAGATGGGGAAGACGCAATGAATAAGATTCGAGAGGGAGATAACCCTTTAATGGTTGATACCATTATTTGCGACATGCAAATGCCCAAGGTCAATGGAATGGAAGCTATAGCCTTTTTTAGACAACAATTTCCATCAGTGCCAGTCATTGTGTTGACAGGAAATCCAGAGATCCAAGGAGCCAATACCTTATTTACACAGGGAATTTCTGAATATCTCACGAAACCTGTGGAACCAGAACGTTTGACGGGAGCCGTCAATACAGCCGTCAAAAATCATGTCTTTGGGAAAGATCAATTCACGACATAACCAGTGATCGATGGCAACGGGTTTTTACCAGAAGATTAAAGACCCGTTCAATCCCCTTAGGGCATCCAACCTGAGAACTCGAACATGATACCAAACATGAGCGAACACACACAGAACACCCATCGACTGGAACGTTTAGAACGAGAACTCGATGGTGCCCGTCGAATCAGTCAAGCCTTGTTTCAACATCTAGACCTTGAAGAATTGGTTCAGTACGCTCATCACATTGCACTTGAGGTCGTAGACGCTCAGGCGGGCTGTGTCCTTCTGGCCAAACCTGAAACCAAGGAACTTATTTTCTACCATTCGATTGGAGAGAAAGCCCCTCCAGTGGGAACCGCGTTCCCATGGGACCAAGGAATTGCTGGATCAGTGTTCCAGACTGGAGAACCCATCATCACGCGGGATGCCACAGAGGATGACCGCCACTTTAATGTGTTTGATCAAAGAACCGGACACACTACCCATGACATGATTGCCCTCCCTTTGAAGCGATGGGAAGGTGACCCAATTGGGGTCATGGAAATCATGAATAAACGCAGGGGACGACTCAATGAAGAAGACGTCTCCATTCTGACCATTATCTCCGCCATGACGGCCATCTCTATTGAAGAAGCACGTCTGTTTGAAGAAGCCAAATTAGCTGAAGTGGTTCGGGTCTTGGGAGACATTGGGCATGACGTCAAAAATTTATTGATGCCTGTACTCTGCGGTGCTGGACTTCTCCAGACTGAAGTCGACGAGGTTTTCGCAGCGTTACCACAAGTTGACAAATCTAAGGCCAACGCAAGCCATCAGATGTGCACAGAAGTCATCGAAATGTTGCGAAACAACGCTTGCCGCATTCAAGATCGCGTCAAAGAAATTGCCGACTGTGTGAAGGGACTCAGTAGCCCTCCCAACTTTGCCCCTTGTCGTGTATCAGAAGTGATCAAGGGAGTGATCGAGACATTACGTTTTGTCGCCGAAGAAAAACACATAACCCTGACTCAAGAAAATCTTCACACCTTACCACCCATGGACGCTGACGAACGACGACTCTTTAATGCCTTTTACAATCTCGTCAACAATGCCATTTCAGAAGTACCTCCTGGAGGTTCAGTGATCATTTCTGGAAAAGTGGACTCGACAGGGAAAAACCTGCATTTAGCCGTATCAGATACCGGACGAGGCATGCCAGCGGAAATTCGAGACAGCCTTTTTACGGCAAAAGCCGTCAGTAAAAAAGCTGGCGGAACAGGTCTTGGTACCAAAATCATTAAAGATGTCATTGATGCCCATGGTGGCCATATTTCGGTAGACAGTGAAGTCGGAATTGGTTCGGTTTTTAACATTCGCCTTCCCCTTACTTCTTCGAATCCTGGAGCAACGGCCAAGGAGAAGATATGCGAATTTTGAGATCTTGACTTACCAGAGAAACATGGCCGAATCCTGGCAGACTCTACCCTCACCCACGCTTTTTCCTGAAAACATTTAAAGCCATCCCTACCCCAAATTTTGAGCCGTCTCGACCAGTATTGGAACTCATGTAAAAACTAAGCCATTTTTCTGAATCTAGATCTATCTAACACGACAGGCAGGAATGGATGAATGTTTTACACCTTTT
>CAZKRH010000034.1:0-4419 GCA_964555115.1 uncultured Nitrospiraceae bacterium | reverse complement strand
GGCATGGGATGGCATTTCATATTCCCGCAACGCAAAGGGCTTCGGGGGCGCTGCCCCAGAAGCCTTTGAATAGGTTGATGTCAACCATTCAAATCCCTGGGGAAGTGTTTGCCCCGATAACCTGAATTCTTCTTGAATAGTGTTGTTGGACCCGAGAAAAAGTAACGTGAGGTCTGCGAGTCGAAGACCAACACTCAGCCCATCTGAGGATGAACGGCTGCACAACGCTCCCAAGGCATCTACCCACCCTAGATTTGATTGGCTGTCATCTTCTCGGGTTTCGAGGACGGCATTTCCAAAAGATGCGACAATCTGCGCTGCCCAGTGCAATTGAAGCCGAGCCTCGGGAAGACTAGCAATGGGAACTGTGCCAACAGTCTGCCATGAAATAGGGGAAGATTCCGTTGTCATGAGTCCTGCTCCTAAAAGTATAAATAGTGTTCACGTGAGAGATGTCGCCTATCGCACACCACCAAAGGGAATACCCGTCAACTCAGCCATGGGCCGTTTATACGTGGTCAGGTCATCCAGACGAAACTGATTGAGGTGCATGTGCCCACATGCCCGTGCCAAGATTTTCATCAGGTCAACAGAGGTTTCAAAAAAACGCGCTAAACGTTTGGCTGATTCTTCCACGATCAAACGCGCTCGCAGATGCTCTTTTTGCGTGGCAATCCCTACTGGACAATTGTTGGTATGACAGGCACG
Source organism: uncultured Nitrospiraceae bacterium (assembly GCA_964555115.1). GTDB lineage: Bacteria > Nitrospirota > Nitrospiria > Nitrospirales > UBA8639 > CAZKRH01. Next base: position 3,711 of record CAZKRH010000034.1, on the reverse strand, counting down.
CATGCCCAAACACCCAATGGCCTGCATCGCCGAATTGGCCACGGCAATGGCATCCGCTCCTAAGGCCAGGGCCTTGGCAAAGTCAGCAGGCTTTCTTAATCCGCCGGTAATCACCAACGTGACATCTTGCCGGCTGAGTCGATCCAAATGTCGGCGCGCCCGGGCTAAGGCGGGAATCGTCGGCACGGAAATATTGTCACGAAAAATCACCGGCGCGGCACCTGTCCCGCCCCCACGGCCATCCAAAATAATGTAGTCCACGCCGACTTCAAGCGCCGCATCGATGTCTTTCTCAATGTGTTGGGCCGAGAGTTTGTATCCAATCGGAATGCCCCCGGTCTCTTCACGGACTTGAATGGCGAAATCCCGAATTTGTGAAATGGTCGTCCAATCAGGAAATCGAGGGGGAGAGACCGCTGGTTCTCCTTCTTTGAGCCCACGCACTTGGGCAATCTTCCCTTTGACTTTTGGCCCTGGTAAATGCCCGCCCGTGCCTGTCTTCGCCCCCTGCCCGCCTTTGAAATGAAAGGCCTGACACTTTTTGACTTTGTCCATGGAAAACCCAAACCGAGCTGACGCCAATTCATAAAAATACCGCGAGTTCTCGGCTTGCTCTTCCGGCAACATGCCGCCTTCACCCGAACAGATGCCTGTGCCTGCTAGTTCTGCGCCACGAGACAAGGCCGTCTTTGCTTCCTCCGACAACGCGCCAAAACTCATATCCGATACGAATAAAGGCAGGTTCAGCCGCAAGGGCTTCTTGGCATTGGGTCCAATCACCACTTCTGCGCCTACCGGCACATCGTCTAGATGAGGGGTTGTCGCCAATTGAGCCGTCACAAATTGGATGTCATCCCACGACGGCAGTTCGGTGCGTGACACTCCCATGGCCGTGACCAGGCCATGATGGCCAGTCTTTTCGAGTCCGTGCGCCGCATATTCTTGAATCAGTCCCACATGCGGTTCTTCTTCAGCCGGATGTGTATCGGCATAGGTTCCCAAATACTCGTCACGTTTAAAGGGTTGCGGATTAGCTAACTCCCAGTCTCGCACTCCTTGTTCATCGACAAGTACGGCATCCTGTTGTTGATCAATCCATGCGGTGAATTTATGAAGGCCTTCAGCATTGTTGTATTCACTGATTCCGGTATCCAACCGGTAGTCCCAACCATGCACCCCGCAAATTAAGTTTTGACCCTCCACTGACCCATCAGCCATTAACGCCCCACGGTGTAAGCATCTTCCGTAGAATACCGACACATGTTCCTCATATCGAATGACGACAAGGTCGACATTCGCCACGAGGGCATAGGTGGGTGTGCGGTCTTCAAGGGAACTCCAAGTAGCCACTTTCACTTTCTGAACAGAGGTGTGTGGTGTCTCCGGCATGTCCTTCTCCTATGTAAAATGAAGTGCCAAGAATAGCACAGTCGAAAACACAAGGGACAGGGAGTGATTGGTGAAATGATTAACCATGATAAAAGTCTTCTCGAATGATCTTCCCATCTTTCCAGGTTTGGACCGTTACTTGTTCCATCGTCACCCGGTTTCCACCCTTGAAAGTAATATCAAAGGTCCATTCCACCGCGGCCTGGTCTCCATCCACGATGACTCTTCCGACTTTGGCACCATGAAATTCTTGAACACTGTCAAGAAATTGTAATTCGTATTCTCGATTGGCAGCTTTCCCGACCCGTTCATCTTTTCGATTTTCGCTCATCACAACATCATCCGCGTAATAGGTATCGAAGGTTTCCAATACTTTGCCGGTCGTGATGCCATCGATGACCGCTTGCACATTATTTTGAACAGTCATTGTTGAGCCTCCTTTGTTACAGTGAGTGTGTTGGTGGTGAAAAAGAAATCCCCATGTCCTGGATTTCTCGATAGGGAAGTAACCAGACGAGCGATTCGTCGTGCAGATCGACCACTTGAATCCGATTCCCCCAAGGGTCACGGAAATCACAGGTCCCTTCGGGTTCCAATGTGAGCGCATACTTCTTGGTGATTTTTTCTCGTACTTCCTGAATTTGTGATGAATCACGAACCATGATTCCAAAGTGTTTCATTGTGTCAGGGTGAAGTTCTTTTACTTCAAAAATGGCCAAGAATTGATGTTCCCCAAGTTTGCACCACGCGGCTCCCTCGCCACCCCGAAGCATTTCGAGGTTAAAGACATCTGAATAAAATTCGACAGCCTTTTTTGCATCATCAACTTCAATAACAACATGATTTACCCCATAGACTTGAACAGACATCACCGTTTCTCCATTTCAATTAGTGTGATGGACCCCAATTACGCCTTGGCCCAATCGGCAGTTTGGATTAATTCAGAAAATGTGATCAGGCTAATCCCGTATTGTTGCCGTAGCTTGGGGATATCTCCGGAATATCCTACTTCATTGAACCACCGGAACATGGTGGCCATATCAAAGCCCATGGCCGCTTCGGCTTGATCATCCGGCATTTGTTGAAAAGTAATCGTCCGATTCGTGGATTGAGAAAGAAGTTGTGCTATCTTCGGCATGGTCAAATCATCCCCAGCCAATTCGATCTGTTGTCCCAAAAACTCCTTGGGACGTAACAAGGCAGCGGCCCCAAATTCACCGATGTTCTGCACGGCGATCATTTGAAGACTCGTCTCCGGTTTCATGGGAAGGACGAGGTTACCTTGTTGAATGCCTTCCCGAAAAAACGTGCCAAAATTCTCCATGAAAAACGTGGGGCGAAAAATGGTGGAGGGCAGTCCGATTTGTTGAATGTACTGCTCCACTTGCCACTTGGTCTCAAAATGAGGAATCCCACTATTTTTGTCAGCTCCGCCTACGGAGGTAAACACGAAATGAGCGACATTGGCCTGTTTGGCGGCGTCGGCAAGAGTTTTTCCTTGTTGCACCTCCGCCTCCATGCCGGCTTCAAAGGGAGTGGTCATGGCAAAGACTCCATCTACGCCTTTGAGTGCAGTATCCAACACAGCGCGGTCTGTCACATCTCCCACAAATACCTCGGCTCCCTTGGTTTTGAGTGCTTCGGCTTTCGCGGCGTTTCGGGTTAACACTCGAACACGTTGTCCTTGTTGTAATAAATTGCGTGCGACTCCTCCTCCCTGTTGCCCCGTGGCACCAACAATAAAAAATGTGTTCTTTTCAGTTGTCATGGTTCGTGCTCCTTAATCGATAGCTTGAAAAAATTAAAACGTGGAAGATCGGTTTAAGCGGTTTTGGATTGAATCTGGCCCATTCGCCCGCTTTGATAGTCCGCAAAGGCTTGTTTCAGTTCCTCCTGAGTGTTCATCACAAAGGGGCCGTACCGAGCCACAGGTTCCCCAATGGGCTTTCCAGCTAACATTAAAAACCTCACGTCGCCTGGTTCATTCGTCGGCACGGTTACCTGAATAAACGATCCTTCATTCAACATGGCAAACTGACCATCGGTGACTTGGACAAAATCAGGTCCAAGCCTCGCTGTTCCTGAGAACACGTACAGGCCAGCATTGAGACCAGCCTCAAGTTTGATCTTCACTTTGGCCCCAGGTTTAAGTGTCCAGTCCTGATACACAATGGGAATGTGAGTGTCGATCACTGCATGAACCCCCAAGGCCTCCCCTGCAATGACTCGGACTTGGGCTAACCCATCTGCCGTCATGGCCGTGGGGATTTGATCAGTGGAGATTTCCTGATAGCGAGGCGGAGACATTTTGAATTTGCCAGG
>CAZKRH010000033.1:0-5042 GCA_964555115.1 uncultured Nitrospiraceae bacterium | reverse complement strand
AATTATCGATGAACGCCATGAATTTGGCGTTAAAGAACCGTTATTATATCGGTACTTCTTGATCCCATTTTTCTTTAAAACGCCCAAAAGCTTGGTCCAGCGCTTTTTGAGCTGCATTGGCCCGCAAAAGATCACGAGGAGAATATTGGGGGTTCTCGCGATCTCCCAAAGGGACAAGGAGTTGTTCCATACTTTCAACACTCTCCCCTTGGGCCTGAATTTTTACCTGTCCCGTTGGAATATCCACCAAGGCAATTTCTACCAAAGAAATATTCTCCACCTCTATCCCGGGCATTTGGGTCATCATTCGCTCTTCTCCCAGAACCGTGAAACTCTCCTGTTCTCGAGATGACAGGATCACCACGAAAACCTGCGCCACCTGCTTCGTTTTCCCCCATTTTTGAAGATCAACCATCTCTCCTTGGGGAGAAAGAAGACCCGTGGGAATGGCCTCCATTACTTGAATCGATAAATCACTTTCAATGTGTTGACGAATTCGATTTTCTAAAACGTTCAATAAAGAGCCCGTAATAGGAGGCGCTGATTGAGGTGTTGTCGAATCAGAGATGAGGAAAAGCCCAACCCCTTGGGCTTTGATTCTCGCAGGATGCCCTTCACGTGCCCCCGTATCATGAGCCATTGCAGGGCCTAGGTAAGCCGGTAACCGTGGAGTTGGTGCCCCTCCCCCACAACTGCTCAGTAACATCACCGGCAAGGACAATATCAACAATTTTAGTAAATGGGTGGCATAAAAATTTTGCCGATCTATCTTCATCAGATTCACCCCATTACGAAGAAAGCTTGTCATTCCAAATTTCTCTGAGATGCATAAAGGCCTGTTTTAATGCATCATCAGCCGCTACTCCCCGAAGAATGTCATGCGAATTATCCTCGGTAGGATAAATGGGTGCAATGAGTTGTGCTCTTCGGACAACGGGATACACATTGGATTCAAGAGGAACATTTAAGCGTTCCAAGGTCGCCCAAGCATTCCCTTGAGCCTGCACAACTAATTGTTGTGTTTGCACATCAAGGAGGGCTAACTCAACCAAAGCATAGTTTTCAGCCCGAAATCCAAGAACCGACCCCCGACCTCCCAAACCCTGCAGCGAACCCCCAAATGGTAATCGGTCAGGAACTTCAACTTCCGAACTAGAAACAATGGCCAATACCATAAAATTTAATCCAAGGCCTTTCCCAATCTGACCAATTGAGGTTTTTCCATTCGCCGAAGCAACCTCACGGGAATCAAGGACTTTCACCACCGTCACTGGAAATTGCTGTTCAAGCTGTCGTTGTAAATCATTGGCAAAACCGGCGAAGGAGTCTTTGGAAAGAGCAGGGGCTGATTCTGGACTCGACGTATCATTAATGACTAATAGACCAGCTGACAGTTTATCCCCTTGTTGAAAGTGCGAAAGAACTGAAGCATGCGATGACTCTTGGATGGAGCCTTTTCCAAGATAGGTCGACAATTTTGGTTGAACGCTTGCGGCACAACCTTGCACCAAGACCACCAACAGAACCAGAGGAAATAATCTCATGAATCGATGACGTCTCATAATTAGCCTCCACCTAAAATTTCTTCAGCATCGTATCTTGTGAGATTGTCCAAAGCTGCGACCTAAAAAGTCAAGAAATTCTGGGGCTTTTTAACCACGCAGGTTCGGGTTCATGGATTCCAGGGTTGAGGGTGAGAGAAAAATGAAGGGCTTGTTGAATATTTCATGCCCAGATTCCATAAATACGCCAGGGAAGACGACCAACATCAGTGAGAGGGAAGGTTCAAAAAAGTCCGTCCAGCAAGGCCGCAGCCCTTTTGACGCGCGGAGCGTACTCTTAGTACGTGAGCACGGCAAAAGGGCGAGAACGACGCTGGTGGCTTTTTCCAACATTCCCATGAAGATTAAACGGATTGAAGATAGTGAGGCATAGCAAAAAGCATATGAGCAACGCCAATGGACCAACTGTGAACCCTGAACCGTGAACCTGACAAACCAAAGTTACGATTTTTGTGACTCCGTTGGAGTTGCATCATGATATTCCATGGGGTAGGGTACCATCATGCCATTCAGGGAAGAAAAATGGACACTTCATCAGAAGTGGGGGGGTACTTTTGCGCTCTATGTTCTTATTTTTGTTGGTCTTTCCTCCTGCAATCAAATAAATATTCCCCGTTTATCGTTTGAAGAAGAACCCCAAGCACGAATCCCCATTTCGGTCAATTATCAATTTGACCAACAACTGACGCAGGCCACCCTTCAGGTAGAAGCTTGTGGCCTTCCCTATACCATTTCCTCTGGGGCACTTATTTCCCAAGAATTCGTGAAAATTGGGCGTGAACGGTTTGCGAATGTCCAGGTTGTCCCAGGTGGAGGACAATCAATCAATGGGACGGCGACAAACTCTGTGATCATTGAGCTACAACTTCTTCAACATTCATTCACGCCTGAAGACCAAAGTGGGGATCAAGATCGGTATCTGGCAGAGGTCAGCCTCCAACTCTTGGCCATCTATAAAGACCCGCAGGGAAACCCCATCGCCCAAACACCACTCACTTACCTGGATAAATCCCAAATATGGGCACCCAACCTGAGCAATCAATCATCCTCCTGTGCGACTGGACAATTTGACGCAGAAATCCAGGAGGCCGCAGAAATCTTAGCTAAAACCATGGCAGATGACATGGCCAAAGCCCTACCTCAATTGTTTGGTCAGGCCCCTACGGCAGGAACGACAGCCCAAGGACAACCCATCCCCCAAGGTCAGGGAGTCCCTGGTTTCCAACAACCTCCGACCCTGTCTTTTCGAACTATGCTGCAGGATGGCAATGATAACCTCATCTTGGAGGGTGGTGAAAAACTGGTCTTGCAAGTCGAAACCCTGAATAAAGGGACAGTACCCATTGCGTCTGCTCAGATTGAACTTGACGGGAGTCCGGAGATTCTTCAGGCCTTCACAAAAGTTACCACCTTTCCCATTGAGATCGGTGTCATTCAACCAGGTCAAACCACCACCACAGAAATACGTGGGATTATGCCAGACATTAACCAAGAGGCTCGTGGCAAACTCATTGTTTCTGTCAAAGATGCCAATGGCCGTTCAATTGGATCGCATAATATTCTGGCCGCCATTCAACCGGGACAATCTACCGCCACTAGGAGTCACAAGAAGAGACCAAGAGGCAAGGCTCCGGGAGGACAATACAATTCAAAAATTAATCCTACGCCCTCTGACTCTTCCCCCTACTATGCCATTATCATTGGGCTGGATTCGTACCGAGATCCATGGCGTCATATGCCAAAAAAAAACACAACCAACGCGAACGCTCTGGTCGATGCCCTCTTGATTACAGGATCATTTCCTCAACAGCATATTCGTATTCTGCGCAATGATCACGCGACCAAAACCGACATTGAAGAAGTGCTCTTTTCCTGGGCCATGCCTCAATTACAAGAAGACTCAATTCTTCTTGTGTATTTCGCCGGGCAAGCGATTGCCAAACCCCAAAACGGTGAAGTCTACTTGGTGCCGTATGAAGGCACTCCTGCGCGTTCGACTAAGGGGTTAATCTCCCTTCGGGTCCTTCAAAAGTTTTTATCTCAACTACCCAATAAAACCACCTTGCTGTTTTTGAACACCCCTATCACGGTCCTGAACCAAGGGAACACCAAAGGGCCCCACCGAGTGAACCCCAGAATCAAATGGGCTAGCGGGATCTCCACACCCAGTAGTTCCTCTCCTGGAAAGCTCATTCAACTTCGAGAACGGGAAGGTCTTTCTGATCCAGCACGATTATGGGCAGGATTGCTTGGCAGAGCGGATCGCAATGGTGATCAAATTATTACCATTGGGGAACTGCTTCAGGATGCCCAACCCTTCGCCACCATTACCCCACCCCCCAACTCTAATGCGTTAATTGAGGGCATTCCCCTCACACAGTAAATCTGCAGCTGCCTAGGCAAATCGGATCAGTCATAAATTCAGTGGAGTGAGACTGCCGAAGCCATTCTGTGGTCATTCCTGCGAAAGCAGGAATCCAGGGGAACGTGTAACCAACCATGAACAAGCAGCCCGCTGTGTACATCCTCACGAGCAAAAGGAACGGGACCCTGTATGTCGGGGTGGCGTCAGATCTGGTCAAAAGGGTCTGGGACCACAGGAATGATCTGGTAGAAGGATTTACAAAACGTTATCGCATCCATCGTCTCGTGTGGTACGAACTGCACACAACCATGGAATCGGCCCTTTAGCGGGAGAAGCAAATGAAAGAATGGAAACGAGTGTGGAAATTGGCAGTGATCGAAAAGATGAATCCGAGTTGGCAGGACTTATATGAAACCATCGTGTGACTGGATTCCGGCTTTCGCCGGAATGACGACAAAAAGAGGCTCCGGTATGTCAGGAATTCGCGTCTATGGGGCGATGCCTACCCTACAAAATTCCTATATCTCGAACCAAATATTCTGTATGATCCGGAATCTATCCGTATTAGCCTTTTGTTGAAGAATTAAGATGGATCCACCTAACACCAGCGGGTATGACGGGAGGAGGTGTTTCCAAGGAAGGAAACCAACAGCCTGCGCCATCCTTTTCATTGGATCAATCGCAATTTTGGTCGAGGGGGGTTGGAGGGGAGTCGGACTGAAGGTGCCTGGCCAAAAAGCCTTTTTTTGACATGAGGTCGTACTGCTTTTCGCCGTCATCCCTGTGAAGCCTGTCCTCGCGGAGGCGGGGAACAGGGAACCAGAGCATGGACACCCAGGAGTTAACCTGATTTTTGAAGTCTCTCGTCTGACCAAGAATGCCTGCATGGAGGTTTCTTTGTTGGAAACCTTCCCGTCATAAAGGGTGTGGGCATCCTGGAGGTTGCTTTGGCGTAGAGAGCCGGTGCTCTGGATTCCTGCCTACGCAGGAATGACGACAATGACAATAGGGATTGGTGAAGCACAACGTTTGTTTTCGCACAAAGAAAAACCCCGGCTCCGAGATTATTCGGAGCCGGGGTTTTATGATAACGGGGAGAAAGGAAAATTCCCCTT
>CAZKRH010000032.1:0-1698 GCA_964555115.1 uncultured Nitrospiraceae bacterium | reverse complement strand
CGTGTCCGAGGTACTGCGCATTCCTGCTAGCCTCGTCGAACCTCCTTCAAGTAGCAAACAAGGAGCATCTGATTTTTATAAAGGTGTGGAAATGGTTGATAATCGCCTCTTGATCTTCCTGGATTTAAATCGTGTCTTAGGTCAAGAAAAATTTTCATTTTAAGGGTGAACTAGAACACTATGGATATTCTTTCCTTACTGGGGATCGTTCTCGCTGTTGGGTCCGTCGTTGGCGGTATGCTGCTGGAAGGTGGACATTTGGGATCGATTGTCCAAGCCACCGCGTTCATCATCGTCATGGGGGGAACAGTGGGAGCGGTTATGCTCCAGTTTCCTCTGCCTGTTTTTTTGAAGGCCATGACCTCTCTGAAAATGGTGTTTTTTAATCAGGCACAGGATATGAAAGGATTAATAGCCGAGTTGGTCGAACTCTCCAACCTCAGTCGGAAGCAAGGCCTTCTTGCCTTGGAGGGGAAAATCAAGACTGTCGAGGATCCTCTTCTCGCAAAGGGCTTGCAGTTAGTGGTGGATGGGACGGAGCCTCCCAAAATTCGGGAAATCTTGGAAGTGGAAGTTGACACGTTTGATGAAGAATATATCTTAGCCGGAAAAGTCTGGGATTCCTTTGGCGGATATTGTCCCACGGTTGGGATTTTGGGAGCGGTCTTGGGCTTGATTCACGTCATGGAAAACCTGGCTGACCCGTCGGCGTTAGGTGGTGGGATTGCGGTCGCCTTCGTGGCGACGGTGTATGGTGTGGGAGCGGCCAATCTGTTTTTTCTCCCATTTGGTGGGAAAATAAAGATGAAGGCCAAAGAAATGGTCACCACTCGTAATATGATTATTGAAGGATTAGTGGCTCTCGGGCAAGGAGAAAATCCTCGAATGATTGAAGAAAAGCTGAGCGGATATCTTCCTGAAAAAGATCGAGCAACTGAGTAACCATCTCTTTTTTCCTTCACATTCTGAATGTTGTGTTCCCATGTCAAGAAAGAAAAAACATGAAGAGCATGAAAACCATGAACGATGGTTGGTGTCCTATGCTGATTTTATTACCCTCCTCTTTGCTTTTTTTGTCGTGATGTACGCTGTCTCATCCGTTAATGAAGGCAAATATCGTGTACTGAGTGAATCCATGGTTTCGGCATTCAGCAATAAAAAACCGATGGGGCAAATGTCCATCGTTGAACTTCCCATGAATCAAACTCGTTCGGCTATGGACGTCAAACTCAATAAACAGCCGAATGACTTTCAAGTGTTTCTCAGAGTCGCCAATGCGGTAGAGGCCAACGAACTGTCATCGGATGAAATGTCAGTTGAAAACACCCCGCGGGGAGTCACAATTCAAATTAAGGATGAAGTGTTATTTGAAAGTGGTTCAGCCGTGATGAAACCACAAGTCAAAGAAATCCTGGATTTGATTGCGGCCCTGGTTAAAAACCTTCCCAACTTGATTAGTATAGAAGGACATACGGATGCGATACCGATTCAAACACCACAGTATCCTTCCAATTGGGAACTGTCTGCATCACGGGCTACGGCTATGGTTCGGTATTTTATCAATGAAAACCATTTAGCTTCTGATCGATTTTCTGCGACTGGTTTTGGGGGTGAACGACCCGTCTCGTCCAATCTCACGGCTGAAGGCCGAGCCTTAAATCGGCGTGTTGAGATTGTGATCCTTCGAGAAACTGCTCT
>CAZKRH010000031.1:0-1848 GCA_964555115.1 uncultured Nitrospiraceae bacterium | reverse complement strand
TGAATGTGTTTCGGATTTCGATATTCGAATTTCGGATTTGGAGATCCTAATCTTAAATGGTTCGAATTCACCTACTGTTTATGGCGCAGATAGGTTCAAAGGGACAGTGAGGAGTGAGGAGAAAAGCAAAGATGCCTTTCATTCCCAGCGCTTTATTCCTCCCTATTGCCCTAAATTCGAAATCCGAATATTGAAATCCGAAACAAATTATGCCGGCAGAGCGGACACATTCGTACGTTCGATCTTCAAGGTCGTATCAACTGCCTCCCCACGTTTTGGTGATTTTGAATTTGGTCATTTGAATGTGTTTCGTATTTCGATATTCGAATTTCGGATTTGTCCTACGTATTTCTGCAACGCACCTTATTACTCACTGTCGTTACGACAATATTTCAAGGCCAACCAGCGCCACGTCATCGCCAAAGGTTTCTTGGCGTTGCCAGGCTTTGGCTTGTTGAACCACCCATTGCAAACCTTTTTTTAAGGGCTTGGTATGAATGGTTTGACAGGCACAATCAAACCCCTTGCGATCCCACAACTCTTCGTCTGGAGAGAAGACTTCATAGATCCCGTCGCTGAACATATACAATCGATCACCAGGCACCAAAGAGATTTCCTCACTGACGTACACTTCCTCGATCCCGAATCCAATGGGCCAGGTCTTTGCACCAATTTGCTGCATGGGTTGCCCATTTCGTGTCAGCACCACGGCAGGATGCCCGGCGGACGCGTACCGAAGCCGGCGAGTTGGCAAATGCAGCGCTCCGATCCAAATGGTGAAATACTCTCCATCGTCGGTCAGAGGATTTTCCTTATTGAGGGAGGCCACGATTTCACCCGGATCATAGGTGGGATGGGTTTGCGCCATATGTTCCGCCCGAAACGTCAGGGACAATGACACGGCCCGCAGGGCAGGCCCAATCCCATGCCCGGACATGTCCAAAATGGCCATCCCAAGGTAATCGTCACCCCACCGTGTGACTTGAAACAAATCGCCACCTAAGCCCAGGGATGGAATGAATTCCCAATCCATCTGAACACCAGGAGCTACCTCGCCGGCCTTGGGAAGCAAGGAGGTCACAAACTGTGTCGCACACTTCACCTCAGCTTCCATCTCACTTTGTTTTTCCGCAATGACGGTATAGGAATTTTCAAGATCGCCAATCAATCGACCTGTGCGCAGCCCCGCATTGACACGGGCTGTTACTTCCTGATCGGACGCGGCCTTAGTTAAAAAGTCATCCGCCCCTCGCTGCAACCCTTCGGCAATTTGCGCAGGTTGGTCCAACGCAGTCATCAATATGATGGGGATTGACCGAAATTTTTCATGCGCTTTGACGGCTTCGCAAAAGGTCGGCCCGTCCATTTCCGGCATCATCCAGTCCGAGATAATAAGATCGACGCCATGTTCCTCAAGCATGTCTAGGGCTTGCTTCCCATGTTCCGCTTCAAGAATACGATGGCCCAGCCGTTCCAGTCGTTTCCGAGTGACCATGCGGGCAAGCTTTTCATCATCCACGAGTAAAATCGTGGCCGATGGTACTGGGGCAGAAGTGTCTCCACCAACACCCTGTTTCCCCAAAGTCGAATTGGTTTGCTCAATCATTGCAGCTCCTTCGGCAGCATCGTGCTACTAATTTGTATGTTCCCGCCAATGAAAAAACACATTCTCGTTGGTAGATAAATGGCGAAATTGATATGAGTGTGTTCACTGGACTTTCGGGTTTATTCAAGGGTCAGAAGTTACAGTCCAGATGTCCCTCGCTGCTCCTCATTACCTTACCCCTTACAATTTTCTCCATCAAGTTCGATCACCATATTCCCGAAAGTTCAGTGAACTCGCTCACC
>CAZKRH010000030.1:0-4384 GCA_964555115.1 uncultured Nitrospiraceae bacterium | reverse complement strand
CGTTTACAACTTTGACGGGTATTGTTGCTCCGCTTGACCGGGTCGATGTCGATACCGACCAAATCATTCCCAAGCAATACTTAAAAACCATTCACCGCACCGGTTTAAAGGAAGGTTTGTTTGCCGATTGGCAGCAACAAGCAGATGGATCCCCAAATCCAGATTTTTTTATGAATCAATCCCAATATGATGGAGCGACCATCTTGCTCACCCGTGACAATTTTGGATGTGGCTCATCTCGGGAACATGCCCCATGGGCCTTGTTAGACTATGGCATTCGAGCGATCATTGCCCCAAGTTTTGCGGACATCTTTTACAATAACTGTTTTCAAAACGGGATTTTGCCTATGACGCTTCAAGTTGGAGAAGTCCAAGAATTATTTGACGCCGTCCTCAGCACACAAGGATATAAATTGACTATTGACCTTCCCACTCAATCCATCACGACTCCAGATAGGAAACAGTACGCGTTTACTATTGATCCGTTTCGGAAAAGATGCTTGTTGGAGGGATTAGATGCGATTGCCCTCACCCTTCAATATGAAGCTGATATTACCTCGTACGAAAATCGACGAAAACAAGAAGCCCCCTGGCTCTTTCAGGATCTCGTGAATCCGTAAGCCTTCTGTGTTTTAAGTTCTTCATGCAAGGCCAAGCGACCTCACTGTAAACCCCAATACCTGCCCCAACTTCCTTCTCGAGAATAAAACGAGAAGGAAGACAAGCTCCCGCCCGCACCTCTTTCATTTGAATGGAGCGGACATTAACTCAGAAAAAGAACGGTTTGACTCATCTCCCTACTCCAGTATAGTAGGACAGTGGGTTACTTCGCCCTCAAGAAGGATGAAAGGGACCGTTGAAAAAAGTCGCCAGTGGCGTTCTCATTGAGGAAGACTGATGGACGAGCTTGAAGTACTTCGTGACATTTTAGTGATTTTTTCAGTGTCGATTGGGGTCGTCTTCCTCTTTCAAAAACTCCATTTGCCCTCAATCGCAGGATTTCTTGTGGCCGGCACATTAGTCGGCCCCTATGGGCTCAATCTGATTTCGGATATCGAGCAGGTACATGTTCTAGCGGAAATTGGGGTTATACTTCTTCTGTTTACGATCGGGATGGAATTTTCCCTCGCCCAAATCCGAACCTCCCGAAACCTTTTTCTCCTTGGAGGTCCCGTTCAACTTCTTGGGGTCGTGTGTCTGACTCTGATAGGTGGATTTTTTGTTGGGCTCACCTTTCAAGAAGCTTTATTTTGGGGCCTACTCCTATCCCTGAGCAGCACAGCCATTGTGCTCAAATCTTTAGCTGAACGCCGAGAAAACGACACCCTTCACGGTCGATCCACTATTGGAATACTTATTTTTCAAGATCTGGCCGTAGTAGCCATGATGCTCATGACGCCTTTGCTAGGAGGAAAAGAATCCGAAGGCACCATGGAAATTCTCTTTACCCTTCTTCTATCAGCTGGTGTCGTGATACTGATCGTCATCGGTGCACGGGTAGCCGTACCCTGGCTCCTTGAACATATAGTTAAAACCAGAAGTCGTGAGTTGTTTTTACTCACCATTGTCGTATTAGGACTTGGCACGGCTTGGCTCACCTCATTGGTAGGATTGTCCATTGCTTTAGGAGCATTTATCGCCGGGCTGTTAATTTCGGAGTCGGAATACAGTCACCAGGCTTTGGCTGAAGTCCTGCCCTTTCGAGATAGTTTCAATAGCCTCTTTTTCGTGTCGATCGGCATGTTGATGGATCTTCGGGTACTGCTGGAATATCCGATCCTGATCATTGTCTTAATCCTTGCCGTGTTAGGGGGAAAATTCATTACGGCCGCGGTGGCCGTCTTCATCACAGGAGCACCCTTTCGATCAGCCATTCTTGCCGGAGTCGCACTAGCCCAAGTGGGAGAGTTTGCCTTTATCCTCGCTCAGGTGGGACAGGATAATGGGCTTCTCGATCGACAAGCCTACAATGTGTTCTTAGCGGTATCCGTCATATCGATGATTATCACCCCGTTTCTCATTCAATGGGCTCCACGATTGGCACGCCGGACGGAAGCGTTCCAACGACTCCATCATTGGATTCCCGGACGAATGACCCCACATGAGGAAACCCCTCCTTTAAAAATCAAAGATCATGTGATCATTGTTGGTTATGGATTAAATGGGAGAAATCTCGCTCGAGTGTTGCAAGACGTAGAAATTCCCTTTGTCGTCCTCGACATCCGCGGGGACGTCGTGAAACAAGAAGTGGGAACAGGTATCCCTATCCTCTATGGGGATGCCACAAACCACACGGTGTTGCGAAAGGTGCAAATTGACTTGGCCAAAGTGCTGGTCGTGGCTACCTCTGATCCGTTCGGTGCCAGACGCATGGTGCAATTGGCTCGAGAACTCAACCCCTCACTCCACATCGTCGTTCGGACACGCTATCTCAAAGAATTCGAGGAATTACAAGAGCTGGGAGCCAATGAGGTTGTCCCAGAAGAATTTGAAACCTCTATTGAGATTTTTTCATTGGTCCTCCAAACCTACAAACTCTCCCGTGACGTCATCATAGAAAAAGCGGAACAAGTCCGGCGTGAGGGATATCAACTCTTTCGACGAGGAGAGTTGCCAGAATTGGCCCATCATTTACGAGCTGGTACGCTGACAAATGTGGAAGTGGAAACCTGTCGAATCGAAGAAGATTCACCTGCCCTGGGCCGAACCATTGCCGACTTGGCCATTCGACAACGGACAGGAGCTTCGGTCATTGCCCTAACTCGAACGGGCACTACATATTCTGACTCACTTCACACGATCACCCTTGAACCGGAGGATGTCTTAGTGTTACTCGGCACCCGTGACCAGATCCGGTTTGCCATGAGTTTCCTCATTGACCCCAAACCAGATTATGTAGATTTAATTGAGAGGATTTAAATGGCTCCTTTTGTTTTGGCAAAAGGAGCCAAAACCATTTTCGCCTTGTCGTGGCCCTATGGGTTCCCAGCGCGGTTCAACGACTCCGGCGGCTGCGCAACTCGCCACGCTCAAACAGTGCTCGCCGTAAAACCCCGGAATCGTCTGCACTGCTCGGCCACGCAGAAAGGCCTTGTAAAGTATGAGGGTTTTTAAATGAAGTGGACCAAAATAACGCTTGTCTGCTTAACCCTCATTTCGTGTTTCCTGGGTTGGTCGTTTTGGTTCGAGCCTTCAAGCCTTCACAATAAAAATCATGAAATCGTTTTACCTTCATGGCCATCGACTTGTAATCATATTCGAATTACCATTCTTTCAGATTTACATGTGGGGTCTCCGTTCAACGGAGTAGACAATTTAAGAAAAGTTATTCAGCTCACTGCCAACAGCAACTCCGATCTTATCCTCCTTGCTGGCGATTATGTTATTCATGGTGTCGTAGGTGGAACTTTCGTTCCCCCTGAAGTGATTACCAAAGTTCTTTCTTCTCTCAAGGCCCCATTGGGAGTGTACGCGGTTTTGGGAAATCATGATTGGTGGTTTGATGCTCCACGGGTACAAAAAGCACTGGAATCTGAAGGAATCATGGTACTTGAAGATAAGTCGGTGGCCATCCAAAAAGAGAAGTGTAAGTTTTGGCTTGCCGGAATTAGTGACTATTGGAAAGGGCCTCACGATATTGATAAAGCCCTCCATCAAATTCCAGAATTAGACCCTATAATGGTCATAACCCATAATCCTGATATTTTTCCTCTCCTTCCCAACAACGTCACATTAACCATTGCAGGCCATACCCATGGGGGACAGGTATATATTCCTGGAGTGGGGAGACCTATTGTCCCTTCTGAACATGGAGAACGTTTTGCCATTGGACATATTGAGGAAAATGGGCGTCACATGTTTGTTTCTTCAGGTTTGGGAACAAGCATTATTCCTATCCGATTTCTCGTACCCCCAGAAGTTTCCATTTTAACGATTCATTCCCAGGAAAAGATCTAATACTCATATGGCCCTTTAGGTAAATGGCAAAGATTTTCACATATGGAACCTTAGAAATTCCCGATGTCATGGCCATGGTCACAGGGAAATCTTTTTCCACGATCCCTGCCATTGCTCAAGAGTTTGCTCGTTTTCTTCTCAAGAATCGTATCTATCCAGGAATGATCGCTGCCCCTGGGGAACACACCACTGGATGCCTCTATGTGAATGTTGGCCAAGAATCGCTGGAACTACTGGATCAATTTGAGGATGATCTTTATATTCGCCAAGAAATTACTGTCTCGACGACGCTGGGATCGACGATGGAAGCCTATGCCTACTTAATTCCCCCCAACCAGCAGTTTTGTCTCTCTCCCAACTCCTGGGACCGACGCTATTTTGAACAGCACCATCTCAAACCCTATCTGGAAGCTTGCAAAGAGTTTCA
>CAZKRH010000029.1:0-7327 GCA_964555115.1 uncultured Nitrospiraceae bacterium | reverse complement strand
CCATACCATCCAACTGTTCATCTTTCGAAATTTCCGCAATCCTTCCAAATTAAAATAGCGACTAACAGGGAAAAAAGGCGAATAGTTGGCTCTCTAAAAGAGAAAAAACTAACAGTTTTAGGAAATCCACTTTTTTAATATGGATGTTACGTGTGTTTCGCCAGTTTTTCTGTTATGTCTTTTGTTAAATTTTGAGCTTCCTTGGTCAGAGCAGAAATTCTTTGTAATAGGTGAGGCACTCTACTTCCCCCATTAAAGTCTTTGGATACCTCTCCTGCCACCCCATGGATGAGCCATTGCTGGTCTTCGAGCATTTGCTCAATTCTTTTATGCAGTTGGGTTGAAAAGATCCCGAGTTCTTGAATCTTTTTAAGATACTTTTTCATATTTCTACGATTAGAATTCAGAGGAATGGCCTGATGTTTACGGAGGTATTGGGTCAGGGTCACTTCGCATTCTTGGATGGCCCAGACGGCCTGCCCGATGTGGCGAAAAATTTCCAACTGAATGTGAGGATTGTTGGGTTTCATGAGGTTTGGCATGCTTTCGGGTTGTGTAGGAACGACAAATGTTGACTAATTGAAAAACTTTCTTATGGCTGGGACAAGGTCTTGGGTGGTGAGGAATGGCATTTTTCAGTAGACTTTATAGTGGCACAGGTTTCCTGTTTGGCTTGAGCATCTTTTTGGGTCTGTCAAAGAAAAGGGTGAAGAAGCCTTATGCGAATTGGTATTGATCTTGGAGGGACAAAGATCGAGGCCATATTGCTTGACCCGGCTGGTCAGGAATTGACGAGGCGTCGAATCGAAAGCCCTCGTGGAGATTACCAGGCTACCCTTCGTACGCTTGGCCAGTTGGTTGAGGATATTGAACAAGAGTTTTCGATCTCGGCTCATGTGGGTGTGGGCATTCCTGGGGCCATGTCTCGGACATCTGGGTTGGTCAAAAATGCCAATTCCGTGTGGTTGATTGGGCAACCCCTGCAGCAGGATTTGTCTCATGTGTTGTCGCGCTCTGTTCGGCTGGCGAATGATGCGGATTGTTTTACAATTTCTGAAGCGAGGGATGGAGCCGCTGCGGGGGTGCGGTCGGTTTTTGGAGTCATTTTGGGAACTGGAGTCGGGGGAGGGTTGTGTTGGAATGGGCATTTGATTGAGGGCCCCAATGCCATTGCGGGAGAATGGGGACATAATCCAATCCCTTGGCCTGATTCCAGTGAGTCGGTAGGATTGCCGTGTTATTGTGGAAAAACTGGGTGCCTGGAAACGGTCCTGTCTGGTCCTGGTTTGCAGCGGGAGTTTTATCATCTTTCTGGGAAGGATTGTTCTCCTCAAGAAATTAACGCCCTGGCCTCTCAGGGGTGTTCGGATGCCGAAGAGGTTTTTGCTCGGTATGAACATCGGTTAGCTCGTGGTTTGGCTGCGGTGATTAATGTGTTTGATCCAGAATGTATTGTGTTGGGTGGAGGGCTCTCCAATCTGGATCGACTGTATCATCATGTTCCCCGCCTATGGGCGAATTGGGTGTTCTCGGATGAAGTGGAGACCAAACTTCTTCGACCGAAACATGGGGATTCCAGTGGAGTCCGAGGTGCGGCCTGGCTTTGGCCTCCCACCTAAAATCGATCGGTAAAAAAGGCCCCAGGTGCGTTTCTTGTTTGTCTTTTGTTGCTCGTCACTGGTCGCCAGTATTTTAGGAACTTGTTCTTTTTCCCTAGCAACTAGAGACGAGCGACAAGTCCCATATTTTCCATAGATACAGCCTTGCTGCTGGGGCATTATTAACAAGATCGTGTGACTAAATGGACTTCTTTGCACCCAGTGCATTTTCCCAGTGATCGGTGAAATTCACTTGATTCTGCCAAGGTCCATGCTGCTGAACTAATGTGCTGTCGCTTCACGTCTGTGCTTTCTGTTTTGGCCATCTGCTTAGCCAAGCAGGCATCGCAAAATTCTCTCCCGTTGGCATGTTCCAAAAACGATGCAAGGAAAGGTTCCAGGTTCATGTTCTTTCCTTTCGCTTGAGATTCATAGTTCTCTAAGACAGAGTTGGGGTTCTATTTGACCACTGGATCTTTCCCTGTCTATCTCTCTCCATGAAGTTCAAGAAGCAAAGAAAGTGCCAGTTCGGTGGTATGAGTCAGAAGAATCCCTTATGACATTTTCCCCATTTTTGAAGGTGTTTGGCTCAAGACCTCATAAATAAAAATGGGGTGAATGCTTGGTGGTGT
Source organism: uncultured Nitrospiraceae bacterium (assembly GCA_964555115.1). Classification (GTDB taxonomy): domain Bacteria; phylum Nitrospirota; class Nitrospiria; order Nitrospirales; family UBA8639; genus CAZKRH01. The sequence continues at coordinate 5,097 of CAZKRH010000029.1, read as the reverse complement.
TGCCATGGTAGGCAGATTGTCTACAGAGTAACCAGTTGAGTGGGTTTGAGGGGCATTATGGGGGCAGGGCAATTCCAAGGTACAGGCGGACAATAATTTTCTGGAATTTCTAAAGTAGGGAATTATCTTATTCGATGTTTGTTGAATTTAATCAGAAGATATTCTTTTGATAACCATTAGAATTTTTTCATTAGCAATTTCGATTTAGAAAGTAGACAGAAACTACCGATAGGAGAGATAGAATAAAAGAAGGTTCCTCATGCACTTGAGCACATATTGCGTCGTAGTGCTGAGTTTTAATCTCCAGTATGTGAAGTAGAGGTCCGTTGGTGACCATTTTCTGTTGTTGATTTTTAGTACTTAAAACCTTATGGCAAATCTGGAACATCTTGAAATTCTTCGATCGGGTACTATTGCCTGGAATAAATGGCGGATACGAGAACCCAATGTACGTCCTGATTTGAGTGGTGCGAATCTCTACCGGGCATGTTTAATTGGGGTAAATTTTCAAGATGCCAATCTTGCAGAAGTGGATTTCCAGGAAGCACTGTTAAATAAAGCCAATTTTCAGGGAGCCGATTGTTCTCGAGCCCATTTTGGTTTTGCCGAATTACGTGAAGCGTCTCTCCCTCATGCCATTTTAGTAAAAGCCAAGTTGGTTAAATCTGAGTTAGAGGGAGCCAATCTTTGGTGTGCCCAACTAGGGGGAGCTGATCTTCGAGAGGCTTGTTTGACGCGGGCCAATCTCCAACAGGCCATCTTGGCAAAGGCCAATCTTCAAGATGCCGACCTCAGCTTTGCGTCTCTGTCCTCTGCCTGTGTTGGGGAGGGAAACTTACAAAATGCGAATTTAGCCAATGCAAATCTCAAGGGTGCAGAGTTTGTTGGGGCTAAATTGCTCAATGCGAATCTTCGCCAAGTTGATGCCCGGCAAGCCAATTTTACGAAAGCGTATTTAGGTGACTGTAATTTTGGCCGAGCGAATTTGCAGCGTGCAGAATTATTTAAAGCCAATCTCCAAGGGGCGGACTTGGTCCGCAGCAATCTTTTTCACGCCAACTTAACTGAAACCAATTTATCTGGTGCCGATTTAACCCATGCCGAAGGGTTAACCAAGGAGCAATGTTCCATTGCCCTGTTGGATGCCTTGACGATATTGCCTGATCAATTGCAAACGGCATTGCCAGAAGGAATCTTGGTGGCTTAGTCCTGTGTCATCTCCTCACTGTCTTCTATTCGTTTCCTAGAAACACCCTTTCTTGCACCATACCCTCGTCGTATTAATTTCCCTGACGCTGTTTCTGTTTTAAGATTGGCGTAAATAAGGAGACCATGGGTGGTCTCTGCGTGAACGCTCGAGAAATGATTGGGCTTGGTGGTGGAGGGATGGCTTCAGGGCAACTTGGTAGCCATGACTTCTCGGAAATCAGTTTTAGTCTAGATATCAAGGGAGTTTTCGTTGCAAGGGACTGGAGAATTTGCTATGACCCCATAGTCGTTTTTCCTGTTGGCAGGGGATGAACCCTGTTATTCTATGTGGTGGTGGGTGGGAAGGAGTTGAATAGTTGTGACAGAGTCGGATTCTTCTAATCGGGATTTTATTCGAGAAATTATTGCCCAAGATATTCAAGCGGGTAAGCATGGGGGCCAGGTGGTGACACGCTTTCCTCCTGAACCTAATGGATATCTCCATATTGGTCATGCCAAATCGATGTGTCTGAATTTTGGAATTGCTGAAGAAAATCCAGGTTCCGTGTGTCATTTGCGATTTGATGATACGAATCCCAGTAAGGAAAATTTGGAATATGTGGAATCTATTCAATCGGATGTTCGGTGGTTAGGATTTGACTGGGGTGATCATCGGCATTATGCCTCTGATTATTTCGAGCGATTATTTCATTATGCGCTGCAGTTGATTCACAAGGGGAAGGCGTATGTTGATAGTCTATCCGCGGAAGAGATTCGTCACTATCGTGGAACCTTAACCGAGCCAGGACGGGAGAGTCCCTATCGCCATCGTGCCACGCAAGAAAATGTAGAGTTATTTGAATCCATGCGAGCTGGAGCCTTGGAGGAAGGTACCCATGTCCTTCGGGCCAAAATTGATATGAGTTCCCCGAATATCAATATGCGTGATCCCACTCTCTATCGAATTCGGCGGGTGGCCCACCATCGGACGGGTGAAACCTGGGCTCTGTACCCCACGTATGATTTTGCTCACCCGCTTTCCGATTCGATTGAAGGAGTGACCCATTCCCTTTGTACCTTGGAATTTGAAGACCATCGTCCCCTTTATGATTGGGTGTTGGACCAATGCGAAGTGGAGTGTCATTCTCGCCAAATTGAATTTGCTCGTTTAAATCTCAATTACACTGTGCTCAGTAAACGGAAATTATTAGAATTAGTTGAGGGAGGAGATGTCAGTGGATGGGATGATCCACGGCTTCCGACACTCATGGGATTGCGGCGGCGGGGATATACGCCTGAATCCATCAGGAAGTTTTGTGCGAATATTGGAGTGGCCAAACGCGATAGCGTGGTGGAGATGAGTTTGCTGGAGTATTGTATTCGAGAGGATTTGAATAAACGAGCTCCACGGGTGATGGCTGTTCTTCGCCCATTGCGAGTGATCATCGACAATTATCCTGAGGGACAGGTGGAAACCCTTGAGGCGGTGAATAATCCAGAAAGTTGGGAAATGGGGACTCGGCAGATTCCCTTTTCACGAGAAATCTACATTGAACAAGATGACTTTCGTGAGATTCCTCCCAAAAAGTTTTTCCGGCTGACTCCTGGTCAAGAGGTTCGACTCCGGTATGCCTATATCATCAAATGTGTCAGTGTTATCAAGGACGAAGCGTCTGGGGAGATCATGGAAGTGCATTGTACCTATGATCCAGAAACCAAACGTGGATTGCCTCAAGCTGGACGGAAAGTGAAAGGGACATTGCATTGGGTCTCGGCACCTCAGGCTGTGAATGCGACCGTGCGACTGTACGATTATTTATTTTCTGACCCTCATCCCGGTATGGGAAAAGATGGGGAAGACGATCGGGCCGGTTTGAATCCCGATTCTTTGGTGGAATTGTCCGGGTGTAGAGTTGAGCCCAGCCTCAGTTCTGCTCAGCCGGGAGAACGTTTTCAGTTTGAACGGCAGGGTTATTTTTGTGTCGACTCGGTTGATTCTTCAGATACACAATTAGTCTTTAATCGGACGGTTGCGCTTCGGGATTCATGGGCAAAAGTGGCAAAAACTCAAGGCAACCCTTGAGCTGAACGGAAGTAAAATGAAAAGGATGGATTGTTTCCGTTGCTATATCTGAGGCCTACACGATCTGAATGAAAGTTGGTGTGAGGAATCACTCGTCTCTCAGTTGTCGGCGCCGTTTGAAAATAAGAATGTGTCCATTCGACCATAAGTCGTTTTGATAGTTCTCTACCATGGCACCTTGGTGTTCCGCTGCCAGTTCCCACCCATTCCCGTATTTCTTGTTGAATTGGTCTTGGATAGTACCTTTTCGATCACGAGAAAGGGGACGGCCCATATCCTGATCTTTAATGACCACTCCCCGCGTTTCATAAAGACGTCGATCAATTAAATCTTCTCGTTTATTCATTGTTGATTCTCCTCACAGGCAATAATCCCTTGAAGTGTAGTAGTAAATAACTAGTCGTATTTCTTTTTCGGTTAATGCCAGGGGAAATTTTATAGCCAGGAGAGGGTTTTTCATTTTTAGCCATTTTTGCAAAAAGAGAAAATGACCTAATTGGGAATGGTCAAGGACTTAGGATATCGGCATGAAGGGGATGGTCTCCCCCTGGGCAGGGTGGAAACCCAGGGGGGAATCTTGAACGTAGCTCGAAATATTGAATGAATTGACGAATGTCGGTTTGGTGCTAGGTTTTACTAAAAAGGCTTTGCGAATTGGACAAATTAGAGAGTTCCTGGGCCTGTTTGGATATGTTCACGGTCAGGGATTCAGCTTGCAATTTGTCCAATTGTTGAGGCCGGGTTTTTTCGATGGTACTTTCTTTGTTTTTGCTAATTTGAAAAGCCGTTTTCCCCAGTAAATTGTTAAGTTCAGTTGTGACGTTTGGTGTAATTCCTGTCAAGCTCATATGGCCCTCCTTCTTTCTTATCATTTCGCGCCCAATCAATGGTTTTGGACCGAGTCCCCCTTATGTATTCTTTAGCGGAGATACCTGAGAAAATTTTATCGATATAATTGTATATTTGTGGATTGTACAGGAGGTTTTTATCCTTCACCCATATGAAAGAATGAGAAAGACAAAGGCGCACCTTCATGGATTTTAGGAAGATTCCTGCAATGGAAGACTTCTTCTTTTGTCCTTTCCTGAGAAAGAGCTGTTTGGATGGGAGGCGTATCGCCTGAATGGGATATAGAAAAAATGTGAGTTAATGGTTGATTGTGTTGATGGGAATAGAGAAGTCGATGTTTCAGGAGGTTATGTGAGGGTAACCGGAGCCGGAATGGTATGGGAAACGCAGAATGGCTGAGCTTTTTCCCTCGATAGAGTTGAAAAGGAGGAGGGTCAACGATAGGACATTGACATTGGGGTAGATGATACGGTTTCGAACACTATTTCATATACTCTAAGAATGACTCTCTTGTGCCATAAGTGGGGATGCACTTGGATGCTCTTCCGTGTCTTCATCCGAGTCTTGTGATTCCGATGTTTCGGGAAGAAATGGACTGAGTTTTTGTTTAATGTTCTCTTGGGAAAATGGCTTCATAATATACCCGGTGGCCCCTGCTTGAATCGCAGAAATGATTTGCGCTTGCCGCCCTTCCGTGGTGACTATAAAGACTGAAGTCTGTTTGGTGCTTTCCTCAGCCCTGAGGGTTTGCAAGAGCTCTAACCCCGTCATGCCAGGCATGTACCAATCTACCATGATTATATCAAAGCCGGTTTCTTTTATTTGAGGGATAGCTTCCTCTCCCGTTTGAGATTCTTCAACCTGTTCTATGCCGAGCCTTTGGAGTATTCGACAGAGTTTTTTCCGTGAAATAGGATCATCATCTATCACAAGAACTTTTTCATTCCATCCAGGAACTCGTCCCTCTCAAACCTGCC
>CAZKRH010000028.1:0-7934 GCA_964555115.1 uncultured Nitrospiraceae bacterium | reverse complement strand
TCATCGATTGATTCGAAGAAGGGGAAGCCAGGTTTGGTGCCATGACAATTCCTTTGGTAAACAATATTGCCAAAAAACTATAGATGCAGGTGATCTATCAAAGTTAGTTGAGTGTTTGCAATACGTGAATAGACGATCTGTACATTGGAACAGCAGAAAGACTAGATGAAATTACTAAGAATTAGGAGGTAGGAGTAAGCGTGTTCTAAGGAATTCTTTCGTCTTGCTCTTCTGTTAGGCATGTCCTTTGGGGCCCTGAGGGTCACCAAATCCCATATCATCAAGCCCTAGATGTGATTCTTTTCCTGTACTTTCTAACCCAAATTCCTCCGCCATCAAAGAACCAATAACCTGATTTAATCGAGAACTCACTTCATGTTCAGATACATGATCAGGAACCTGAATATTAAAAACAACTTGGACGTTTTTCATCGATTTCGCAATCTCCTCTCTCTCAGTCTTCTTTCTTCTGGGATCAATGAGCGGCGAATTTTTCTGGGGTTACTCATCTCGACCTTTTGTAGGGAAACCATTACCTGGTTTTTGGTTTTTCCAATGGGTAATCCATTCACCGTGAGTAGGTTTTTGTGTAGGTAGGTCCGAACCTCCTCTTCGGTGATAGTGTCAGAGACTTCGATCTGCAGCTCCGCTTTGAAAAATTTCATGGAATAGCTCGCGGACACACTCTACAATAGAGAGTTTCCTATATTCAAATAATTTACTTTTCTACGTTACCTTGCTATTGATCTAATTGCAAGGTGAAGGTATTTTGCACTCACATGCTAGCGGAATGATCGGAATGGTTTTCAGGACTTGAATAAAAAATCCAACCATTCATTTAAATTTCTTGCGATATTTTGGTAATATCAAGGCCTATGTTTCCGTGTCCTATTTGTCGCAAAGAAACGCGCAGAGCAGGGAATCCCTTTCGCCCCTTTTGTTCTAGGCGGTGTCAAATTATGGATTTAGCCGCCTGGACGTCTGGGTCTTACTCTGTGCCTGAGGACGCTCACTCGAGTGATTCATTTTCGCAGGAAGAACGTAACTGACGGCTCTGTTCTGTAAGTCTTACATTCCGAGAATTCTGGCTATGGCAAAAGTTATCACGATTAAGCGGAAGGAAGGAGAGGGTGAACGGGCTAAGGAGTATGTTCGCCGACATATATTATTTCCATCTGGCTTATTGGGGATGTTCTCCATTGTCATTGGAGTGCTGGCGTTACTGTATCAATTAATCATTGGGACCTACGATGTATATACGTTTGCTCAAAGTTCAGGATTGATTGTTGTTGGTATTATTTTGGGATGGGGACAGAGTAAGTACCATAAATATTTACTTCGTGATCATCCAGAATTTTTTGCTTCTCGGCTGAAACTGGGTGGACAACGAAGTGTCCAACGAATGAAGAAACAGGCAGGTGAAGTGGAACTCAATCATCCAGGTCGAAGTTTGGTTCCTTGGGGGTATCTGTTTGGCATGGCGTTTCTGTTTGGGTTGTCGGGATGGAGTTTTAGTACTGGATCCTTGGACTATATGGCGGCCTTTACGTTACCGTGGTCCGGTTTCTTTTGGGGGAAACTCTTTGCGTGGCGTGGAATTATTGATCCCCCACGTCGGCCCACAAAAAAATAGAAACTGATCTGCCTATGAGGGGAGTTTAGCAAAGTTAATCAGATGGGCCAGGCTCAGGATTTTCCAATTCCTTGACTCGTTTTTCCAATTCCTGAAGGCGTTGTTTGAGTTCAGGGAGTTTCTTCAGTAACGCCTGACTTTTGAGCCACGTGTGTCGTTCAAACGCAGGTAGCCCAGCCATAATCTTTCCCTCCTCCACGTTTCCCATGATACCGGCGCCAGCCGCGATTTTGGCATTTTTGCCGATGGTCAAATGATCGACGAGTCCTGCCTGCCCTCCAATCATGACATTTTGCCCAATGTGGGTACTGCCAGCAATTCCAACTTGGGCAATCACCATACAGTTTTCTTCAATCGTAACATTATGGGCGATCTGGACTTGATTATCGATTTTCGTGCCTTGTTTCACCGTGGTATGTCCAAATGTAGCTCGGTCTATGGTCACGTTGGCTCCTAATTCGACATCGTTTTCAATAATGACATTCCCAAGTTGAGGAATTTTTCGATGTGTTCCTTCGTGTTGAATGTATCCAAAACCATCACTTCCTATCACGGCACCACTATGAATGATGACCCGAGATCCAATGACGCAGCGTTGTAAAACAGTGACATTGGGAAAGAGAATAGTATGATCACCAATGACCACGTTGTCCTCCAACACGACGCTGGAATAGAGCCTGACGTGTTCTCCAATCGTGACCCCATTGCCAATGGATACGAATGGGCCAATGGCACATTGATTACCCATGGTCACATTCTGGCCTTGTCTACATGAAGGGTCAATTCCCTCAAAGGCTGGATGCTGAGTGAAGAAAACCTCAATCAGATGGATAAAGGACAGCTGAGGATGTGGGGTGATCAGTTGTGGCCGGTTTAATTCGTGGCAGGGTTTCGCTAAAAGAAAGGCCCCGGCTTGGGAAGCCTTGGCTGCCGGCAAAGACCGATCTTCCGCTACGAAAACCAAGTCAGTTTTTTGGGCATGCGCAAAATTGGAGGCGCCAGATATGGCTGTCTCTTCTGAGCCAATGATGTCAGCGTTAATGGCCTCGGCTAATTCTCGAAGTGAGTAGGGTGAGTCAGAAAATTTGGACATCATTTTCAAATTAGGAGTTCAGAAATATTGAATCCCCATACCCTTGGTTGGATCCTTCCGATTGGCATTAGAGCCTAACTTTTAACAATAAATTCAAACTCACCGCAAAAAACATAATACAGGCAATCCATCCTGCTAACAGAGGGACCAGGGCACCACTTCTTCCCAGAGCGATTCCCACCGAGTGGGTCGTCCAAAATAACAGGCCAATGGCTAAGGCTTGTCCTATTCCTTTTGCCATACTGGTGCCTCTTCTTTCTAGTCGTAAAAATCCAACGGCGACCCCAATTAAAGTCAAAATTAAGGTGGCAAACGCAAAAGAAATACGACCCCAATAGTCTGTCAACAGTCTCGTAATACTATGACCTTCCTCTTGTAGGCGATTCATATATTTCCGGAGTTCTTGTAAGGTCATGTGGTCGGGTTTGAAGGAAGCCCAGTGTTCAAGATCGTCGGGTGTTAAGGAAAGGTCAAGGGAGGAGGTCTTCTCGTGGTGAGCGATGACTTGTCCCGTTGGGGAGAGTTCACGTGTAAGAAGGGAATGAAGGATCCATTGTCCGTTGGAGAACTGGGCTTCCTCTGCATGGATAAGTAGGTTCAGCTTAAAGTCATGGGTTAGGCCATAAAGATGAACATTGTGTAGCGTAGCCCCATCTGGACTCACTTTCTCTATATGAAGAATGGTGTTATCACGAATGCGTAACCAAAGATTCGTCGCGGTGAAGGCTTGAGGCCTCGGTTTTCCCTCGATTTTCACGATTTTCGTAAACTCGGCCCTATCATTGGCCACTGGGATAATTACGGCCGTGAAAGAAAAAAGAAGAAAAGTTATGCCCACTCCCGAAAGCAAAAAGGGCGAGGTGATTTGAAAAAAGCTCCATCCGCAACTGCGCATGGCGGTAATCTCTTGGTTTTTGCTCAGTAGGCCTATGGTCAAGAGAGTGGCCATGAGACCCGCCAAAGGGGCAAGTTTAAAGGAAATCTCTGGAATTTTAAAATAAAAGTAGGTCAACATGGCAATGAATTCCGCATCGTATTTTAAAAATTTCCGAAGCTTTTCAAAGAAATCGATCACTAAATAGACAGTGGTCAACCCAATTTGGCAAAGGATCAGAATTTTTAAATATTGCCATAAGATATACCGAAACAGAATCCCCATGCTAGGCACGACTTTTCTGGTAAAAGAGAATGCACGTGGCAACAAGGAGCACGAAATTGGGAAGCCATGCCCCGGCAAAGGGATGTAAAAATAAGGTGGTGACCAAAAACTCTCCTACCACATTGAGTAAGTAGTATAGAACAATGACCAAAATTCCGATGACAAATCCACCCATTCGGCTTGATCGATTCGAGGCAATTCCAACCGGAATGCCGAGAATGCCCAAGAGCAGGGAGGCAATGGGAAAGGCCCAATCTTTGTAATATTCCATCAACCTCCTCAAGGTCCCAGAGTCCCTCCATTGGGTTTCTTCAAGTTTTTTCATCATGTCAGGAAAAGTCGGACGGTTGGGAATCGTTGCTTGGATTGGATCCGCCATCGTGGTTTTTAGATCGTAGGTAGAAAACGCTACTTGGTGGTATTCATCAATGGCTTCTGGAGCTTGATGGATATGTCCATTAAATAATCGAAGCCCAAGTTGAGTGTGTTTGGGGTTATTCAGGACCCGAAAAGTGTCAGCAGTGATGATTAAGGGCTTGTCTTTGTTTCGTTTATCGGAAATAAACACGCCACGAATTTCATGAGACTGATTCGGTTCAGGAATATAAATCAATAAATTGGGCACGGGTTCATTGAACACTCCATGGTCTAGGGCTAACGACAAGCGATCCTCGATCAAACTGAGCGCCAATTTTTTTAAGGAGAGATTCGTCCAGGGTTGGCCCCATTGAGATAAGAGAAGCGTGAGCAGAAAGACCAACACAGAAAAGACCATTACGGGAACCGAGATTCGTAAGAGGCTCATTCCAGCTGCTCGAAGGGCCACTAGTTCCTTATCGAAAGACAATCGGCTAAAGGCCGTGATTGAGGCAATTAAACAAGCCATGGGTAGGGTCAGGACCAAAAATGAGGGCATCAGATGGGCAATAATTTTCACCAAGGCGTAGAGCCCTACCCCTTTGATGACTAAGAGTTCAACAAGGCGAAGCATCTCCTTGGTAAACATAATGAATGAGAGGGCAAAGAGGCTAAGAAAAAAGGGGGAGAGGAGTTCCCTGAAAATGTATCGATCAAGAATGGCTATCAAGGATTTTAACCAGGATTTGAAAAAGAATATCATAAGCTATGCAGCCAACATAGTAAATGTTTTCAGGCTCTTTATCCCTTACGACACGAATGGTCTGTGGAAAAGACATGATAAAAATTTATAAGGCCATCCTTTCCATAAGGGGGAAGATGTGATTTAATCTAATTATCTGACGTTCCCCAAAATCACTGTGTGAGCTGCTATTAAAGGATATTCGTATTCCGGTGACTCTCCCAAACGCTTCGATTCCTAAAAAACCCTTATCTTCTGTTCAAAAAAGAAAAATTCTGCAATCCATTCGAGTGTTTGGGACCGACGTGGATGGGGTGCTCACTGACGGGGGAATGTATATTGGAAATTCAGGTGAGGAAATTAAACGATTTCATGTTCATGATGGGATGGGAATCACCTGTCTTCGGAATGCAGGCATTCTTATCGTTATTCTGACCCAGGAAAACTCAAAAATTGTTGCGGCTCGCGGGAAAAAATTAAAAATTTCTGAAATTCATCAGGGGGTCATGAATAAATTAAAACGATTGCAAGAAATTATACAACCCTATGGGTTCACCCTTGAAAATGTTGCGTACATGGGTGATGACTTAAACGATATTCCGACGTTACAGGCTGTCGGTTTTTCGGCCACCCCAGCTGATGGCAGGAAAGAAGCCAAGTTGGCATCCCACTATATTTGTCGCTGCAAAGGTGGTGAGGGTGCCGTTCGGGAAGTGGCAGATATGATCGTAGCTGCTCAAGTTAGACCTTCAGCGACATTGTAAAGGTTTGGCAGAAACATAATTACATGTCTCCTCATTTGTATGCAGTGATTTTAGCCGGCGGCAGCGGCACTCGTTTTTGGCCACTAAGCCGAGAGCGGTTCCCTAAACAACTGCTGCAAATCAGTGGGGGGGGGACCCTCATTCAACAAACGGTCCGGCGGGTCTTGAAGTCCGTTCCACCTTCCCGGATTTGTGTGGTGACAAATCCGGTTCAGGCTGAATCCTTACAGCTCCAATTAGAAAACGTGCGCGGTGACATTGTCCGAAATTTTATTCTGGAACCGATTGGTCGGAATACGGCCCCTGCCATTGGGTTAGCAGCTCTGTGTTTGTCCCGGCGTGATCCTCACGCCGTGATGCTCACCCTTCCCGCAGATCATATTATTCCAAACGTGGCCAAATTTACCCAAGCTGTTTCGTTCGGAGTCACATTAGCCGAAGCGGGCCACTTGGTGACATTTGGGATTCGTCCAACCAGAGCAGAAACGGGATATGGATATATCCAACCGGCTGTCCGTAAACCTTTAGGGACTCAGAAGGGTTTAACTGGGTATAAGGTCACACGATTTATTGAGAAACCTACTCTCGCCAAAGCCCAAGAGTATGTCCGCCAGGGGAAGTTTCTATGGAATTCTGGAATTTTTTTATGGAAGGTGGAAACGGTCTTAGAGGCACTGTCCCAACATGAACCAGCCTTATTTCGTGGGTTATCCAAGGTGGAAGATATGTTGTATGCTCAGAAAGATGAACACAGCCTTCTTCGTCAGTACAAAAAACTGAAGGCTGTGTCCATTGACCATGGGATTATGGAACAGTCCGCCAAGGCGGCTGTCATTCCGGTAAGTTTCCCTTGGTCGGATGTGGGTAGTTGGGCCAGCCTGAATGAAGTCTCCCCGGTGGATAAACAGGGAAATGTCAGGACGGGAAATGTTATCGGTGTGGATTGTCATAATTCTATTTTATATGGAGGCCAACGTCTTATCGCTGCTATTGGGTTATCGGACATGGTGGTGGTCGACACTCCTGATGCGACCTTGGTGTGCCCAAAATCTCGCTCTCAGGAGGTCAAGGATCTCGTCGGTGTCTTGAAGCGTAAAGGGTCATCGGTTCATCTTGAACATGTGACGGTGTACAGACCTTGGGGGTCCTATACCGTGATTGAAGAAGGCGAAGGATATAAAGTCAAACGTGTGGTTGTTCGCCCAAAGGGGCGATTATCTCTACAAAAACACTTCCAACGTCGAGAGCATTGGGTGGTGATAAAAGGAACTGCACGGGTAACCCTGGGGAGCAAGGTTTTTTCCTTGCGAATGGGGCAAAGTGTGGATATTCCTATCCAAGCCAAACACCGTTTGGAAAACTTCGGTACGCTGCCTCTGGAAATTATCGAGGTTCAAAATGGTCCGTATTTAGGAGAGGATGATATTGTTCGATTTCACGATGATTATGGCAGGAAAAAAGGGGATCTGCATCGTAAGGTGGGGAGATTACCAATATGAGCATTTTCCGAGAATATGATATTCGCGGCATTGTGGGAAAAGACTTAACCATGGACGTGGCCGAATCGATAGGTCGGGCCTATGCCACCTTGGCTACTCGTCGGAATTGTGTGGTCGTGACAGTGGGACGAGACGGAAGATTAACGTCCCCGGAATTACATGAGCGGTTTGTGACAGGGCTTCTGGCTGGTGGGCTCGATGTCGTCGATCTGGGAATTTGTGCGACCCCCTTACTTTATTTTTCCTTATTTCACCTCCAGGTAGATGGGGGTGTGATGATTACGGGAAGTCATAATTCTGCTGAATACAACGGGTTTAAGTCTTGTATTGGGAAGGACGCCTTACATGGACCTGATATTCAAGAGTTAAAATCTATTGTGGACTCCAGGAAATTTTCCTCAGGGGCTGGAACCCTGACCACCTCTTTGATTATTCCTCACTATCTGGAATTTCTTCAAAAACATTTTGCCGGCGTGGATGGTTCCTCACTGCATGTCGTGATTGATTGTGGGAATGGAGCCGCTAGCTTAGTGGCCAAACAAGCTCTGGAACAATTGGGCTGCCGGGTCACGGGGTTGTATTGCGAGTTAGATGGGCGATTTCCCAATCATCATCCAGATCCTACCGTGGTGGAAAATCTCCAGGATCTGATTGCCGCTGTCATCAGCGAGGGCGCCGATGTTGGCA
>CAZKRH010000027.1:0-11111 GCA_964555115.1 uncultured Nitrospiraceae bacterium | reverse complement strand
TGAAATACGAGCGACCAGCAACAAGCCACGAGAGACAGCTCATTAGAAACGCCGCCGGTGCACTGTTTCAACATCCTGTCTAAGGAATTTCCATAAGAACATTGCTGGACCAGATAGTGGGATGGTAAAATTTTTGACATCATACGAGGGAAAAAATTTGCACCCTAACCTCCCAGGGAATTCAGGACTTGGAGGTTTTTTTATGGCAAGCTCTTCGAGTCCTCAAAAAATTCAACGACCGCTCCCTTTTCCTACAGAGGTCGTGTGGCTGTATCCCATTCATCTAGATGAAAAGCCAATTTGTTCACTTTTTCGTTGAGGAGGATTTGGATCGTGAAACATGTTCTTGGACTCAGTTTTTGCGCTATCATGGCGATCAGCATTTTGGGCACGCCCGCATGGGCTGTTAACCCGGCTGGATATGGACAAGCAGGTGGTGAATACGATATCCGGATACCCCGTGTGCCACCAGGAGAACGGGTCGCTGCTCGGAAGATGAAATCCCCTTTTGAAGCCACTCCAGAAATTTTGGCAGAAGGCAAGAAAATTTTCCTGGGGAGGGGAGGGTGTGTGAGTTGCCATGGTCCTGAGGGAAAAGGAGATGGCAGTGCAGCCAAAAATCTCCCCATCCAACCGCGAAACTTCACCAATCCGAAATTTAAAAACCTCCGCAAACCCGGGGAACTCATGTGGGTCCTCAAAAATGGCAGCATGGGACAAACAGGGAAAATTCCAGGGACCGGTATGCTGCCAGTGGTCCAACCGAAAGGGTTTATCTCTGAAACAGATGGGTGGAAAGCTCTGTTGTATGAATTGAGCTTGGGTGGAAAATAATTGCAAATCTTGAGAAAGGCTCATTCCAAATCTTTGCGGGGATGAGCCTTTCTTTCTCTCAAAATTTTTCCCCCATCCGCAACCGGGTTTGTTCCTATTCTCTTGTTTTTTCACAACTTTTTACAATTACCCGACGTTGACTTCAGCCTAGGTCCCGTTTACAATTTTTATACTTCAGAGGCCTGGAATTTCACACGGTTCCATCCGTTGTCCTCTACCACCTAATCTCAAATTCATCTAATCCTGGGAACAATCATCATCCTCATTCATTGAATCGACATGTAAGGACACCATCTGTGGCATCCCAATTTGTTCATCTTCATCTGCATACCCAGTATAGCCTCTTGGATGGAGCAAACCAGCTCAATCCCCTGTTGAATAAGGTCCATGAATTTGGCCAACCTGCTGTGGCCATGACCGATCATGGCAACATGTTTGGAGCCATTGATTTTTATCAAAAAGCCCATGCCCGAGGCGTCAAGCCTATTATCGGCTGTGAGGCCTATATGGCTCCGGGGCATCGCACCCAACGGGAAAGCCTCCTGGCCCACAATGATTATTACCACCTGATCCTGCTAGCCACGAATAGGGTTGGCTATCAAAATCTCATCAAGCTTTCCAGCAAGGCCTATTTAGAAGGGTTTTACTATAAACCCCGAATGGATAAAGAACTGCTGGCCGAACACCACGAAGGCATCATTGCCTTATCCGGGTGTCTGAGTGGCGAAGTTCCTTATCTCATTGGACAAAACAATATGGAGAAGGCCATTCAAACAGCCGGTGAATACCGAGAAATCTTTGGGAAAGATCACTACTACCTAGAAGTGCAAGCCAATGGATTAGACAAACAACGGATCGCCAATCACGGGATCGTGGAAATCCACAAAAAACTGGGCATCCCACTCGCCGGCACCAACGATTGCCACTATCTCAACAAACGGGATGCGAAACCTCACGAAATCATGCTCTGCCTACAAACGGGCAAAACGTTAAAAGATGCCAATCGGATGAAGTTTGATACTGACCAATTGTATGTGAAATCGACAGAAGAAATGGTCGCGGATTTTGTAGAACTTCCCGATGCGGTGCTCAATACCTGCAAAATAGCCGAACAATGTGATCTGAAACTGTCCTTTGACACGTCTTTCCTTCCCCATTATCAAGTCCCGGAAGGATTTACCCGCGAAAGTTTTTTGCAAAATGTGGCGGAAGAAGGGTTAGCGAAACGACTCCGTCATCGCCCGACAGGAATCCCCCAAGAAACGTACGAAAAACGACTCAAGGCCGAGTTGGACGTGCTCATCACGATGGGCTACGCCGGATACTTTCTCATTGTCTGGGACATCATTAAGTTTGCCCGGTCTCGTGGCATTCCCGTCGGACCAGGCCGTGGCTCGGCAGCCGGAAGCTTAGTCGCCTACAGCTTATTCATTACTAACATTGATCCACTCTCCTACAATTTACTCTTTGAACGATTCTTGAACCCTGAACGGGTGACCATGCCGGACATTGATATGGACTTTTGTCAGGATCGCCGTGGAGAAGTGATCAACTATGTGATCGACAAATATGGGAAAGACCATGTCTCGCAAATTATTACTTTTGGAACCTTAGGGGCCAAAGCCGCCATCCGGGATGTGGGAAGGGTCATGGACATCCCCTACGCCGAAGTGGATCGGGTCGCCAAATTAGTGCCGACCCAACTCAATATCACATTAAAAGAAGCGTTGGCTCTGGAACCTAAGTTACAAGAATTGATCGATACCGATCCCCGTATCAAAGAAGTCATGGATACCGCCATGTCTTTGGAAGGGTTGGCTCGCCATGCCTCAACCCATGCCGCCGGTGTCGTGATTTCCCAAGAACCCCTCATGGAACATGTGCCCCTCTATAAAACGAGCAACGACGAAATTGTCACTCAATATTCCATGACCGATATTGAAAAAGTTGGCCTCGTCAAATTTGATTTCCTAGGCCTGAAAACCCTGACCATGATTCATCATGCGGTCACCATGGTCAATGCGACTCAGTCCGCTGAGAAACAGTTAGACATTGACCACATTCCCGCCAATGACCCCGCAACCTTTAAACTCCTCAGTAACGGGCGAACCACCGGAATTTTCCAATTGGAAAGTTCCGGAATGCGCAATCTATTGATTCGCATTAAGCCCGAGTGTTTTGAGGATCTCATCGCCATCTTGGCGTTGTATCGCCCAGGCCCCTTAGAAAGCGGCATGGTGGATGATTTCATCAAACGCAAACGAGACCCATCCAAGGTGGTCTATGAACCACAAGACCTGGAAAGCATCCTGAAAGAAACCTATGGTGTCATCGTCTATCAAGAACAGGTGATGGCCATTGCCAATCTG
Organism: uncultured Nitrospiraceae bacterium; assembly: GCA_964555115.1. Classification (GTDB taxonomy): domain Bacteria; phylum Nitrospirota; class Nitrospiria; order Nitrospirales; family UBA8639; genus CAZKRH01. The sequence continues at coordinate 7,908 of CAZKRH010000027.1, read as the reverse complement.
CTGGCGGGATTTAGTTTGGGCCAAGCGGACCTGCTTCGTCGAGCCATGGGGAAAAAGAAACATGAGGAAATGGCCAAACAAAAAGCCTTGTTTATGGAAGGGGCGAAAAAGAATCAATACAATGAAAAACAAGCGGAAAAAATATTTGATCAAATGGCCTATTTCGCAGGGTACGGATTTAACAAATCCCATTCAGCAGCTTATGCCCTCGTCACCTATCAAACCGGCTATCTCAAAGCCCATTACCCCAACGAATTCATGGCAGCCTTGCTCACCAGTGAAATGGGCAACAATGATAAAATGGTCGGGTATTTTACCGAATGCCGAGAACTGAATATTTCCATTCTCCCGCCAGATGTGAATGAAAGTCACAAAAACTTTACGGTCACCGAAAAGGGAGTACGCTTTGGATTAGCCGCCATTAAAAATGTAGGAGGTGGGGCGGTTGACTCCATACTGGCCAGCCGCGACGAGAAAGGGGCCTTTTCCTCGTTTCATGATTTTTGTGAGCGAATAGATTTACAAAAAGCCAATAAGCGGGTGATGGAAGGCCTCATCAAAGTGGGAGCCTTTGATTCGCTGGGGGTGTTTCGCTCCCAACTCACCGCCATCATGGATCAAGCCCTGGAAGAAGCCAACGCTATTCAACGAGAGCGGGCCTTAGGACAAACCAGCCTCTTTGATGCCATGGGCACCTCGACCGAAGACCCGGGGAAACCTGCCCAACCCGAACGCACCTATCCCACGATTCCTGAATGGTCAGAAGAGCAACGCCTGAAATTTGAACGAGAACTCACAGGATTTTATATCACGGCCCATCCACTCACTCGATATGCCAATGCGGTTCGGCGAATGGCTACCCATTCCACCGCCACCCTGTCAGAGGTCAAGGAAGGAAAAGAAGTCAAACTCTGTGGAGTTATGGGATCGATCAAATCCATGATGACCAAAAAAGGCGATCGGATGGCGTATCTCCAGTTAGAAGACTTGCACGGGCTCGTCGAAGTGATTGTTTTTCCAGAACTATTTAAATCATGTTCAGAATCCCTCATCGCCGATGCCGTTCTCCATGTCACGGGAACCGTGGATAAGATGGAAACAGGATGTCGGATTAAAGCCACTCAGATACACCCTCTTCTGGAACAACAAGCGAAAACGGTCAAACATGTTTCTATTCGCATGATTGATCAAACTGGTATATCATCTACTCTGTTAGAATTGCAGGACGTCATGAAACGACATCCTGGCCCCACAGCCATTTACTTGACTTTTGAATTGCCCGCTCAGTTGGAAGCCAAAACATCGGCACTACCCCTCTCCATTCTTCCGACGGAAGAATTTGTCTGTGAAGTAGAACGTGTGCTTGGGGAACAATCGGTGACCTTGCATTGATTGCCACCCCCGTCATGTGGTGAAGCCTATGGCAGAATATTTAGAATTCGAAAAACCGATCAAAGACCTTCAAGAACGGATTGAAAAAATCCAACGAATGGCAAAAGCCAGAAAGCCGAAAAAATCGGTTGAACGCCTCCTCCGCATGTTGACCGCCCAACGAGCACAATTAGAACATGATATTTATTCCTCCATTACTCCCTGGCAACGCACGCTGATTGCTCGCCATCCTGAACGCCCCTCCACCACCGATTATCTCAGGGCCTTGTGCAAAAATGTGATTGAACTCCACGGAGATCGATTGTATGGAGATGACCCATCCATCGTAGGGGGATTGGCAACCTTGGGAGAGCAGTCGATTTGTGTCATTGGGCATGAAAAAGGCAAGGGCCTCAAAAACCGAATGAAACGAAATTTTGGCATGCCCAATCCTGAAGGATATCGAAAAGCACTCCGGCTCATGAAATTAGCTGAAAAATTTCAGCGACCGATCCTCACCTTTATTGATACACCAGGAGCCTATCCAGGGGTGGGCGCAGAGGAACGAGGACAATCTGAAGCGATCGCGCGCAATCTGATGGTCATGTCCCGATTACGAGTCCCCATTATCGCCGTGATTATTGGAGAGGGGGGCAGTGGAGGAGCCTTGGCGTTAGGAGTGGCAGACTGCGTGTTGATGCTGGAACAATCCATTTATTCAGTCATTTCCCCCGAAGGATGTGCCGCGATTTTATGGAATGAACCCACGAAAGCCCCCGAAGCTGCGGCAGCACTGAAAATGAGTGGAGAAGAACTCCTGAAACTCGGCGTGATTGATGGTGTGATTCCAGAACCCTTTGGTGGCGCCCACCGAGATAAAGAACAAACCCTGCAAAATGTGCAACAGGCCATCGACCTTCGCTTACGCGAATTAAAAAATATCCCCGCCGACAAGCTCATTCAAACCCGCTACGATAAATACCGCGGCATGAGCGCCCTCAGCACCGGGACTGAATCCTAAACGGTTCTCACCTTCCCCATATTCTCGTGTTAAGGCAAGCCACCCTCATCGACCTGTTCACGGTGCGTGGAGCCGTCAAACTTTCTCGCGATGAGCTTTCGGTGCCAAGCCAGCATCGTCTCAGGGTTGACCACCGACATCACTTCCGCCAGAGCCTTTTTCCCCAGGCGTTTACCAAGTGCAGCCAGCGTGGTACGTTCGCCGTCAGTGAGCCACACTCGTCTCGTGATTTGGTTCCGCAAAATGCGGTTCTCCGCCACCAGGTATTCGTTCCACAACAACAGTTCTTGGTCTACCGTTCTTGTAATATAGGCGAGTAAGGTTTTCTACTCCATTGCTCCTCTACTTGGGCATGATGAGGTTCCTTTTGGTGTGGGGGATCGGGGAGGGGAGAGACAAGTGGGAGGGGAGTGCTGAGGTGGTGAGGTAAATCCTAGAGAAACAACGAGTTCGAGTTTTTTGACCCTACGAGGTTGATACTTCAAGAATAGGAGGTTGATACTTCAAGAATAGAAAGAGATTTCCTGGTTTTCAATACTAGCATCTTACACTCTAAATCTTGCGTGGATATCTTTAAACGACGGAATCTACTGTGCCTTTTTAAGTGCTAATATTCTTTAACGTCTTAAACTTTTCTTGGTATCGCAGAACAGTCCAGACAAAAGCGGAATGACTCCAAGTAAGAGGGGAAACACAAAGAGGTGAACCGTTGACGGGATGGATCTGTTCGGCAAGCACACCGGAAGGAAGCGCATTTTTTCCGCACCATTCAATATAAGGCAGAGCGGCTTGAAGCTGCTGCTGATTCTCTGCTTGATCGATACAGTACTCTGCCAACCACAGCGTTGAGATAAACCATGGGTTTCCGGGGATGTCTTGGGGACTATCCTCCGCACGCTGATAGACATCACCTTGGTACCTGGCACAACCTTCAACAGAAGTGTGTAGCCATAGCTCCTCACGCACAGCCTTGGCTGTTGCAATCATTCGAAGATCTTGGGGTTTCAAAACTCCAAGAGTGGCCAGGCTTAACAAACTGATATCAATGACTTCATCAAGTTGATAGCCCCCCTCTATTCTGGAACCCGAACGGGCAAATCGTTTGAGGCCGTCATGGTAAAGGTGGTGCCTCACTCCCTCCGTCATTTCATCGGCCACGGAATCATATTGTACAGCCAGGGAGGGATCCTGAAAGAGTTTCGCAAAATTCGCTGCGGCCCGGAGACCGGCGATCACCGATGCCACCGTATAGGTATGCAGGGCGTAACGCTCTTCCCAAAGATCATAGGACGGTAACGGCAATAAGGTTTGAAGGTCCCGGTACCTGACTAAAAAGTCTGCCGCTTTTTTAATGAGTGGGTTGTAGAGATGCCGAATAAATTCGACATCCTCTAAACTCTTGTAATGTATCCACAGGGCCCAAAGGGTCAAGGCGGTTGAGTCTTCCTGAATGGGAAGGACCTCTTGGCCAGCGACTAACCAGGAATGCCAATTACTGGCAAGGGATCCGTCTGGATTATAATGCTGGAATAAATAGCCTTCTTCCGATAACACACGGGCGCAAAAATCAAAATATTTCATACACACATGCGAGTACCCGGCCTTGGATAATGCGGCCGCCACAAAAGCCCCATCCCGCCCCCACATATATGAATACGTATCTTTTCCAAAACGCATAATATCCGAATCATTCGCGGCAATGATGGCACCGTGGTTGTCAATTTGTGTTCGTAAGATCAGTAGGCTTCGGTTAAACACGTCGGTTATGAATTCCGGCAAGCCTTGAAGCTTCATCCCATCTTTATGTATCCATGTTTTCCAGTATTTCGACGAGCGCGTGAGGAATTCTTCTGGCGTGGTTGTGTGAACTTCCAAATTGAGCTTATCGACTTCGGGATACGTCATGCCCGCCGCGATCCAATAATATGCAGTGGTTGTTCCCTTGGCGGGCAATTCTAACCACATGCCAATGGTGGAATGAGGCGAGCCCCATGCAGAAGCTTCCCCGCTCAGTTCTCCGCTCACTATCCCTTGAATGGTCTCCAGACTTCCTGAAGTGTCTTTTGTTCCGCAGGCAAAATGTTGCACACCCCATTGGTCATGTGCCCAACAACTCATCAGGAAATATCGGTGATTTTTGTAATGAATAATCGAACAGCTCCGGGGATCGAAATATGCGGTGCCCCCGATGTCATTGCCATACAGGTTAAAGTCATGACTGAAAAAGAGCCGGACTTGGCGGGGTTGATCTCGAAGGTTTTGCACCTCAATTTTTTTGATGTAGATGTTTAATTCAAAATCCACCACATCTGAACATCGAAGTACCAAACCCAAGGCCTGATTTTCCAGCAAGACCTTCGTGACAAGACTCTCATTTTGATAGCGTAAATCTTTGTTCCATTCCGGTCCCATACACGAATACTGTTCATCCGCCCAAATACCAAAGAGGAAGGGATGTCCGCTTCCATGGTTTTCCTGCCCAATAAAAGGAAAATACACGTCACGGATCTGATAGTCCGAATCAAAGTTTAAGAGGAAAGACCCGTTACTGACGGGGATGTCTCTAGGCATAACGTCCTTTCATCCACTATCCACTGATACAGTTCAGAATATTTTCCAGCCATTCTGGCGATTGAGAAATTGTTTTTCACGTGCTGGCGACAGTCATCGGGATCAATAAGGTGTAAAGCTTTCACCGCCTCAGCCATGTGATCGATCGAATCCACGACGAATCCCGTTTTCCCATGCATGACAATTTCGGTTACCGAGCCTTTAGAAAAGGCTAGCACCGGTGTGCCGCAGGCCATGGATTCAATGAGCACAAGCCCAAACGGTTCCCCCCATTGAATAGGAAAGAGTGTCGCCCGAGCATGCTGATACCACAGCTTTTTCTGCGCGCTATCCACTTCTCCGATATAGATGATCTGTTTGTCAGAATCCAGTATAGGCTTCATGACATGTCCATAATAATCGCTTTTCGTGAACGGTTGGCCCGCATCAGCCACAAGATCAATTGAATGTTTTAATTTCTTGAAAAATTCACGGTCTTGTTCTTTGTTCTGGACATTGCCGGCAAGGATAAGCCGGGAGCCCGTTTTTTTCGCAATCTCGATGGCGATATCCTGCCCTTTATCTGGGGTAATTCTTCCGATCGAGAACAAATAGTCTTGTGTAGAGAAATGGCTTTTGAATGGATAGTCTTCTACATCAATACCATGATGAATCACCTTCTGCCCGTTAACTATTCCTTGATGCTGCGATCTCTGGAATTCACTGATCGGGACAAAATAGGCACTGGAAGACGAAGTGAGCGTTTCATTCCATCGCGTGAATCCTTCATGTTCTTCTGCCGTGACATGGAGCGTCATCACAATGGGAACAGGACTGTAACACATTCCGTTAAACATATATTCCACCATATCGGCATCATGCATGTGAATGACATCAATATCACCCCTTTGTGCTCGTTGAAGTGACATGATCAGATGGCTACGCATATGTTCCTGCTTCACGAGGGTATGATCAGTGCAGTACTCACTGAAACTTTTTTCAATGGTCGTGAACTGCTCTCCAACAACCTGGGAATCACCTGAACAGGCCACAATCGAACGGTGACCTAATTCCTGCAATCCTTTATCGAGGTTATACACTACCGTTTCAATAGGACCGTAACCCAAGTCCTGTCTAATCGGCCGGTTGAGGGTCGCAACATGGAGCACATTCATCTTTTTCCTGGTGTTGAGCAAGGTGATACCTTTCCTAAAAAATAGGTGGGAGTTCGCGGTTGGAAATAGTTACAATTAAATAATACCCCTTAATGCCAGTTACGCTTCTTGGGTTTCCTGTTTCGTGCCCAACATGACAAACCGACAACCTTCTGACTGCCCGGCCATTCAGCTCCGGACTAAACCAGCGATATCGACTGTCTCATGAGAAACAAAGAGCTCTGGGATTTGCTCGTCTGTAAAGGTAATCTGGAGGCCAGATTAGATCATGTACCTCTTCATCCAGAGCTTTCCCTGTCTGACAAAGGAGGGAACGATTCCTTGAAGTTCTAGCCAAGGATCAACGCAACGGCAAGACCTGTAGAATGTTGATACCAGAATGGAATAGCTTTTAGATAACCACGATCGAAGGTCTAATCAAGTGGTAGTTCGAGAATTATTACGTTCAAAAGACAGTCTCTATTTCCACACACATTAAAAGTGGCACAGTTGTCACAATCTTACAGAATGGCATAGACATTAATTGGATCTTAGCATATTTAATGGCAAATGAACGGTAAACTGACCACTCACTTGGCTAGAATCCATTGATTTATCAGAGATCCAGGTATCAACACCAGATGTCGACGGAGCCCAATTTGGCTTCAGTTGACAATCTTCGACCACATTCCTGTCCAGTCCAGTCCACTACGCAAGAGGGTGGCCTTCCTTAAATGGTTAACCGGGAAACGCAACATTGAAGAAGGCCACGTTGGGGAATAGGAATTTTAATGGCCCTTTTTGACTAGACAGCAAAGTATCAAAGAAACAGCGGGGGGTCAATCACACCAGCCAGCGGTCTCAAATGAGGGGGCAACCTGTGAGAAGGCCCTTACCAGCCCATGGGGAGAAGGATGGTGACACTGTGGAAGGTGACAAGGCCGAGGGAAGATTGTCGGCTCAGGCACTGAACCGGAAGTGGTCAATTTTCGCGTGCTATCAGGCAGTCTGCAAGTACTCGTCGATACGTGCCGGTGACCGGGGTGAGGCGCGGGTGGGCCACCCCAGATGGGCAAGAATCTTGGCAATCACCCTGGGATCTTCGATGGCGACAAGAAGTGTTAAGGGGCCGCCGCACTGCGGATAGGCGGCCAACTTCCGACCCCTTTATGTTTTTCTATACCCCCGATGAATGACATCATGCGGGAAGTTCGGCAAAATGATGCGCGCCGTACGTGGCATAAAAAGCAACCGTAGCAAAAACTAGGTAGAAAATAAAACTGTCCCATTTTTTACTTTTTTATTACAGGCTGGGAAGACCTTGTTTTGGGGAGCAGTTCGGTCCAATTTACAGGAGTAATCGGAGAACTCAGGTTTCCATCATCTCCAGGCGGGTATCAAACTCATGCCCGCATTGGACACAACGTATACAGTCTGAGTCCACCGTGGTCTCATCATCCCGAATTCCCATCCCTCCGCAAGGAGGACATCGGGTTAAATGGACTTTCTGATCATCTACCGTCTCATATCGTGTTCCCCGGTAGCAGTACACCGGTTGGCCGTCAATAGCCCAAGGCTTCCCCACTTTATCAACCACCGGCAAGGCGATGTAATGGTGTGCAGCATACGCCTCCTGCTCCTTTCGGGTTGGAAGACCGTCTTGAACCAGTTTGCCTGTTTTGACCTCGTAGAGGGCACCCTCTTTGGGGATGACTTTTGTAGGACCCACATTCCACCTCCTTTATGATTAGGGAAGCACGATGTTGTACTGAAGGTTGGCGGATGAATTATGACACATCCAAACCTCTGAAG
>CAZKRH010000026.1:0-1891 GCA_964555115.1 uncultured Nitrospiraceae bacterium | reverse complement strand
AAGACCTTGTGATGACAGTGTTATTGAAAAACGGAAGCAGACTCATTCAGGCTGGGGTCTAGAAGAGTAGAAAGATCATTGATGGATATTTTGGGCGAATTGCGTCGGGTCATTGGGTTAGAGCTTCAGGCTCTAGTCGATCTTAAGGACAATATTGGCCCGGATTTTGAACAGGCTGTTCAGTTGTTGTTCCAATGTTCTGGCAAGGTCATTCTTACGGGTGTTGGAAAGTCTGGAATTATTGCTCAAAAAATTGCGGCCACCATGGTGTCTACAGGAACGCCTGCCATTTTTCTGCATGGCACAGAAGGGATGCATGGGGATATTGGCATTGTGCAAAAGGGCGATGTCCTCCTTGTCGTTGGGAAATCTGGGGAAAGTGAAGAACTGGTCACTATTGTTCCTGCTGCACGAAAATTGGGCGCCAAAGTGATATCCGTTACAGCAAATAGAGACTCCTCTGTTGCGAAACATTCTGATTTGGTTTTGGTCACGCCCATTCAGGAAGAAGCATGTCCTTTAAATATGGCGCCCACAACTAGTACCACAGCTGCTTTGGTGGTGGGGGACGCCTTGGCGATGGCCCTCATGAAATTACGAAATTTTCAACCTTCTGACTTTGCCGCCCTTCATCCTGGTGGCCAATTAGGAAAACGATTGTTACTCACGGTTGGCGATATCATGAGAAAAGGGAATGATAATCCCATTCTTCACATATCGAGTAATAGTAAGACGATGCTGTTTGAAATTAGTAGTAAACGGGCTGGGGCAGTTTCCGTGGTCGATGATCAAGGGCATTTATTGGGGTTGGTCACTGACTTTGATATTCGACGGGTGTTGGAATCGGGAAAGGATATTTTTACTTTAACCGTGTCTGCCATTATGAATGCCAAGCCAGACTTTGTCTTGGAAGATGAAAATGCCTTTCGAGCTTTAGAAAAAATGGAAAAACGGGAAAAACCTATTTCCGTTCTCCCTGTTCTCAACTCCGAAAAGAAAGTGGTAGGCATGGTCCATCTCCACGATCTTATTTCAAAAGGCTTGTAACCCACCTCCTTGTATTTTTATGACCAATAAAACTATACATACCTGTATTTTAGGTGAAAAACATGGTTAGGTGAATGTTGGATTGGTTGCCGAGCATGGTTTCCCAATCGTCATGCCCGCAGTTTGTAGCGGGCATCCATCCTCGTTCCGTCATTCCCTCGGAGGCGGGCATCCATCCTCATTCCGTCATTCCCGCGGAGGCGGGAATCCAGGTTTTCTCGGGAAATGCTGGATCCCCACCTGAAACCGCGGGAATGACGGAACGAGGGAACAGGCCCCCAACAAAATCCCCCTCACTTGAACGTTCACGGACAGTGTCTGAAAAATGGAAACGAAGTTTTTACAAATTAAACAAAATTCCCAAGTACAATACCCAATTCAATTCCGTCTTTAAAAGAAATAGGATGTTAATTTTCATTGCAGATCTCTCTGCCCAAATTTAGGTTTTTGCAATCCCTATGTTGTCTTCTCGTTTCCCAGTTGGTCCTGACCTGATTCGTAAATTAGATCAAGCAACATTTGGTTCGTTGTTGCTCATGGTCTTGTGTATTCCCCTCACTGAGGCGGGGAAAAGTGTGTGTTTAGTCTTTGCTGTGTTGTTTTGGGTGAGTAGGGCATGGGTGATGAGGGACTTTAGAGTCAAGATCCCGTGGCTTGGATGGTTTTTCTTGGCATGGTTAGGGGTGGTAATTGTTAGCGGAGTATTTTCTGAGTGCAAACTTAGCCAGGGCATTCCTGATGTTCTGCTGTACACAGTCTTTTTTTTCCTTATCGTGAATACGGTAAATTCAGAGGACAGAATTTGGTCATTAATTTGGACGATTTTAATCGGAATTGGAATCGG
>CAZKRH010000025.1:0-15585 GCA_964555115.1 uncultured Nitrospiraceae bacterium | reverse complement strand
AAACCGAAAGATGATTTGCAAAGAACTCGTCTTGAATCGTTGAGCTATTTTAGCGATAGCCTGGTCTTGTAATACCTCCCGGTTTGCGGTTAATAAAGAAAACCCTTGATAGACAATATTGTGGGTCCGACACAGGTCCCTTACCTCCTTATCCCATCCCATCGCCGCATAACATCGATTTTGGACGACCATGGGTGTAACCGTCGCTTTTTCACAGAGCGTGGTAAGTTGATTGGCATTCACGTTGCTGATCCCAATCATCTTTGTCCGTCCCGCCTGATAGAATTCTTCCATCGTGTTCCAAACTTCCCAATCCGAGGGACCGAGCCCAAATCGAGAATAGGGGCCGTGTAACACATAGGAGTCAAGGTAATCGGTATGAAGGTGTTGCAATGAGCTTTCAAAGGATTGTTTGACCTGTGTAGCCAGGTTGGTGGTGACATCGTAAGGGGTACGATGGTCTTGGCCATCGACGGAGGTAAACTTCGTTTGGAGAAACAAGGCCTCACGTCCTATTCCCTGTGTGGCTAAAGTCAAAAGAGCTTCCCCTACCAGAGCCTCCTCATAGTGAATCAGTTGATTGGCAGTATCAATGGCTCGAAAGCCTGCGTTGACGGCTAATTGGACTAGTGTGGTAGTAGCCTCCTTTTTCCAGGCCGTTCCGTACATAAATGAGGGAATGGACACGTTGTTATAGGTCGTACACGGCATCAGTTTGTCTCCATGCTATTCCATAATTGTGGGGGGCGGGTTTGAAATGGTTCATTTTTACTAAAGGAAGAGGTCCTTTCCAAATTTGAGAAAGGGGAATTGAATTTTTAATTCCTCCGAGAGCTAGGGATTGACATTGCTTCAAGAACGTTTGCCTCTTTACTTGGGAGTTAACTGTAAGGGATTGGAAATACTTTTATCAAAAATCTATAGATGTGATATTCTGTAGATGTGTATTTATACCTAGGTGTATTTGATACTAGTGGTTTGGAGATGATATGAAAGAGGGGCATGATTGAACCCAAGCAATTTTTTGAAAGTTTGCAGTCTCAAGGGGTGGAATTTTTTACGGGGGTGCCCGATTCCTTGTTGAAGGATTTTTGTGCCTATGTCTCTGATCACACCAAGGAGCATCATCATATTATCAGTGCGAATGAGGGTGGGGCTATTGGATTGGCTATGGGATTTCACCTTGCCACGGGGAAAATTCCCTTGGTGTATATGCAAAATTCTGGTTTGGGGAATGTCATCAATCCCTTATTATCACTGACGGATCCAGAGGTATATGCCATTCCCATGTTATTGGTCATTGGGTGGCGAGGGGAACCCGGAGTTCACGATGAGCCACAGCATAAGAAACAAGGTCGTGTGATGATCCCAATGCTGGAGGCCATGGAAATTCCGTATTCGGTGTTAGGCCCAGAAATGGATAATGCTGACACTGAAATACAAACGGCCTTAGATATTGCACAAAAAGGGAATCAGCCATTTGCGTTCATCATTAAAAAAGGAACTTTTCATCCTAATCCCTTGCAGGGGGGGACCACGCATGACTTTCCACTATCTCGGGAAGAGGCCATTCAAGAGATACTGGAACACTTGAATGAAAATGATATTGTCGTGTCAACGACTGGTATGCCATCCCGGGAGGTATTTGAATCCCGAGCACAAAAGCAACAAGGGCATCACCGAGATTTTTTGACTGTGGGCGGGATGGGGCATGCATCCCAAATTGCACTAGGGCTAGCTCTGCACAATCCTGGGCGAGGGGTAGTGTGTCTTGATGGAGATGGGGCAGCGTTGATGCATTTAGGGGCGTTGGCTATTATTGGCTCACAACGACCCAAGAATTTTTTGCATATTATTCTCAACAATGGAGCGCATGACTCAGTGGGAGGTCAACCTACGGTAGGATTAGATGTGGAGTTTTTACAAATCGCTCGTTCTGCTGGATATCAAAATGTCGTCAAGGTACGAACGAATGCTGACATTCAGAGAGAAGTTCAACAAATGAAGGAGAATGACGGGCCGAATTTGTTAGAAATTGTGATCAGCAAAGGGGCCAGAAAAGATTTGGGTCGACCGACACTGTCTCCAGTTCAAAACAAAGAAGGGTTCATGAAATTTCTTGCGGGAAAATTATAAATAAACCTATTTGAAAGAAATCTTGGGATTTTCCCCCAATGTTTCTAGGAAGCCTCTAAGGTCTAAACGATGGAAAACACCGTGTCAAAAACCAAACAATTTAAACAACTCCTGCAATCCGACCAGTTGGAATTTATTTGTGAAGCGCATAATGGGCTCAGTGCCAAAATTGTGGAAGAGGCGGGGTTTGCAGGGATTTGGGCGAGTGGTCTGTCCATTTCCGCGCAATTTGGCGTTCGAGATAATAATGAAGCCAGTTGGACCCAGGTGTTGGAAATTTTGGAATTTATGTCGGATGCCACCCAGATTCCCATTTTATTGGATGGGGATACCGGCTATGGCAACTTCAACAATATGCAGCGACTCATACGCAAGCTCGAACAACGGCAAATCGCTGCGGTCTGCATTGAAGATAAACTCTTTCCAAAAACCAATAGCTTCCTCAAAGGGGAAGCTCAACCTATGGCGGATATGGACGAGTTTTCTGGAAAAATCAAGGCTGGGAAGGATGCACAAACCGATGATGATTTTTGTATCATTGCCAGGGTCGAGGCTTTTATTTGTGGGTGGGGACTCACCGAAGCCTTGCGCCGAGCAGAAGCCTATCGTCAGGCGGGGGCAGATGGCATCCTCATTCATAGCGCTTTGGCTGTCCCGGATGAAATCTTAGCCTTCAAACAAGAATGGGGAAATCGATGCCCCGTCGTGATTGTTCCGACCAAATATTATGCGACGCCGACAGATGTCTTTCGGCAGCAGGAGATTTCTTTAGTGATTTGGGCCAACCACATGTTACGCGCGGCCGTGGCCACTATGCAGAAAACGGCCAAGACTCTCAAAGAAAGAGAAAATCTTCTTTCCGTTGAAGATAAAATTGTGCCTGTTTCAGAAATATTTCGCCTTCAAGGGGCCGGGGAACTGTTAGACGCGGAAAAACGGTATTTGCCCAAAAGTGCGGAGGGCGTTTCGTCGATCGTATTGGCGGCTTCTCGTGGAGATGAACTTGGGGAATTGACAGAAGATAAACCCAAAACCATGGTGCTTATCCAGGGTACCCCTCTGTTATCCCATATTGTGGATGCGTATAATGCGGTCGGGATCAAAGATATTGTAGTCGTGCGTGGGTATAAAAAAGAAGCGGTCAATCTGCCCAATATTACCTATGTAGATAATGATGCTTATGCTGAAACTGGTGAATTGTATTCCTTATGTGAAGCATTGAAAGCCCGTAAGGCGGTGTATCAGGACACCATCATTTCCTATGGCGATGTGGTATTCAATTCCTATATCCCCCAAGCTCTGTGTCAGGAAAAAGATGACTTCGTCTTATTTGTCGATTCGAATTGGCAAGAGCAATCCAGCTATGCTCGTCTAGGTGGGTTTGCTGAATGCACAGCTCCCAACTCTCGCAAGGCTTTTAATACACCCATTTACCTCAAACAACTAGGAAACGAGGTGCCGCCGGAAAATATTCACGGTGTCTGGATGGGGTTTTTTAAAGTATCAGCTGATGGTCTACGACAGGTGCAGGGGATATTGGAGGACTTGCTCCGAGATCCTGAGAATCGAACAGCAACACTCAGTCTGTTGCATCAAGAATTGCTCAAACGGAATGTGTCTATTCGCGTGCTCTATACGGTTGGGCATTGGCTGGATATCAATAGTCTGGAAGATGTGGTTCAAGCCGGAAATTTCTGAAAGAATAAAAGAAAACAGGTCAAAGAGGTACACCATACGATGGGTTTCCCCAGTCGTGTTTAACGTTGCGCCCTCAAAGGAATATCCTTTCGAGGGCGTTGCTATTTATGATTCTTTTATCTTGTGAGCGAGGAGTTTCTCAGGTTAGAAAATATTGTCATGCATGAAAGCAGGAGGTGTAGCCATGAATCTTCATCAACGAGGTGCCGAGCTGATGAACCAATTGAAAGAGCATGTCTTGGATACGCTGGAGGAACATCCGGATGCAGAAAAAGGGGGAGCCGGAGTTATTCAGGAGGAAATTGCCCGAAGGGCAGGTTTGCACAGTAAGGGCACCGTGGAGTTGGATCACACCTGCGGAGAAATCTTGAGTCTCTTGCACAAAGAGGGCAAGGTTGAACTTGTGGATGTTCAGGAGGAAGACAGTAAAAAGAAACGATGGCGATTCACCTAACAGGATATGAAGAATATGACTGCCAAAGGAACATTCACGTCTTCTCCTTTGCTTGAAAGGGGTAGGAGTTATTATCGGGTCAAACCCTCTGCCAACGATCAACTGACTCAATTTTCGCCGAGTCAGCAATTGGCGTTACAGAATTTAGTGAAAGTTGGGAAAAAGACCATCACCTCCTTTTCCCTGAGCTGTCGTCTGGCGAAAGGCAAAGGGGTTGTGGCGCTTTTTTCTGGGCCTTCTGGAACAGGAAAGACGATGGCGGCCAAAACCTTAGCTCGGGAATTGCAAAGTAGTCTGTTTGTGATCGATACGTCCGAACTGATCCATCGCTATATTGGGAAAACCGAAAAAAATCTGGCTCGGGTCCTCAAGGCCGCTGACTCAAGCGGGCCCCTGTTATTGTTTGATGAAGCCGATGCGTTATTTGGCAAACGAACCAAAGTCAAGGATAGTCATAATGGTTATGCCAATCAAGAAATCAGCTATCTCTTTGAGAGGCTCCTGGCTTATCAAGGTGTGGTGATTTTAAGTGTAAACCGAAAAACTGATCTGATCCGAAAAATTGCAGATCAAATTCTCCATGTGATTCGATTCCCTACCCCTCCTGTACTTCCATTCCTGAGAAAATTTTGAACTTCCTAGGTTGCTAGGTAGTTCTGGCAAGATCGTCCGTGCGGTAGTTGAACCTAGAAATGGTAGTTGGATCACGAAAGTCTGCACACGTTCTTCATGCACCTAGAGAATTGTAAAAAGCTCTCATCACCCAGAAGGTGACCGCAAGTTTTTACAATTCCCTATGCACATAAATCCCTTGCACAGCTTTTTCGCGCCCAACTGCCGTTTCTAGGGTGAAATACGGCTGGCTTAGGATCATGGAGGTATGGTAGGTGTTATCTGTCATGTCTAAGCCATCCATCCTTCTCATAATTCCTCCGCTCACCCAACTCAATACTCCCTATCCTTCCACCGCATATCTCACAGGGTTTCTTCGATCACGAGGCTATGAAGCCTATCAAGCTGATGTTGGCATCGAAATGGTCTTGGGGTTGTTTTCGCGGCCTGGTCTCTCGCGGGTATTTGCCGAACTCCAATCTAGGAATTCAGAAGAACTTCCAGGAGAAGCTCGGCAAATGCTGAGTATGGCTCAAGTGTATATTAACACCATTGAACCTGTTGTAACATTTTTGCAGGGTCGAGATACCACATTAGCCACGCGGATTGCTCAAGGATACTTTTTACCTCAAGGCCCCAGGTTTGCTGCCTATGAAGATGAGAAATTTTCTGGTGATGATCGAGTGGGTGATCAGACAGATCACGCCAAACACCTGGCAACTTTATACCTTGAAGATCTCGCCGATTTGGTTCATGCGACCATTGCGCCTCAGTTTGCATTAAGTCGTTATGCGGAATCCGTTGGGATGGGGGCCACGTCGTATGATGGCCTGGCAAGTGCGTTAGCGGCTCCTCCTAGCATGACCGATCAGTGGATGCTGGAAGCACTATGGGAGCATATTGATCGCGTGAGACCCGCGGTGGTTGGATTCACGGTACCATTTCCGGGAAATGTGTATGGAGCCCTGCGAATGGCGCAAGCCGTGAAAGGACAACATCCGGAGATCAAGACGATTCTTGGAGGAGGCTATGCCAACACGGAATTGCGGCGCATTCGTGATCCACGAGTGTTTGAAATTGTGGACTATATGACCTTAGATGATGGCGAACGCCCGCTACTCAATTTGCTGGAGCATCTTGAAGGGCAACGATCAGATAAAGCCTTGTGTCGAACCTTCCAGGTAATCCAAGGCAAAGTTCAGTGGTGTGATGGAGCCAAGGACAAAGATTTCACGATGCGAGAGACCGGCACCCCCACCTATGACGGGTTGAACTTGGGGCAATATCTCTCGGTGCTGGATACTCTGAACCCCATGCATCGTCTCTGGTCGGATGGCCATTGGAATAAACTGACCGTAGCCCATGGGTGCTACTGGAAACAATGTACCTTTTGTGATGTGGGGTTGGATTACATCGGGCGGTATGAAGCCACGCCGACGGAAATTCTGACAGATCGGATTGAAGCGCTCATTGTAGAAACGGGACGGCGAGGATTTCATTTTGTGGATGAGGCCGCTCCTCCGTCGGGGCTCAAACAGTTGGCATTGTCTCTGCTCGAACGTGGGGTCACGATTTCGTGGTGGGGAAATGTCCGATTTGAACCGGCGTTTACGCCGGATCTATGTCGGTTGTTAGCGGCGTCAGGCTGTATTGCTTTGAGTGCAGGATTAGAAGCAGCTTGTGATCGGCTGTTGGCCAATGTGAAAAAGGGTATTACGTTAGAGCAAACGGTGCGGGTGGTGGAATCTTTTCAGCAAGCGGGAATCTTGGTGCATGCTTATTTGATGTATGGTTTGCCCGGGGAAACCATTGCG
This sequence comes from uncultured Nitrospiraceae bacterium, assembly GCA_964555115.1. Taxonomy (GTDB): domain Bacteria; phylum Nitrospirota; class Nitrospiria; order Nitrospirales; family UBA8639; genus CAZKRH01. Next base: position 8,871 of record CAZKRH010000025.1, on the reverse strand, counting down.
GAAACGGTTGAAAGTTTAGAGCGTGTACGCCAACTGTTTGCCCATGATCTTATTCAGTCGGCGTTTTGGCATCGGTTTTCGACCACGGCGCACAGTCCAATTGGCTTAGATCCTCACAATCATGGCATTCGAATTGTGGGGCCTACCTTCGGAGGATTTGCGGAGAATGATCTCCTACATGAGGATGAGATTGGAGCGGCGCCTGAATGGCTAGGAGCTGGGCTCCGTGCGGCGCTTGCTCAATTTAAGGAAGGCGCGGGCTTGGATAATGATGTGCGTAGGTGGTTCCCCGAGACCGTACTCCCTCCCAAGGTTCCTAAAAATTGGGTAAGTCGTATGCTCAAATCTCCTCTTCCAAAAGATTCATCGTTAGAAGAACGTCGCCTCGTGTGGATTGGTGGAACCCCGGTCGTAGAACAAGATACAAAAGATCAAGTCCGTCTCATCTTACCCAATCGGACGATGGATGAAATCTTGACCCTTCCTACAACACAGGCGGAATGGTTGCTGAATCTCATACACGAAGCGACACCTGTTCTGCCTCAGGGGGGACATGACTATCCAATCTATAAAGAGGTGCGAGCAGCCTTTCCTCTTGGTGGCGCGAAAGGGTTTGATGGGTGGTGGAAATCCGTCGCGTCGACAACCACAAGGGCGATGGGTCTTTTACTCGTGTAATGGGGAAGATGTGCTGTCTCTACTGCGAATCTTTTTGTTATGATAAGTTTCACTGCCAAAAATTTAAACATTGAGGGTTGGAGGAGTATGAGACATCAGCTGAATTGTACACGAAAGCGGATAACCACGATCTTGGGAGTACTTCTATGTTTCCTTTTGGGTATGGCCTCCTTGGGATGGGCAGAGAAGGGGACCACGGTGTCGATAAGCACCTTGGACCGAGTGCTTGCCACGAAAAAACTGCGAATTGGCGTTTCTCTCTTTACTCCCTGGACGATGAAGAATGCCAAAGGAGAGTTGGTGGGGTTTGAAATGGATGTAGGACAACAATTGGCCAAAGATATCGGGGTTCAGCCTGAATTTATCGCGTTTGATTGGGAAGATATTATGCCTGCCCTACAAAAGGGGAGCATTGATATTATTGTGGCGGGTATGGTGATTACCCCTCAGCGGGCGTTGATATTAAATTTTAGTCAGCCGTATGACACCTCGGGGATTGGAATTGCGACCAACATCAAGTTGACCAAAGACTTTTCCGGTGTTGGAGATCTCAATCAACCCAACGTGAAACTTGCAGCGGTAACGGGAACGGTCTCCGAAGATTTAACCCGCCGTGTATTTCCTCGGGCCACTCTCGTGAGTTATGTGAAAAGCGAAGAAGCCATGCAAGCCGTGGTGAGTGGGAAAGCCCACGGATATATCGAATTGAATCCGTTGCCGACGTTTATGGTCTTAGATCATCCTGGTATCATTGACGAACCTTTATCTCAACCCTTATTGACGACCAAGGCGGGTTTTGGGGTGAGCAAGGGCGAGCAAGACTTTCTAAACTTTCTCAATGCTTGGATTACGGCACGAAAGGCGGATGCCTGGTTGTCTTCGGCTCATGACTATTGGTTTAAATCGTTAAAGTGGAGAGAGGAAATGAAGAAACCAAACTGATGAGGACTCTCAATGTTCCACATAACGATGGGCCTATGGTATGGATGTGGGGTCTGTTACTGGTGATCCCCTTCTTACTGGCGAGTGACTTGAATAATCCTCCTAACCCGGGACCCTCTCTCCCCTCCGTAGATTCGTATCGATCCAATTTGTCAGATCTTCTGAAGGAAAATTCTGAGTGGCGACAGCCGCCACAGTCAGGAATTGGATGGCGCCAGCCACCACCAAAATTAAAGTGGCGATCACCGTCAGCCGGAAAGACGACAACAAAATTTCGTGGAAGAGCAGTAGAGGTGTTTCCTCACCATCGCCCAGGAGAGACTTCTTCTTTTGATTATGTGAATAGAGAAGATCGATCGCTCATGAAGGTGCTGGAGTTTGACTTTTAGTTAAAAAAATATGGACACCTCACGGTGTGAGGCTTTTCCTGTCGGTAGCGATTCTTGGTGTAACGAAAGTACGGTCATAGCATAATCGAGCATTGTATAGGATTCCCCTCTACAAAAAAGTCAGGCGGTGGGCTCCCAGGTGGTGTAAGGAAAAAAGAGGTTCCCCCAAGGCCCATACGTTCGTTGTAATCTTAGAGACAAAGGAGGAAAATACCCGAAGATACCTATGCGGCGACCATTTCATGGAAGGAGGTTCCCTTATGAACAAATCCTACCTAGTCATGGGACTCATTCTTGTAGTGGTGCTCACTATTGCCCTTCCCCGTTTTTTAGCTCACGCTCAAAATAGTTCAGAGGATCAAATTCCAGGAATTTCTGCCAAAGTCGTGGCTGATTATATTCACGCTGTCATCCAAGCTGATCGGACACTCTATGCAACCCATGTCGTCGAACGTATGGCGGAACATAAAATAGTGATTGCGGCAGAATATTGGAAACAACGAAAAGCGCTTCCCCTGCCGGCGCAAATGTTGCTGCTTTCCGGGTTGCAAGTCGAACAGCAGGGAACCGGATTGAAATTTCGTTTGTCGAGCCTGGTTCCCATATATGAAAAAAATGGTCCGACAACAGATTTTGAACGAGCGGGTTTGAATGCAGTCACCAAAGATCCCAGTCAACCTTACACCGGGGTGATCCAGCGAGGAGAACAAAAATTTTTTAAAGCGGTGTATGCCGATAAGGCTGTCTCTATCTCGTGTATTAACTGTCACAATGGACATCTTCTGGCCCCCAAAAAAGACTATCAACTGGGGGATGTCATGGGAGGGATCATCATTTCGTTCCCCCTTCGGTAATCGCCGAATGAAGAGGGTCGAGTGTGGGAGAAGAGAGAGGTTTCGGAAAGAACATGTTGAGGAAGGTTACGCTCGTCCGTTTCGTGAAGTTTCTTGGCGTAACTGAAGCACGGCCATAGCACGATCGGCCATTGGATAGGATTCTCCTCCCCGGAAAAGTTTCTTGGCACGTTTTTTTGATTTAACCAGGGCCGTATCAAAGACCAGTTCCCATAGGACATCTTTACGATGGGCAGGAAGGACAAAGTCAATGGGTTCGTGGTGAGCATTCAAGAGTAACAAAAAGGTGTCACCGACAATCGGGCGTCCACGGGCATCGGTTTCTTCAATCGCATCTCCAGCCAATCGCAAGCCCATGGACCGGAATCCCATATGCCATTCCTCATCGGTCATTTCCTTTCCATCCGAACCAAACCAAGAAATATCCTTCACCTCTGATCCCTGGATTTTGCGTCCCTGAAAAAAACGACGACGTTGAAACACGGGATGGGTTTGTTGCAGCTGGATGAGGTGTTTGGTGAATTCAAGCAATTGTTGGGCAGGTTTATCGAGATCCCAGTTAAACCAGCTGATCTCATTGTCTTGGCAATAGGCGTTATTGTTGCCATGTTGCGTGCGGCCGAGTTCATCTCCTCCACATAACATGGGCACCCCTTGAGAAAGGAACAGCGTGGCTAAAAAATTGCGCTTTTGTTTTTCCCGGAGTTCATTGATGGCAGAATCATCGGTGGGCCCTTCCACGCCACAATTCCAGCTGTCATTGTGGTCGGATCCATCACGGTTGTCCTCCGCATTGGCGTCGTTATGTTTATGGTTATAGGAGACCAGATCACGGAGGGTAAATCCATCATGGGCCGTCACAAAATTAATACTGGCAAAGGGTTGGCGTCCGCTGGCACCATAGAGGTCGCTGCTGCCAGCCAAGCGATACCCAATTTCGGCGAGTAATCCTCCGTCTCCTTTCCAATATTGCCGAATGGAGTCACGATATTTCCCGTTCCATTCAGCCCAGCCGGGAGGAAAATTCCCTACTTGATAGCCGCCTTCTCCTAGATCCCAAGGCTCTGCAATGAGTTTGACTTGGGAGAGAATGGGATCTTGATGGATAATATCAAAAAAGGCACTCAGCCGATCGACATCATGAAGTTCTCGCGCCAAGGCGGAAGCCAAATCAAATCGGAAGCCATCCACATGCATCTCACACACCCAATAGCGCAAACTATCCATGATCAGTTGCAGGGTTCGTGGATGCCGGACGTTCAACGTGTTGCCACAGCCCGTGTAATCCATATAGTAGCGCGGGTTTTCTGGAACGAGGCGATAGTACGAGGCATTATCAATACCACGAAAGGAAAGTGTGGGACCAAGATGATTGCCTTCTCCCGTGTGGTTGTAGACAACATCCAAAATGACTTCGATGCCGGCGCTATGGAGCGTCTTTACCATGGTTTTAAATTCATAAATTTTTCGTCCTTGATCAGGGTAAGATGCGTAACGAATATCTGGGGCAAAAAAGCCAATAGAATTGTACCCCCAATAATTCGTCAGCCCTTTTTCATGAAGGTATTTGTCGTTGATGAAATGATGAATCGGGAGTAATTCGACAGCCGTAATCCCCAAGGATTGAAAATACTCAATCATAGGAGGGGAGGAAAGACCCGCATAGGTGCCGCGCAAGGGTTCAGGAACGTCAGGGTGTTGTTGGGTAATGCCTTTGACATGGACCTCATAAATAATCGTTTTGCTCCATGGCGTATTCAGCAGGGTATCGCTCCCCCACGAAAAGGCTTGGTCAATGACCACGCATTTTGGCATGTTGCTCGTGTTATTGCGCTCATCATAGGAAAGGTCTTCTTCTTGATCTCCAAGGCGATACCCAAACATGGCATCCGACCATTTCACCATCCCGGTGAGGGCTTTAGCATATGGATCGATGAGGAGTTTGAAAGGATTAAACCGGTGGCCGGCTTGGGGGTCATACGGACCATGAACTCGGTAGCCATATAATTGCCCTGGACGCACTTCTGGAAGATAGACGTGCCAGACGAGATCGGTACATTCGTCTAAGCGAATTCGATGGGTTTCTTGATCTTGATCTTCGTGCCGAAACAAACACAAATCGACCCCGGTGGCATTCTCAGAAAATAGAGCGAAATTCACCCCTTCGCCATCCCATGTCGCACCAAGAGGGTAAGGCCGCCCTGGCCAAATTTTCATATGTAAGCTCCTGACATTGAGGCAATGATGAGGTAGAACACCTATCAAAGAAAAAAGGAAATAACTTTACAGGACTTTGGGCATTGGTTCAACGCCTTTTTACCTAAGCATTCATGACCAAAAAGGTCATGGTAGATCTAAACAAGCAATCAGGTTATCTTTTTGTTATGATTCCCGGCCGTTTCCTAGAATCATCATGGGCGGCAGATGGTTGAGTGAGCAACGAGAGCCAACATGAACACAAGAATCGGTGATAGGAAAACTAGACATCTTGGGGCGAAGTATGTCTCTCCGGAATCGACACTGTTTCGAGTATGGGCACCAAAAGCAAAAACCATGGCCGTGACATTGCTGAGGCAACCCGATGCACCTATAGCCTTAAAACCTGAGGAACATGGTTATTGGGTTGGAGATATTTCGAATGTTCCTCCAGGGACCCTTTATCGATACATGATCGATGGACGGATAGAACGACCGGATCCGGCCTCTCGCTTTCAACCTGAGGGCGTCCATGGTCCATCGGAAGTCATTGACATCAACAATTTCGCATGGACGGACCAGCAATGGAAGGGACTTCCGTTAGAACAATATATTATCTATGAATTACACACGGGGACGTTTTCACCAGAGGGCACGTTTGAGGGGATTGTGAACAAGCTGCCATACCTTCAGGAACTTGGAGTCACAGCACTTGAGTTGATGCCCGTCGCGCAATGTCCAGGAACACGCAATTGGGGATACGATGGCACGTATCTTTTTGCCCCACAACATTCCTTTGGCCAACCCGATGACTTGAAACGAGTCGTCGATGCTTGTCATGCGAGAGGACTGGCGGTGATCATGGATGTGGTTTACAACCATCTGGGCCCTGAGGGAAATTATTTGTATGATTTTGGTCCCTACTTCACGGATGTCTATCGGACGCCCTGGGGCAGTGCTGTGAATTATGATGGCCAGTATTGTTGTGGGGTACGGGATTTTGTCGTGAGTAACGCGGTCTTTTGGATTCAGGAATATCACATCGATGCTCTGCGGTTGGATGCGATACATGGCATTTTTGATTTTGGCGCGCAACATATTTTGCGAGATATCGGCGAAGCGGTGCGAGCCACGGGAGAACAAGAAGGTCGAACCGTTGCCGTCATTGCCGAAAGCGACTTGAATGATGCACGGATCATTTTCCCAATTGAAAAAGGAGGGTATGGACTGGAGGGACAATGGAATGATGATTTTCACCATGCCCTGCACGTCCTTCTGACAGGAGAGTCCGTTGGGTATTATGAAGATTTTGGAACCGTGGAACAGTTCGCGATGGCTTTTCGGTCGGGGTTTGTGTATGCCGGTCAGTATTCATCATTTCGGAAACGGCGGCATGGAAATGCCCCCAATGAATGTCCGCCTGCGCAATTTGTCGTGTGCGCACAAAACCATGATCAAGTGGGAAATCGGGCCAACGGGGATCGGCAGAGTACCCTGATTGGGTTTGAAGCCTTGAAAGTCGCCAATGCGGCCGTTTTATTATCCGCGAATATTCCTATGTTGTTTATGGGGGAAGAATATGGGGAAACGAATCCGTTTCTCTATTTCATTGATCATGGAGATCCCAATCTGGTGGAAGCCGTTCGGGAGGGTCGAAAACATGAATTTCAATCTTTTGGGTGGACGGAAGTATCTGATCCATTTGATATGGCCACCTACGAAGCATGCCGCCTGCAACCTAAATTAGAATCAGATGCGCGCCAGCAAGCTCATTGGCATTGGTGTAGGGATCTGATCAATCTTCGAAAAACCATTCCATCCTGTGGCACTGCCACAAAAAGCGGAACAGTAGCAACCTGGGCTGATGAAGCGACCAAAACGCTCATCGTTCATCGAAAGGCAGACGAAGGGCTTGAGATGTTGATGGTCATTGGATTTAACCACGAACCGGTGAAGCTGACGTTCAGGCAGCCACACGGAACATGGTCACGTCGGCTGGATAGTCGAATGAAGGACTATGGTGGAAAAGGAGAAGACCTCAGTCCTGAAACATTCACCATTCAGAGCGAAGAAGAAGTTTCATTCACCCTTCCCCCATTTCCCGCCTGGATTTTTTTAAGCCCTAAGTTTTAAAGTTTCTGATTTTGGTGTTCTGTCTTTTGGCGTGGCTGAGGAGCGCAGGCGAATTCGGAGTCAATGCCAGCACTGTTTGAGCAACGCGAGTTGGGCAGGTGACGATTTCGGAGAGGTTCGTAGGAAATCCAGAAAATCATGCAATGGCAAAAATGGCTTTGGGGTCTTTTGCCGAAACACAATGACCAATAGATTCTATTTAAAGATCTAGGCCTCACAAACCGAAAAGCCTACTAGATAGGTCTATTTCGGTTTCTTTTCTGCATTTTCATCACCCTCTCTATTCAAAGGTGAAAGGTGAATTGAAAGAAGAACATGTCCCAACCCCTTAGCGGTATGTCTGTATTGTAATCTCATGAATCCCTCTGACGAATCAACCAATTCTTCCTCAGATCATCCTCAATATTTTGATTCTTCGGTGCCAGAGAATTCCCCAAATCTTCAAAGAGACAAGCTTGTGGCCATGGCCATGGAGTTTTCCCAGATTGCTCAGCAAGTCAGTGACATTGCTTTACAATTCAATGTGGCGATATCCCAAACGAATGCCCTCCCCCAAGAATTTCAGAATGCGCAATCATCTATTCAGTATTTGGAGGAACGAACCTCACAGCTCCAAAATGAGGTGACGCAGTTTCAACTTGCCCAACTATCAAAAAAAGGGGTGAATCTTTCGGGGTCTGTACCAGGTCCATCTTCACGTCCTCAAATTCAAGCCGGCGCCAAAAAATTTAAGATCAATGCGACCTCTGAAGGCCAGATTCCCCGGTGGCAACAATATACCGATTGGATTGTGGGGAGGTTGTCGTGGCGCGCGTTGTGTAAATATGAGTTGCTGACCACGTTTTTAGGAAGTTTGCCTGGAGCGATGGGGTATTTTCTTCGGGGAAAAATCTACCCTCGGATTTTTGGGTCTGTCGGAAAAAATGTGGTGTTTGGTCGAAGTCTCACGATTCGGCATCCCCATAAAATTCACATTGGCAATCATGTGGTGTTTGACGATTATGCGGTCTTGGATGCCAAAGGACAGTACAATGTTGGCATTATTATCCAGGATGGGGTGTTTGTTGGGCGGCACACCATTATTTTCTGTAAAGACGGAAACATTGACATACAGGCGAATACCAATATTGGCCCATTTTGTATGGTGTACTCCAGCAATCATGTCGTCATTGGACCAGGCTGCATGGTGGGTGCCTACAGTTATATCATGAGCGAGGGCAGTTATGATTTGCAGCCTGGCCATATCCAATTTGCCAAGCAGGAAGTCTTTTCGAAGGGACCAGTGAGCATTGGAGAAGGCTGTTGGTTAGGAGCCAAAGTCGTGGTGCTCGATGGAGTCAACATTGGGGACCGCACCGTGGTGGGTGCTGGCTCTGTGGTCACCAAACATCTCTCGCCAGATATGATTGCTGTCGGTCTTCCAGCGAAATGTGTCGCGCCTGCCCAACCGTTATCCGCCGTTTGAACCCTCGTTTTCTTTCATTCAAGAACTTGGTGTTTGAGTACCACGAGTAGAGGAAAGGGGTGTGCCCAATACTCAAGAGTCTGAATCGCCAGGATGGAGCGGTTACAAGTTTATTGAGGTTTAAAAAACACCGTAGCGAGGGGAGGGAGAGTAATCAAGAGAGAGTACGGTTGACCATGCCAGGGGATTTCTTCCGCTAGGACCTTACCGGCGT
>CAZKRH010000024.1:0-14348 GCA_964555115.1 uncultured Nitrospiraceae bacterium | reverse complement strand
TCGCTTAACCCACCGAACCGCCGTATACGGACCCGTACGTACGGTGGTGTGACAGGGAAAGCAGGTGACCGCCTACCTATGTCGATTTTCTGCCTGTGCGCGGCCCCTCTGGGCAAACTTCGCTGCCATGCCGAATTATATGGCTCGGAAACTCGCTTTAGGGATCGTTGAAAAAGTCCGCCAGCAAGGCCGCAGGCAGCGAGAAACCCGAGGCGTACGGCGTGAGTACGTTGAGGGTTTCGAGCAACGAGAACGCCGCTGGCGGATTTTTTCAACGATCCCTTCCGCTCAAACAGTCCTCGCCGAACAGTCGAATTAGGCATGGCAGCGAAGCCGCACCCAACGCAGGAGATCGGAAAACGCACAAAACAACACGAGCCCACGCATTCCGTTTGTCTTTTCGAACGGAGTGAGAAGATTCGCCTACCGTCCTCCAATCTTGCTAGACCAGGGTTGAAAGCGTACTCTCCCTTCAGGATAATTTGGAACCACCATTAACCCATAAGGGGATTCATGATGAAATCGGACTATACAGCCATCGTCAAACAGGCGGGAGACTGGTGGATTGGATGGGTTGAAGAAGTACCAGGGGTCAATTGCCAGGAACCTACACGCGAGGCTCTGATGGAAAGCCTTCGGGTCACACTCCGAGAAGCATTGGAAATCAACCGACAAGAAGCCTTAGGAGCAGCAGGAACCGATTTTCATGAAGAACCGCTTGCGATATGAAACGCCAGGCCCTCTTGCGGCATCTCCGCGAGAACGGTTGCGAATTACTCCGTGAAGGTGCCCGACATTCCTGGTGGCACCATCCTACCCTCAATACACGTTCTGCTATTCCCCGTCATAACGAAATACAAGACATCTTGGCCAAGAAAATTTGCAAAGACCTTGGCGTGAATCCACCTCAGTAATCCCCTAGGCGTGACCCTTCAACGCATAGGGTTGAAAACGGGAATCCTGTTGTTGATTTTTTATGATGCGGGGTTTCGTCCCCGCGCGACGAGTCCCTGTTGTTTCGGCAAAAGGGACCAAAACCATTTCTGCCTGTGCGCGGCCCTACGGGGTTCCTCCGCCTCCGTCCCGAATCAAGATGGCTCGGAAACTCGCGGAGTCTATCCTGAGCCTGGTCGAAGGACTCCGACAGTCCTCGCCAAAGGGGTCGATTCGGGAAAGAAACTCCGCCGCGCCCAACCCATCCCATTTGTCATTTCGAGTCTTACGAGAAATCTTGCGCGATGCCGAACTACAGGGCACCTCTAAAAACCGTCCTTTTCCGTGATGGCGGCGTCAGCCGCGTGCTTAAATCCTCATGTATTCGCCCATACATTCCGGTTTTCCGCGCGCGGCTTCCTTGCCCTCACAAAAAATGCCTGGTTTTTAGAGGTGCCCTGAAGAAAGAAGAGTCCCAAAACAGGGGAAATTATTTCGAAAGTTCCCCCACAATGTGAGGAAGTTCTTGGAGAATTAACGCTTCCATGGCCAATCGAACGGCACCACTGGATCCCGGGATAGAAAATAACACTTTTCCACGATACAGTCCTGCGGTCGATCGACTCAACATCGCGGCTGAGCCAATATCTTTGTAACTTAAATACCGAAAAATTTCCCCGAATCCGTCCAACCGTTTTTCCAGCAAGCTATCAATGGCTTCAAACGTGGTATCTCGTTGGGAGATACCAGTGCCGCCATTAATGATAATCGCAGAAATATTATCCTGTTGGGCCATACGCTCGACCAGGCTTCGGACTTCCTGTGGTTCGTCTTTGACCACCTGATACGATTCGACCCGATGTCCATGGGTGGTGAGAAGCTCTTGAATCAGTTGTCCGCTTGTATCAGTTTCCGGAGTGCGCGTATCACTACAGGTGATGATGCCGCACCCAAGCGATGCCGGACCGCGAGCCTTATGTTCCGTATGAGAGGGGGAGGAATGAGCATGGGATGTGTGCTCATGGTCATGCGAATGTTTAGTCATGGTGAGGTCGTACAGTGCCGCAAGATTAGTCCCAGACAGCATCGGGCTTGAGTTCGGCTGGAGGCGTGCCTTTTTTAATGTGTTCATCCAAAATGAGCGCCACATCGGATCCTTTCACTTGAGAGTACCACGTGGCGTCAGGATACACGACGACGGTGGGGCCTTGTTCACAGGGGCCCAGGCAACTGGTTCCTGTGACCAGGACTTCACCGGGTTGTACTCCTCGTTCAATCAGTCCCATATTTAAGGCCATGAGAAGATCTTGCGAACCGGCACTCCCGCAGGATGGTTTAGGATGACCGGGAGGTCGGGTATTGGTACAGACCACAATATGATATTTTGGTTTAGGCATATGGGCTCCTTTTTATGATAAGAATCGCTGGAATGGTAAATGGTTGCTTCGTAGGTGACATGGGAAGTGGAAATAGTGATTGGGATAGCTAGGCGTAACCGGGAATGGGAATGTTCGTCCCTTTTTAACGGGGTTTAAAATGATTCCACATTTCCAGACATTCTTCAGGAAGTTTCCAATGCTCTACGCCCTTGATCACCCATTCTAAATAATGAGGCTTTGGCTTAAAATTTCCGATGGGAACAGCTACATGGGTGGTGACCAGTTCCTTTTTATCTTCCTCTGTCACCACCGTGGCTTCCAGGTGGCGATAGGCACCTTCCGGGACCTCGTCCTCAAAAGCATCAAGGAGTTTTAAATCTTCTTCAGTGATCTCAATGACGATACCCCATACTTGTTCTCCGGAGGATGGGGTGACGCTGGCAAGGCCCCCCCGCCATTGAGAGGAAAACCTGGGAAAGTTCACGGTATGATCAGGAAGATAGGCATTAAAAAGGAAACGATGTTCCGGCGCGCGTCGCTTCAATTGGACAGGGTTCAGATTGTCACCATAGATAAAAAATCGCATAAGATCAGATCACCCCATATAGATATAGTCAATCATCAGACACACTGCGTTTATTTTGTACCATAAGGTCTTTGGGGCTTGTCAAGGTTGAGAAAATAGGGAGGGGGGGCAGGAAAATCCCCTGCTGAATGTTGAATGGTGTGAGAGAAATTCCTGATGAAGACCTGTTGAATAATTAAAAATTTCCTTGTTGGCAGGTTGGTTCTGATAGACATCTAAAACCCAGCAGAAGGGACAGGACTGTTCAAAAAGGCCGTCCAGCAAGGGCCGCAAGCAGTGAGGAGGGCGAGGCGTACACGGGGGTACGTTGAGCCCTCCGAGCAATGAGAACGCAGCTGGCGCTTTTTTCAACAGTCCCGATGAAGAAACTGGGTTTTGGTGCCTATTTGTAGCATCAAGGGGTCTAGATCTCTTGCCTTTTGCTAGAAAACAGGAAACACTGTAGGGAAGAGTACCCGTGACGTGGGTAAGGAAAGTGAAAAGAGTGATCCCATGACAAAATCTGACCCCCCCTTCAACACGATCATTGAACCTTTCAAAATTAAGGTGGTCGAGCCTATTCGCATGACCACGAGAGTGGAACGCCAACATATTCTCCAAACGGCTAAGTATAACATGTTCAATATTCATGCGCGTGATATCGTGATTGACCTTCTCACCGATAGCGGGACCGGTGCGATGTCCTCGGAGCAATGGGCTGCCATGATGAGGGGGGATAACGCGTATGCAGGGTCTGAAAGTTTTTATCGATTTGAGGAAGAGGCCAAGGCCTTAACTGGGTATGAGCATATTGTACCAACCCATCAAGGGCGAGCGGCCGAAAAAATTCTGTTTTCCATTATTGGGGGCAAAGGGAAAACGATTCCTAATAATACTCATTTTGATACCACAAGAGCCAATATTGAATTCTCGGGTGCCGAAGCGGTCGATTTAGTGATCTCGGAAGGGAGACAGCCCCAAACTCAACATCCCTTTAAAGGGAATATCGATCTGGCCAAGTTGGAACACCTCTTGTCTGAAATGCAGCCAGGACAGGTTCCTATGTGTATGTTAACGATCACCAATAATTCTGGTGGAGGCCAACCAGTCTCGTTGGAAAATATTCGAGAGACTAGTCACTTATGTAAAAAATTCCAAGTGCCCTTTTTTCTGGATGCCTGTCGATTTGCGGAAAACGCCTATTTTATCAAGCTTCGAGAGCCAGGGTATCAGGATTGGTCAGCCAGGGACATTGCACAGGAAATATTTCGCCTGAGTGATGGGTGTACGTTTAGTGCCAAAAAGGATGGCTTGGTGAATATGGGTGGGTTTTTGGGTTTGAATGATGAGACGTTAGCCCAACATGCTCGCAATATGTTGATACTCACTGAGGGATTTCCCACGTATGGAGGGTTAGCTGGACGTGATTTGGAGGCTATTGCTCAAGGGCTACGAGAAGTGGTCGAAGAAGACTATCTTCGGTATCGCTTGCGGTCAGTGGAATATCTGGCCACCCGACTCAAAGAAATAGGATTCCCGATGATGGAACCCCCTGGTGGACATGCCGTATATATTGATGCTCGTGCCTGTCTTTCTCATATTCCTACAGATCAGTTTCCTGGCCAGAGTTTATGTTCGGCCTTTTATGTAGCGGGCGGTGTGCGCTCCGTAGAGGTGGGCAATGCGATGTTTGGGAGAAATGAGCAAGGACGAGAAGTGCCGGCAGACATGGATTTAGTGCGTCTAGCCCTTCCTCGTCGTGCGTACACCCAAAGTCATATTGATTATGTCATCGAAGTGGCAGAACGAGTGTATGACCAGCGAAAATCCTTACAAGGATTCCGAGTGACCAAGCAGGCCCCAATTCTCCGTCATTTCACTATTGAGTTTGAAGGGATGTAAGAAGAAACAGACGTGAAAGGTAGGAGATAGAAAGAGACGTTAGCGGGGATGAAGCCGTAATTCCTCATGGGCCAAATTCACATCCACAATGTAGTGTTTTAAGAAACTCATACCAAGCAGTCCGTCATAGTATGGGGTAGATATTTTGTTTGAAAAAGAAGCTTGAACGTTTTGTTGAGTCGCCTCCCCAACGCGAACCACCTCTAATTTTGTGATGAAAGCTTGGGCTGTCCCATTAGCCGTATTGGTTAGGATTTGTTGCGATTCTGACTCTAATATCCCCAGGTCAAAAGCAAGGTCAGAGGAAAGAGAAATAAACGATGCACCGGTATCCACTAACAGGGTGACTTCTTGAAAATCATTCAGTTCGACCGTGACCAACAGGTGATCTCCTGCTCGTGTGGCGGGAATAATGATGAGGTCGTCCGAGCTGTCAAGGTTTTGAATCCCCGATTCTGATGGCAAAGAAGAGTTGTTAAACAGCACATCCCTGATATGTGATAGATTCAGTTGTTTCCCAAGTTGTTCAAATTGAGACTGTATCACGGTGTTACTTTCAAGATATTGAAATGCGACCACATCAATGGTCCAGAGTACACTCACGAAAATAACCGTTCGAATGAGGAATCGACTGGCGGATTTGGCTAGCATTGAAATCCTTTTCCTGGGTCATCCAGTTGGATCGCCACGGGTTTGAAGAGGAATACATATAGTATCGGTCTAGGATGATGCCCATTGAATTATTCTCGATGCGGTGGACCTGCAAATAGATGAAGTAATATTGATAGACGCAAATCAAAAAAAACTTGTAAGGAATAATAGGAATCTCTATCAACAGCTTGCGAGATTTACTGGATGAATATTTCAATAGGAGAGGAGGTTCGAGTAGACAAAAGTCTGGGTTGATGGAATAGTGAGGAGGATATGGAAAAAAGCTGATATTGGTGGATTTCGAATACACATGTATTCATGAGGCGAACGAACGAATGAAATTTCAGAATAAGATCAAGGAGATACAGGTGGTAGTTTGGGCTTTGGCTTTGGGTGTTGGACTATTGGGCTTCTATGTGCCTCCAGTTTTTTCTGAAGCTATGTCGTTTGAGGGCCAGATGATTCAAGGGGGATTGCTCCAGGGGAAAGTGGCAAAGGGGGCGACTGTCAAAGTTGATGGGAAAAAAGTACGAGTATCACCCGAAGGATTTTTTCTTGTAGGTTTTGGTCGTGATGCAGCTAAAGAGGTGGAAGTGGCCGTAATTGATCATAATGGAAAAGTGGACAAAAAGGTGTTATCGGTGGAACGCCGAACCTATAAGATTCAACGAGTCGATGGGTTGCCTCCACGAAAAGTGAACCCGAAAAAGAGAGACGTGGCCCGAATTCAGGCAGATGTGCGATTGGCAAAGGAGGCGAGAACACTCGATGATCCCCGAACTGACTTTTTAGGTGGATTTATTTGGCCAACGATTGGAAGAATATCTGGTGTGTATGGAAGTCAACGCGTTCTCAATGGCGAACCACGCAGACCTCATTTTGGAATTGATATTGCCGTACCAACTGGGACACCGGTGGTGGCTCCGGCAGATGGCGTGATTACGTTAGTGCACAACGATATGTTTTTTTCTGGTGGAACAATGTTCCTTGATCATGGCCACGGCCTTTCTTCTGCCTTTCTCCATCTCCATAAAATTCTCGTCAAAAAAGGAGAACATGTGAAAAAAGGAGATGTCATAGCTGAAGTGGGGGCGACAGGGCGCGTGACAGGTCCGCACCTAGATTGGCGGATCAATCTTTTTCAGCAACGTCTCGACCCCCAGTTACTGGTTGGTCCTATGCCAACCAATAAATAAGTTTCCCCCATTTGCTCCTTCTCGAAATTCCATGTTAATGAACAATTTATGTGTAAAAACTTGCATTTCCTCTTTCAACAATGTCAGTTGAAAGTGTGAAGGTATTTGGTTACTGCCAGGGAAAAACCTCCATCGGTCATCCCCGCAGTTTTAAGCGGGGATCCATCTTTTCTGACCCCTCGAAGGAAAAGCAGGATGGATTCCCACTCACTCCAGGTGGGAATGACGAGACCAGGATGCACAGGCCACGATCACATCCATCAACATGAACTTTAATCAACAGTCTCTGAGAGATAGCGTCTAAGTTTTTACAATTGATGATTACTGAATTTCATGTGACGGAAGGGGAGAAGCGGAAGCGGTTGGATGTGTTTCTCGTTCATCGTGAACCGAAGGTAACGCGGTCTGCTGTCCAGAGGCTCATTGAGCGTGGGCGAATTCGGATTAATGCTCAGGTGGTGAAGCCGAGTCACCTTGTTAAACCGGGTGATACCATCACCATGGATGTGCCTCAACCTGGTGAATTGCAAGTGAATGGAGAGGCTTTGGCATTAGAAGTTCTATACGAAGATGAAGTCATTCTTGTGGTGAATAAACCTGCCGGAGTGGTGGTGCACCCCACATCAGGGAATTGGTCAGGGACCCTTGTGAATGCGGTTCTCGCGCATCTTCAGAATGTTTCTGAGGGTGAGGCGAGCATTGAAAGACGGGATCGGGTAGGCATTGTGCATCGCCTCGACAAACATACCTCTGGTGTGATGGTGGTGGCCAAAACAAATGAGGCTCACCGATCATTGTCTGCACAATTTATGACGCATGATATTGCTCGAACGTATGAAGCTTTGCTTTGGGGTATACCACAAGAGGGTCATGGTAAGGTTGCGTTAGCCATCGGTCGGGATACCAATAATCCTAAAATCTTTTCCACTCAGACTCGTGAACCAAAGGCTGCCATCACGGACTTTGAGGTTCTAGGATGTTTTGGGGATGTGGCTTCACATGTCAGGCTTTCTCCGCATACAGGCCGACCTCATCAGCTTCGGGTCCATATGCAAAGTCTTGGTTGTCCAATCTTAGGGGACTCCACTTATGGAGGGAAGAAAGTCTGTGAAATCATTGGAATCACAATCCCCCGAGTTATGCTTCATGCCAGTTCCTTAGGATTTCACCATCCTACATCCGTGAAATTTCAGAAATTTTCTATAGGATTCTCTGCGGACATTAATGCGGTTTTGCGTTCTTTTTCTTGTAAATCTTAGAAGATGCCGTAATCATTAATGCCTAAATTGATTGAAAAAATAATTTGAGGTTTTCTACAACTTGAGTCGGACTCTCTTCCTATCTACTTCTTGTTCTCCACTCCTACAACTCCCGAATTTACCATTGTCTTGAAAGGTCAAAGTTCGATGCCTTGGGTGGAGGAAAGGGACGGAAGACAAGTTGCTTCTATCTTTTTTCTTAAATTATGATACCATCCTCTGGTCGTAAAAATGAATGTCGTGGGTATTAAGCCGGTAGTGATAACCGACGTGCATTGGTATCTTTCCGGGTTTGCCCCAAAGGACTTTTTCTTGCCATTCGAACCCCTGAGAAATTATTTCCCCCATGTCTTTTAACCAAGTGTCGCGTGTTCTTTCTCCTCTTTCCACCGTAGATGTTCCGGATCTTCGAAAAACTAATATTCATCCAGATTATTGGTTTCCTGTCGCTCAATCGCGAGATGTCAAAAGAAAGAAAACGTTAGGTGTCCTTTTTGCTGGATCCCCGATTGTGTTGGTGAGAACCGAAAGTGGAGGGATCTTCGCTCTTGAGGATCGGTGTGCCCATCGACAAGTCCCCCTGCATGATGGGGTGGTTCTGGGAGAAGAGATTCAATGTGGGTATCACTGTTGGCGATATGATCATACTGGTCGATGTATTTCAGTACCCTACCTGGATAAGAACAAGTCCTTACCTCTAGGAGTGAAAAGCTATCCTTGTCGAGAGGCCTATGGATTCATTTTTGTATTTCCTGGTGATCTCTCCGCTCTTCCTGACTCGGTTTTTCCTGAGGTTCCCACCTTTGCAGATTCTCATTACAAAACTCGATATTTAGATCGTCAGATTGCCTGTCATTATTCGTTTATGCATGAAAATCTGATGGACATGAATCATCAGTTTTTACATCGGCGATATATGGGACGAATAAAAACCGTGTTTCGCGGTCTTCGAGAAGGAAAGAATTTTGTGGAAGTGGATTATACGTTTTCTCGTGTGGGGGGAAAGCAGCCCATCGGAGAGAAATTTATTATCGGGAGACAGGCTCCTCAAGAGGATGGCCCTGAACAGGACTTGATGACGATTCGAACGGAGTATCCGTATCAAACGTTGAAATTTTGGACGGCCGGAAGTGTACAGCCTGCTTTAGCTTTGTGGAATGTGTATGTGCCGGTTGATCATGAACAACGACGCAATCATACATTTGGTCTGATGATGATTCGTAAACCTTCACTTCCTGGTCTGATTCATGTGCTCTGGCCTTTTATTGTGTGGTTTACCGATCGAATTTTTGCCGAAGATCAGTGGATTGTGGAGAAAGAGCAGAGGGCGTTTGATGCTCAGGGTGCCGATTGGAATCAGGAAATTTTTCCGGTTATTCAAAGTGTGAGAAATTTGTTAATTCAGCAAGGGGAATCCCTCTCTGAGGTTCCCATTCTTGACCCTGACCGTCGTGAATTGCCTTGTCTCCCTTGAAACGTTCGGGTTGTCTTCGAAAAACGAATCCAATTCTCAATTGATTTTTCCCTGGTAAGACTCTCCTTCCTGTTTGTGACTCATATCGGCTTGAACTCGTTTTCTGTGTACCCAGTTTATTATCATTCCATTCTAATAAATGGGAATTATTTTCTCTCTGGCATTTGAAGTTTTTTTCCTTCAATGCGTACAGTATAATCATGATAGATTTTCTAGGCGGTTTGTGGTTTGAAGAAGGATGTGTTCAGCATGATAAATTTGGCCGAGGAACAAGTTGCGAGAATGTCCGTATGTGCGATTGCCTTGATTTTGGTTGTAGGGGTTGTTTCCGTAACTCAGGCCCAGCATCCTGACCTTTCCCCAAGAGAGGTGGTGCAATTATGGTTACAGGTCTACCCAAGACAATTAGAAAAGGCTGCAGATTTAACGACGTTGGCATTTCGCCAAGGCGGATTCAAAGAGGATTGGGTCATTACTCAGAAACCTCTGCTCCATGGTCTTCAAATGCGATATATCAAAACCAAGATTTTTCATGACGAAATCCGAGCCCCATACGCTCGCGTCCTGGTACATGCTCGATTGTCTACATGGATGGGGGCGCAAGAATTGGATGAGCAGTATCTGCTTCTTCGCGGATCTGATGGGTCCTGGCTGATAGATCGTATTGATGAGTACCGTCCAGAATTTTGATAGTGGACTACCTCCAAAATTTTGTTTTGCCTAACCCAGTTCTCCAGTTTTCCGGTTTTTAACTGGTCTTTCGGATGGGCCACTCAACACCGTACCGGATCGTTTCTCCGCTTTGCTTTTTCCCGCCTGTTTCTCCAATCTAGGGAAGTTATTTACCTTTAAGGGGAGGGATCGGTATGTTCGGTTTGGATGTCAGTCCTGAAATCATGTTGCAATATGCCTTACCTGCTGCGGGTGCTGTATTCATTTTTGCGATTGGGATACTTCTGGCTAAATGGGCAGGACAAGACGTCCATACATCCTTGGGGCGCATAGATATGGAGCCCCCAATTCGTTTGCTTCTTGTTCGTGTGACGCGCGGCATTGTGGTTCTCCTCATCTGTTGGTGGTCCTTCAACAATTTGGAATTCAGATCTTTCCTCTTCTCGCTGGTTTAGGTATTGCTGGTGTCGGAATTGGCTTGGCGTTGCAAGGAGTTTTTCTTAATCTTTTTGCCGGGCTTTCTATTATTTTTACGAAACCCTTCCGTGTTGGCGATTTCATTCAATTGCTTGGGGTCTATGGAGAAGTTCAAACAATTGATATCTTTACCACCAAACTCGTGCATTTGGATCAGTCGATTGTGGTGATTCCCAACCGAATGATCATTGGTGAAATTTTGCAAAATCATGGAAAAATTCGGCAGTTGGATTTAACGGTTGGAGTGGCCTATGCCTCGGATTTGAATAAGGCTTTATCAGCAGTCCGACGAGTGGTTGAAGGGAATCCTCGTGTATTGTCAGAGCCCGAACCGGTAATTGGAATCAATCTCTTAGGAGATTCATCCATTAATATTGCCGTCAAGCCGTGGGTGAAGGTTCCAGACTTTGTGCCATCGCAAGCCGAACTGTACCAGGACATTGTTGAAGAATTTCGTCAGGCACATGTGGAAATTCCCTTTCCGCAACGAGAAGTTCGCATGCTGAATGCAGGGTAATGGAAAGATGGATGGTCTTCATAAGTATAGGGTGAGAGAGAAGATAAGAGATTCAGTGGGTCATTTAGGGTTTTGCTAATTCGTGAAATAATAATGTGTAAAAACTTGCATTTCTTTTTTCAGACATTGTCATGTGAACTGGTAAAGGGCGTCGGCACCGACAAGAGAAAATCGCCGTCATCCCCGCAGTTTTAAGCGGGGATCCATCTTTTCCGATCCTTCGCAAATAAAGCAGGATGGATTCTCTCTAACTGCTGGCGGGAATGACGGGACGAGGTTGCACAGGAACAACCACGTTCACCGAACCTTAGCTTCCCAAGACAGTGTCTGACAGATAGAGTCTAAATTCTGTACCAATAACGTTCTTATGAGGTGTGCATGAAAATACGAAACATAGCGTTTACGGGATATCCAGTCACCGATCTTCAACGGGCACGAGATTTTTATGAGTCGGTATTGGGTCTGGTTCCGTCCTGGATCAACGATAAGGGTGAAGACGGAGCTTGGATCGAATATGAATTGGGATCAGGTACCTTTGCAATTAGTAATATTGCCAAGGAGTGGAAACCCTCTCCAGATGGACCCTCAATTGCGTTTGAGGTTGAAGATTTTGAAGGGACGATTGCGGAGTTAAAAGCCAAACAGGTGGTGTTTGGCATGGACCCCTTTACCACAGAAGTATGTCGCATGGCGTTGATTGCAGACCCAGATGGGAATCTGGTTATTATCCACAAGCTACATTCCTGAGTTCGGTGCAAGGGTTCATCGCGAATCTGATATTGGGATACTGTTTGCTTTGGTTGTGGGAACGTCCACCAATCGAGAAATGTCTTCGGCTGTTAATAAACTGTATGCCCTTTGCGATGTGACTTGAGCGAGAGGTCCTTGTAAGGAAAGCCTTTTTGACGAATACATCATTAAAATGTCGACTGGTTATGTCTCTGATCCTTCTGATGTGTAGTAGTGGATGTGATTGGTTGGTGAACTCTTTTGCCTTTCATCCGATGCCTGGCAGTCAAATCGATTCCCAGTTTCATGATCCTTCTTTACAAGACATCATGTTTGATTCTCTCGATGATATCAAACTGCATGCTTTTTATTTTCCTCGCCCTGCCCATAATCGGGCAGTGCTTTTTCTTCATGGAAATGCAGGGAATGCGTCTCATCGTTTACCCCAGGCTCAACAGTTAGCAAACCTTGGGTTCAACGTGTTGCTCCTTGAGTATCGCGGATATGGAAAGAGTGAAGGCAGCCCGAGTGAACAAGGGGTCTATCGTGATGCGAAGGCGGCCTTAGACTATTTGGTCAAGACACGTGGATTTCCGAAAGAACGGATCTTCATTTTTGGTCGTTCGATTGGAACCGCCGTGGCTATTGAGGTGGCTCAACATCAGCCATTAGGTGGACTGGTATTAGTGTCCCCCCTGTCGTCAGGTCGGGATATGGCTCGTCAACTCTCTCTTTCCTGGCTTAGTTGGATAACGGGCAATCCGTTTGATTCCGTTGGAAAAATTTCTCAGGTATCCGCCCCAGTCTTGTTCATCCATGGTGATAGAGATCACATTATTCCCATCGCGATGGGGAGAAGGTTATATGATGCCTGTCCTGCACCAAAGGAATTTCGAGTGGTTCCCGGTGCAGGCCATAATGATGTCATCGCGACAGCGGGGGCTCAGTTTTGGGAATGGGTCTACGTATTCATCAATTCCATCGAACCTTCTCCGGACATGTCCTTAACTACCAAAGAAAGTGTGTGAATGGAATTCGTAAAGAGGAGTCAGGACAGACAGTGAAAATGATTGATGTCGTGATCCAAGAAGAAGAAACCGGGTGTGGATTGGCCACGGTGGCCATGGTGGCTGGACAGACCTATGAGGTTGTGAAGCAGCGAGCCAATAGTCTTGGAATCTTTGCTCAAGATCAAAAACTGTGGTCTGACACGGAATATGTCCGACGGCTCTTGGAGGGATATGGGGTGAGGGTGTCACAAGGGGAAAGCCCCTTTGTGTCTTGGGATCGTGTGCCAGACCTCGCGCTGTTAGCCATTAAATACCATATCGAAGAAGGATGTCCATGTTGGCATTGGGTCCTGTATGTTCGGGAAAAAAGCGGACCGGTGGTGTTAGACCCAGCAGCGTATGTACCAGAAAATCGAAGGAAGGATTTTGATCACATGTTTCCCAAATGGTTTATTGAAGTAACGATGGTGGCGTAATGTCTCAGGAAGTGTCATTGGCTATGCATCCTGACCTTGCTCAATATTTTGATTCGATTCCTGCTCATAGGAAAGAGAGGCTTCTTACTCTTCATTCCTTGATTGTGCGATTATTTCCACAGGCCCAAGTGGATTTGAAATATAAAATGCCCACCTACCATGTGGATGAGGGGTGGGTGGCCATCGCCAATCAGAAGAACTATGTCTCTGTCTATACCTGTGGATACCATCATATTGAATCGTTCAACACACAATTTCCATCAATTAAAACTGGAAAAGGCTGCATAAATTTTAAGGATACCGACACGCTGCCCTTACAGGAATTACAAGTGGTGGTGAAGCATGCGATTTCACACCCAAAACCCTAATGCGTGGATGGGGACTCAACGCGTTCTTCGTACGAGGAAAAGATTAGCTGGGAAACGAAAACATCTTATATCTCATAAAGGAGTGTACCATGGCGACATTGATTCAGGGGCCCACCAAAATTGAAGCTGCTGGGAATCCACCGAAATCTATTGAAGAGTTTATAGGTCGGGTCAATTCTCAAACCGAGTCGGTGAGCATTGCCAACATGAAAAGCCCTTCCGGATGGACAGAGCCTGGACAGACCCCTGAGTTTGATGAATATACCATTGTGTTAAAAGGAACCTTACATGTGGGTTTGCGGGATCGCGACTTTGATGTTCAGGCAGGGCAAGCAGTCATGGTTCAGGCAGGGGAATGGGTGCAGTATAGTTCTCCTTCACCGGGGGGAGCAGAATACATCGCAGTATGTATTCCAGCGTTTTCGCTGGATACGGTGCATCGGGATGAATGAGGATGATGAGCGGTTTGAGAAAATAAAATGGGGAGGGATAACTATGGTTCGAGTGTCAGTCATGTATCCGCGCCAAGAGGGAAAAACCTTCAATCTTGAGTATTACATTCGGGAGCATATGACCTTGGTTCATAAGTTAATGGATTCGAGGGGTTTGCAACAGGCAGAGGTCGATGGTGGTATTCCGGGAATTGGAGGATCAGAATCTCCGTTCTTTGCTATCGGCCATTTGCTATTCAACAGTGTTGCGGACTATGAGACAGCATTTACCGCGGTGGGAAAGGAATT
>CAZKRH010000023.1:0-10100 GCA_964555115.1 uncultured Nitrospiraceae bacterium | reverse complement strand
CGGTCGTGGGTGGTCAGTTTACCGCTCAAGCTATCATTTCCATGCTGAACAGAATGGGGATTAATCTGAAAGTCAATCCCATTCAATTACTCACACGGAATACGGCTTCGGTCATGGTGACGGCCAAACTTCCTCCCTTTGCACGGCCTGGGATGACGCTGGATGTCCAAGTGTCTTCCTTAGCGAATGCCAAGAGTTTAAAGGGCGGCACCCTGTTGATGACTCCCTTAAAGGCCCCGAATCAACAGGTATTTGCTGTCGCACAGGGAGCCATTTCCACCTCAGGATTTGAGGCCGGCGAGGCTGGAACCTCTGTCAGTAAAAACCAACAGTCCGGGGGGATCATTCCAGGTGGCGGCATTGTGGAAAAGGCCATTGAATTAAATATTAATGAATGGGAATCGTTTTCTTTGTCTTTACGCAATGCCGATTTTACGACTTCTCTTAGAGTGGCGGAGGTGATCGAAACACACTTGGGTCAGGGCGTGGCGAGACCGGTCAGTTCTGGACAAGTGAAAATCACCGTTCCAGAAGCATTTCGGGGAAAAACTGTTCAGTTGATTGCCGCCATTGAAGGACTGGATGTCCAAATCGATGTGCAGGCGAGGGTGGTGGTGAATGAGCGGACGGGTACCATTGTCATGGGTGAACATGTTCGCTTATCGAGTATGGCAGTTTCCCACGGCAATCTCACCATAAAAATTAACACTGATTATAATGTATCTCAGCCTGAAGCCCCTCTTGTGGTGGGACGAGGAGTGGGCAGAAGGCCGGGACGGGGAGGGGGCAGAAGGCCGGGTAGGGGAGGGGGCGGTGGAGAAACGGTGGTGACTCCCGATGTGACGACAGATGTTGATGAGGAACCCGGACGGGTCATTCAAGTGGATAGGTCCATTACTCTCGGAGATCTGGTGAGAGCCTTGAATTCGGTAGGGGTGACTCCTCGAGATTTGGTGGCCATCTTAACGGCGGCCAAGGCAGCAGGAGCGCTTCAAGCTGACCTGCAAATGATCTAAGAATGGGCCCCTCTAAAAACCAGGCATTTTTAGTGAGCACGTGGCTGACGCCGCCATCACGGAAAAGGACGGTTTTTAGAGGTGCCCAAATAACCCTCAAGGATGGTTGGGGGAAACACAAAGGGGAAGGTGTATGGATATAGAAGGTCTGGGGTTAAGTGTTGTGCCTCCATCTGAATCGATGGATTCAAGTCGTCTCGATAAGATTCAGCAATTGGTCAAGGGAGGAGATATCAAAAAGGCCAGCCAAGAGTTTGAGTCCTACTTTATTTCCTATTTGTTTAAAACCATGCAAAAAACTATTCAGAAAAGTTCTTTCTCGACACACAAGGGAGATGAGATGTATCAAGGCCTGTATGCCGATGCGATTGGTCAACTGGCGGCAGAAGCCGGGGGAATAGGATTTGGTAAGCTCATTGAGTCCACATTGCAAGCTCAGGAGCCCAATTCAATCAAAAATCGAACAATAGAGTAGTTCAATATTAAGCTTTAACAGAACATAACCGATAAGAACTGTTAAAAGGGGAATGAAAATATGACAATTCCAGAACTAAATTCGTCCAACGACCTGAGTTTTCTTGCCATCCGGCCGAAAAGAAGTGAAGGGAACCCAGTCCTGGGCAAGGAGAATTCTCAGAGTTCGGCTCCCACAGCTTCTCACGCAGTCAATTTTTCGTCAGGTGTAGAGCAATATGATGCGATTATTAAAGAAATTGAAGCCCTCCCTGAAATTCGGGAAGAAGTGGTTCGGTCAGCCCAAGAAACATTAAACCGTTATCACGGTGTGGTTCCTGGTTCTCTGGTGGCGGCGGGGCTCATTAAGGAAGCCTTCCTCAATACAATCGGTGCGAATTAATTTTATGCAAATGGAACAGGGATGTTCGTATGGCGCAAGCAAGGGATTGTCAAGAACTTAGCAACGCTCTTCAAGATGAACAGGTGGTTCTGAATGAGCTGTTGTCATTGCTGCAGGATGAATACCGATGTCTTCGTAACTTGAACCACGATGATCTGGCTATCCTGACAGCGCAAAAGGAAGCCATGCTGGCTCGTTTGCCTGGTTTCGAAGAAAGACTGTCTTCGTTATTTGTAGCGTTGACCGGCCAACCCCTTCCTCCTGATCTTCCCACTATTACTTCCATTCTTGAGGGCCAATTCCCTTCCGCTGCCTCAACGACGATCCAGGCCTTCCAGACGTTATGGAACGTGGCTAAAGAAATCGTGCGGCAGGGAAAAAAGAATGGTGCATTGATCCACCGGGGATTAAATACGGTGCGAGAAGCCCTGCGGTTGATTTATACCGGTATTGGCAATGAACCCGTCTACGGAGATGGGGGCGCGCTCCAGTTTCCGCGCGTGACATCCTCGATCATTGTGGAAGGTTGAGTAGGTAAAATGGCTGGAATCAATGATGTTGTTAATATTGCCCGAACGGGGCTCTTTGCATTTCAGCAAGCCATTACGACCACCGCTCACAATATTACCAATCAATCTACCGAAGGGTATTCACGCCAAGAAGTAAATTTTGTGACCAATAGGCCCCAGGAGGGGATCCTCCCCACCGGAGTAGCAATTCCTACAATTCATCGAACGATCGATCAATTTATCGAAACCCAGTTAACGAATACGACAGAGGATCTCGGACGTTTGCAGACTCGTTTTGAACAACTTCAACAAGTTGAAGGCGTTTTTACGGAAACCGATACGATTGGGCTTTCTCGTGATCTTGATGATTTATTTAATGCTTTCCGGGACCTTTCTGCGTTCCCGGAAGATGGTGCGATCCGGACGATTGTCTTAAACGAAGCTCGAGCGCTGGCTGATTCCTTAAATCAGATGTCGGATCGTCTGATGGCCCAACGAGCCAATATTGATAATGTCATTAATGGGAATGTGATCACCATTAATAGTTTTGCTGCCCAACTTGCCGATTTGAATACCCGAATCCAAGTGTCGGAAGTGGGGGGGGATATTGCAAACGATTTGAGAGATCAGCGGCGCCTGATCCTGAATGATTTGGCGGAAATTATTAATATTGATTTTGTTGAAATGCCTGATGGGTTAACGATTAATGTGGGTGGGCAATTACTGGTCAGTGGCGATCATGCTAATACCTTAGTTCAAGAACTTGATGCCGATAATGATGGTGTCCATGATATTGCCCTGCAACGTGAAGATGGTTCCACTACTGTGATTACCCCAAAAATCACGGGAGGAAAAGTCCAAGGATTATTAGAAGTCCGTGACATTGAAATTATGGAGGCACTCGATCGGCTTGATCGATTGGCCGCAGTGGTCATTAATGAAATTAATCAGCAGCATGAGGCTGGATACGGTCTGGATGGCACGACGTCTAATTCTCTGTTTGGGGCACTGACACCCAACGCACCCGCACCTCATGATGTTAATACCGGCGGTGCCGTCGGCACATCGACGGCGATCTTAACGGCGACATTGCTCACGATGGATACCTATGAAATTCGGTTTACCAATGCCACCACCTTTAATGTGATCAATATCACTGATGGAGCCACGGTGTTGAGTGCTCAATCGTATACCTCAGGAGCCAATATTGATTTTGATGGTCTCCGGGCTGTGATTACGAATGGGTCCGGTGCTCCTGCCGCGAGTGATGTCTTTACGGTGAGTGCACACAAAGGTGCTGCTGAGGATATATCCGTGTCCTTGACGAATACCGATAAATTAGCAGCCTCTTCTACGGCCCTGGGTGTACCAGGTAACAATGTGAATGTGTTGGCGTTGATTAATATTCAAACGACCACACAAAGTGAACTTGGCACCTTGACCCTGGGTGATTATCATGCGGCGACTATTGGTTCCGTGGGAAGCGATACGGCTGAAGTCATTTCTCGGTTAGAAGCCAAACAGGCTGAATATGATCAATTGCGGGGAATTCGCGAAAGTATCTCAGGAGTGAATTTAGATGAAGAACTGGCGAATTTATTGGCGTTTCAACGGGGATATGAAGCCTCAGCTCGTTTAATTTCCACCGCTGATGAACTCTTTCAGACACTCTTATCGATGGGACGATAAATGGTTCACCTGAGGGGGGGGAGAACATGTTAAGAGTCACGTCTCAATTACAGATTGCTGTCTTGAAACAAGCTATTATGTCAAGCCAACAAGATGTGTTTCGCGTTCAACAAGAGATTGCGTCTGGGAAAAAATTGTCACGCCCTTCCCAAAACCCTAGTGGCATGCGAGAAGTCACTGGAATCCGGTCGTTTCTGGATATTACCGAAACCCGAAAGAAGTCCATTGATTTAGGCATCAGTCGACTGCAACTCACGGAAGACACCGTTGGGAAAACCACAGATTTGATACTACGGGCCCGTGAATTAGCGTTGGTTGCACGGAACGATACGACGAGTGCGGCGGATCGAATTCTCATTACGGAAGAAGTTCAGCAGATATTGGCAGGATTGGTGGATTTGGCCAATGCGAGAATTGATGGCCGATATATCTTTTCAGGATATGAAACCCAAACGGCCGCCTATACCTTGAGTGCGGCGTCAGCCTCGGCGGTCCCCCCTGTTGTGGTGGTCAATGACAATAATACGGGAGCGACCTCAACGTCCGTGGCCATTCAAACGGCCAGTTCATTGACCGGGCACGAATATTCGATTGAATTTACGACCCAGACGAATTTTAATGTGATTGATCAAACGACCGGAGTCACGACGTTAAGCAATCAGACGTACGCCTCTGGAGGGAATATTGATTTTGATGGACTTCGTGTGGTGCTCACCAATAATTTAACAGGACCTCTTGGGGGAGATCAATTTACCATTACGGCACACAATGACTCTGATGCGACTGTCGCGGTTGGGATTATTCCTTCGGTGACTCCAGATGCGACCAACACAGGGACGGCTAGTGCCTCGGCCGTATCCGTTTCCACGGTGTCTTCCTTGACGGGGGCAGGCTATACCATCAATTTTCCAACCGCCTCGACCTATACGGTTGTCAATAATGTGACGAGTTCAACTGTGGCATCCGGAGCTTATTCGGATCCTACGGTGCTGGCGTTTGAAGGACTGAGTGTCACGGTAACGGGAAGTCCTCTTGCAGGGGATTCTCTCGATGTAACACAAACGAATTCCTCTCTGAGACCGGATATTTTTGAACTTCGATTTACGTCAACTACGACCTATGATGTGGTAGACCTCACCACCAATCAAGTCCTGTCCACTGGCAATGCCTATACGTCTGGGGGAAATATTGTGTTTTCTGGACTCACCACCGTTGTGACAGATGGGACGGTGGCCCCTCAATCCGGAGATGTGTTTCGCGTTCGAGCTGATTATACCTATCAGGGCGATACTGGGGGCATTGCGATAGAGGTCGGAGATGGAAAGACGGTCACGACGAATATGGTGGGGAGTCAGGTGTTTTCAGGTCAGCTTGTCGACCTCTTTGATACGCTGCAAGATTTCAATGAAGCGTTGTTTACCAATAATACCACCACGTTGGCGACCATTACGACCAATCTCGATCTTGGCATTGATCAATTGACGGGAGCTACTGCTGATGTAGGGGGGCGAACCAATCGATTAGAGACGTTTAAAGATAGTATCGAGTTGCTTTCGCTCAATTTACAAAGTCGAAAAAGTTTTCTTGAAGATACCGACCTTGCCCAAGCGGCAGCGGAATTAGCTCAATTTGAAACCAATTTGAATGCCTCTCTCCTTGTGTTGGAACGCCAGTTCCGTATTAGTTTGTTGAATTTTATTTCCTAAGTTGTGTGAAATCCCTGTCACTTTATGTGGAATCCTTTAGATTCTATGGTGTAATGCCGATAGAGGGATAGGGTGTAATGGACAGGTATTCCTTCGTGATTGGAAAGGATTTCTTGTGGTGACGTGGATAGATATCTTTCAAGCCATTGACCAACAGTGTGTAAAGGAAACACGAAGATGAAGGTATTAATCGCTGACGATGATCCCGTTTCCCTTCATTTCCTCCGGGCCAAATTGATCAAGTGGCAATATACGGTAGTGGCGTGTTCCAATGGGGAAGAAGCATGGAGCGTCTTACAATCTGACTCTCCCCCTCAATTAGTCATTTTGGATTGGATGATGCCTGGATTGGATGGGCTACAGGTCTGCCAAAAAATTCGAGGTCAAACGAATACGCCCTATATATATGTTCTGTTGCTGACTTCTCGTGGGGAGACGGATGATTTAGTGGCGGGACTTGAGGCTGGTGCAGACGATTATCTGACCAAGCCCTTTGATGTGAAAGAGTTAGAGGTCCGTCTTCGAGCTGGTCGGAGGATACTAGAATTACAGGAAGAACTCATGGGTGTGCAGGAGATACTCCGTATTCAAGCGACCCATGATCCCTTGACAGGCGTGCTCAACCGAGCTGCGATTCTTGAACATTTTGAACGAGAATTGGCTCGGGCCCAACGGGAGTCGACCTCGTTGAGCGTGAGTCTGATCGACCTCGATTATTTTAAAGCCATTAATGATACACATGGCCACCTCGCGGGTGATGCTGTTCTCGTCGAATGCAGTCAGCGAATGCGAACCTGCATTCGACCGTATGATGTGCTTGGGCGATTGGGGGGGAAGAGTTTTTACTGGTGTTACCAGGGAGTGATCCTGCCAATGCACTGGGCCAAACGGAACGAATTCGTGAAGCCGTAGGATCGACAACCTATTTCTATCACGACATTGAAATTTCTATGACGTGCAGCCAGGGGGTGACGACTTGGATGGGGAATACAGTGGCCGATACAAAATCAATGATTCGGACATCTGATGGTGCCATGTATTTGGCTAAATGTGGTGGTCGAAATAAAGTCGAATATATTGAGTTAGAACGAAAAAATGTTATTCAACCGGTAGCCACGGGTTAAGGTAGTAAAAGGTACGATTATCGATGGCTGTGATTCTGCTTGTGAACGATGACCCCGTCCAGTTACATCTTCTCGGGAGCCTACTTGAGACCGAGGATTGGGAGATCTGTTCCTGCCAAAGCGCAGAGGCTGCGCTTCGTGTGTTGTGTGAACGTCAAGATATTGATGCGTTACTCGTTGATCTTCACATGCCGGGGATCGACGGGTGGCGTTTTTGTCGTTTGCTGCGGTCTCCTGAATATAGCGCCTTTAATACCTTGCCGATCATCGTGATGTCGGCCACGTATTCTGGTGCGGATGCTGAACAAATAACAGCTGATTTAGGGGCGAATGCGTTTATTGCCCTGCCCGTGGAACCTGTTCGTCTCAGGAAAAATGTGACGGACGTTCTACGTGGTGACTCCTCTCCTGCCGCACTACGATGTTTGATCATTGATGAGAATGAAACGGATGCGAGTCTCCTCGCGTTGGGGTTTTCAGCTCACGGCTGGGTGGTACACTGTGCCAAATCTGGGGAGGAAGGATGTCGTCTCGTTCAGGAGTTAGATCCGGAAGTGGTGTTGATTGATCACGCTCTTTCCGATGGACCAGGGGTAGAGTTGTTGCCGAAAGTGAAACCTCCTGGGAGTTCCACCGTGGTCTTGCTTCTTTCAAGTGTCTCAGACCCAGATCTGGCATTGAATGCCATTCGTCAAGGGGCAGATGCCTATGTCCCAAAACCCCATTCTCCAGAATACCTACTGGCGTTATGTACGAAGGCGCGGCGAGAGCGATCATTGCTGCGGGTGGAGGATCTTCTCGAAGAACGAACGATCTGTCTCCGTGATTCTGAGTCGAGGTTTCGTGCGTTGTGTGAAGGGTTAACCGATATCGTTCTGGTGTATGACACCAAGGGCATCATTCGGTTTGTCAATGATAATGGGGCAAAACTATTAGACTGGGCACCCAGCGATTTAATCGGACAATCATTAAGTTTGATGGGGCAAATTCCTGAACCATCTGAATTGCCACGACACCCGAGTGAGAACAACACCTTCAAACGTGAGGCAGTGTATGTCTCCCGTTTTGGCCGACAACTGGAGGTGGACATTGTTCAACAAACCATACTCTTTGAAGGACAGTCACATTGGATGGTTGTGGCTAGGGACATCGGTCAACAAAAAGAGGCCCAGCGAAAACAGGTTCGGTTGGAACAACAACTTCAACAGGTCGAGAAGATGGAAGCTATTGGGCGGCTAGCAGGAGGTGTGGCCCATGATGTCAATAATATCCTGACCGCTATCCTGGGGCATGCGAGTGTCTTGTCTGCAGGGGATACCTCCTCTTCCCTCACACAGCCGAGTCAAGTCATTACCAAGGCTGTTCAACGGGGCAAACAATTGACATCTCAATTATTGGGATTTGCCAAGCCTGGGAAGCAACATAATGTGACCATGGATATACACGGAATCATCGAAGAGGTGTTGACCTTATTAGACCAAAAGACCAATACCGCTATTCATATTGAACCATCGCATTTCACTACTCCTTTGTATATTCAAGGAGACTCAGGTCAGATTCATCAGGTTATTTTGAATTTGGCTCTGAATGCGATTGAGGCAATGCCTCATGGTGGATCGTTATCTGTCAGCAGCAGAACCGAGATGGTAGGGCCGGATGGTGTTCCTGAGCCATTGGGTCTCTCGCCAGGTCCTTTTGTGGTGGTGTCGGTCACTGATACAGGTCCTGGTATTGATCCAGGAATTCAAGGTAGTATTTTTGAACCATTTTTTACCACCAAGAGTCCTGGAAAAGGTTCTGGCATGGGATTGGCTATGGTGTACGGGATAGTCAAAAATCATCAGGGTGCCATCTCGGTGTCAAGTCAACTTGGGTGTGGTACGACCATGACGGTGTATTTTCCACAGGTAGAGGACCCATCGATTCGGGAGTCCTCCAGCACAACCACTCCACAGGATAAGGGAAGAATTTTGGTCGTGGATGACGACGAATGCGTGAGAGCATCCGCTCAAGAGGTCTTGATGTTCTTGGGGTATGACGTGTCTCTTGCCTCTTCAGGACAGTCGGCTCTTAACTATGTTCAGAAGAATCATCAGCAGGTGGATTTGATCTTGTTAGATTTTGAAATGCCGGAGATGGAAGGGATGGAATGTTTTAGGCAGCTTCAGTTACTGGAGTCAGGCATCCCGGTTGTTTTCTGTACTGGACATGATCCCAATGGATACGTCGATGCTCTTGAAAAAGAAGGTTTAGCAGGGATTGTGCAGAAACCGTATGACGTGACCGAATTGTCTCAGGTGATTGCGCGCGGTTTAGAACAACGGACGAGCCAACCAACATTCATGCGAACGGGCGAGAAACATGGCCAATTCATTCCTCCTCACACGTAAGGTAGGATTTCATGACAAAACTGTCGACCAGTCGATTTGGTGAAATTGAGATTCCGGATGAACAATTGCTCACGTTTCCTTCTGGGCTGATTGGATTTCATCAACATTCTCGATTTGCCTTGCTTGAAAACGAGAAAGGGTTGGGATACCAATGGCTTCAGTCTCTTGACGAAGCTGATTTCGCTTTTGTGGTGGTGGAGCCAGGAACTCTCAAAGCTGACTACCAGGTTGAGATTCAGGATGATACGTTGGAGGAGTTGAAATTTGAGAAAGGTGACGACGTGGTTATCTGGGCCATTGTGAGGATTCCTCCGGGACGGCCTCAGGATGCCACCATGAATCTCCGGGGTCCGATTGTGTTGAATGTCACGAAACGTCTAGGAAAACAAATCATATTGAATGAGTCCTATCCTCTGCGTTTCTCATTTCTTTCTGAACTGGGAGAAGTCTCTTCTCCATCACAAGAATCTAAACAAGAAGTGGTCCGAACCTAATTTCTTGGTTCATTTTTTTGGGGATTGTATTTACCCATTGTAATTCTGGCCAGGGAGGGCTAGATGCTGATCTTGACACGGAAGGAAGGGGAAGGGATTCGTCTTGGGGAAAATATTCGAATCGTCCTGGTTCAACTTAAGGGGAATCAGGTTCGACTGGGTATTGAATGTCCCTCGACCATGAGAGTTTTACGTGAAGAACTCTATCAGGCCGTCCGTGATGAAAATTTGGCTGCCATGAGTGCTGATCCTTCCCAGGTCAATGAAATGGCCAAGCATGCCCCCTCTCAAATCTCCAAACCCTCTGGAAAGTCTC
>CAZKRH010000022.1:0-1707 GCA_964555115.1 uncultured Nitrospiraceae bacterium | reverse complement strand
GATATTTCCTATGCGAAGCTGACCCTCACCACCGCAGCCGTGCCTGAACCAGGATCCTTGCTCCTCTTGGGATCTGGCTTGGTGGGCTTAGGTGCCTGGCGGATGAAGAAAAAGTAAGAGAACCGTAGATAGTCAGTGTTGTATGGTCCCCACGGCTCTTCTTAAGAAGGGCTGTGGGGATTTTCTTTGGAGGAAGAAGGTGATTAGGTTGGGCTACTCACTCCTGCTCTAATTTCGCAAAGCATAGCGAGAAATCATTTCATGAAGAGTTGGGCGGCTCACTCCTAGTTCGACAGCAGCCCTGGTAATATTTCCACGAGTTTTCTCTAATGTCCGTTGAATCAGTTCTTTTTCTACCGCTTCGCGTGCTTGACGAAGGGTATTCCCGGTGAAATTCCCCAAAGCGCCTTCCAACTGCAAATCTTCGGGCGTCACCTTGGGGCCATCGGACATCGCCACAGCTCGCTTGATTCGGTTTTCCAATTCCCTGACATTTCCAGGCCAATTGTAGCGATCAATACTCATTTTCGCTTCCTTGGTAAACCCGGGCAACTTCTTCTTCGCTCCCGTGGCAATGTTTCGCAAAAATCGCTCCGCTAACATTAAGATGTCTGCTCCTCGATCACGCAAGGGCGGCACACTTACCGTAATGGTATTCAATCGGTAATATAAATCCTCTCGAAACCGACCTTCTGCCATCGCGAGTTGTAAATCAATATTTGTCGCAGCCACGACACGAGCATCCACTGCGATGGTTTCCCGCCCACCCACACGTTCAATACTGCGTTCTTGAAGCACCCGTAATAATTTGACTTGGAGGGCAGGATACAATTCTCCTATTTCATCTAAAAACAAGGTCCCACCATGAGCAGATTCAATTCGCCCCTTCCGTCTGATATGGGCACCGGTAAAGGCTCCTTTTTCATGACCAAACAATTCACTTTCCAGTAACATTTCAGGAATCGCGCCACAATTGATAGCCACAAAAGGCCCATCCGCCCGATCACCTTGTCGATGAAGTGCACCGGCAATTAATTCCTTTCCTGTTCCGCTTTCACCGACAATCAACACAGATATATCTGATTTGGCCACCCGGCGAATGATTTCAAACACTTTTTGCATAGGAGCACTAGATCCAATAATGACATCGTAGCCCTCAGCAGAGTTTTGACTCCGCAATTCCTGATTTTCTCGTTCTACTTTGACTAGGTAATATGCACGTTGCAGAACAACTTTCAACACTTCCAATTCGACCGGTTTCTCCAAAAAGTCATAGGCTCCCAACTCCACAGCCTTGATGGCATTGGCTCGGTCACTATTGCCTGTCACCATAATGATTTTCAACGAATGGTTGATGGTCATCATATCTTCCAACGCCTTTAATCCTTCAGACGCCCCATCCGCATCTGGTGGTAAACCAAGATCTAACATGACCAACCCAACATTGGCGGTACGAATGACCTCAAGAGCTGCAGCCCGATCACCCGCCTCAAACACTTCATATTCAGGTGCCAACGCCCATCGAAGCTGAAGCCGTAGATCTTCATCATCTTCGACAATAAGTAGTGTCGGCAACCGATGCTGTCCATTCGTCGATGTCATGGTGTATTCTCCTGCTCTTGACCTAATAACGTTGATGTTATGCGCAGGTCTATGCCGAAATCATCTCTGAGGCAGCCGGAAAGGTAATACACACCTTCGTCCCCT
>CAZKRH010000021.1:0-6106 GCA_964555115.1 uncultured Nitrospiraceae bacterium | reverse complement strand
AAATTTACTCTTCCCACCCCATTAATGTCGCCAACTTGAACACACTCGTTCCTCGAAAATTAGGCTCCCCCACAAATTGATTATTTAAATCCTCATACATGTTTTCCAGGACAGTTACGTCCTTGTAGTCTGAAAATCTTAGTCCTACCAGAATGGGGCGGGAAGAGTAAATTTAGGGAAATGAGACGTATGGTAAGTGGTGCCGAGGGACAGAATCGAACTGTCGACACCAGCCTTTTCAGGGCTGTGCTCTGCCAACTGAGCTACCTCGGCACCTGGTCTGAATGACCTCTTATGTCTAGGGAAGATCTAATCGTAGGATAAGCGGCTGATGTGTAGCAGGAAATTTAGTGAAAAATCAAGCGGGGGACGGTTGAAATAGGTCACCAGCTGCGTTTCCTGCCTTCGCCCAAGCGGCTACGTGCAGGCAGGTCATTGCTCGAGGAGAAGGCGAAGAGCCTTCGAGTGCTCAACAATCCTTAATTTTCAGCCCTCCCCTGCCTTCGCCGAGCCTACTCCGCCGAAGGCTACGAAGGCCGGGAGCGGCTTCGCGCAGGCAGGTCCCTGCTTGCGGTCTTGCCCGTGGAAGGGGTGTCTTGGCACAAGGGGTTGGGCGGGTGAGAAAGCGACCTTTTTGAACTGTCCCTACACCTCCTACCAAAGTGTCCCAATATTCCAAAAACCTCAAACTGTGAAAATCTTTATTGCTGAATGGGGGCGGGAGTTACAAAATAATTTCTTGACCATCCTCTAATACGTGAAGATTAGGAATGTGAAGGTCCTGAAGTTCTTGAATGATTCTTTCGCGATAAATGGGTTTGAGGTGGTACAGATACAATGGGAGGTCCGGTTTCCCAATTTTTTGAAATTCCTGAGCCAGGAGAGAGGGAGTCAAGTGTTTACTGTCTTTGGCGAGAGGTTCCAGTTCATTGGGAAAAGAGGTTTCAATAAAGGCGGCCTTGAGATTCGGGGTGGTTCTGGCAATGTTCCAAATAGCCTCCGTGCAATAGGTATCCCCACTATACAGAAACGCTGACTCACTATTTCGAATAATAAAACCTACCGTGGGCACTACGTGGTTCACCCGTATGGGTAAACATTGAATACTGCCTAAATCTGCCTCTCTTCCTTCAAACACCTCGGATTCACTGAGAATAGCCTGTTTACTAAAGGACATGGGGTTATAAAAGTCCGGAAACACGACATCGTTAAAAATATGTTGACGCAGGCCTCGGAGTACAGCGGAGATGGCGGAAATTTTTAAGGGACGATCTGCGACACCGACAAGATTGTCGGCGAGAGGAGGAAGTCCTTTGATGTGGTCAAAATGAAGGTGAGAGAGTAAGACGTGCTCTAACGCTAATTGTTCATCAAAGGTGAGGGCTGAAGCCGCGGTACCCGCATCGACTAAAATATGGTCGTTAACCAGAAATCCTACACTTTTGCAGGTATTTTGTGGGGTGTGATGGTCTAACGCAAGATCAGACCCATGGGAACCCAAGACGCGGATTTTCAATGAAGATGTCTCCTTACATTCAGTGAGGTCGGCCTATGTCTATCCTGGAAGTACCTGGAGGTACATACTAATTTCCACAGGAAACTTTAAAAAAAAGACTGGCTCCCTTCAATCAGATCCCAACGGTTAAAATATCTAACCCTTTAACTATTTAAGATGTTCAACTGATGTTTTTAAATTGTACAACAAAGGATATGAAAAGCCATAGGGACAAATGGGTAAATTTTCCAGGAAAAGCGTGGCATACGCACCTTGACGGGTTTCCAAACCGAATAGTATTCTCGTGTATAATCTAGGGATTTTAGTGAAAATGTCGAGCACTTGAAGGGGTACAGAAGTTGTGAAAACGGAACCGACAGAATCTGAAACCACAGAAACAGACCCAACTGAAGCCGAAGAAGAAGTCCTTGATGAATTAGTTGAAGAACCGGAATTGGTTGAGGAAGAAGAGATTCCTCTGACCACCGAGGAATATATTCAAGTACTCGTACAAAAAGCCCGGTCCGCAGTTCGGCCCTTAGGGGCCCTCACCACCGCCATTAAAAATACTGCTCTGAGTGAAATGGCCAATGGACTTGAAGAAAATGTGGGAGCCATTCTAGAGGCCAATGATCAGGACCTTGAAGCCTTTCACGAGAAACATCCGGACAAGCCCGCCATGGCTGATCGTTTAACCTTAACACCCGAACGCATTACTGAGATGGCAGAAGCAATTCGAGAAATAGTGAAACTCAAGGATCCTGTCGGAGAATCCCAGGGAATGAAACGGCGGCCGAACGGCATGGTGGTAGGGAAAGTGCGAGTCCCCATAGGTGTGATTGGAATGATTTATGAATCCCGCCCCAATGTCACTGTAGATGCCGCTGCCCTGTGCTTAAAATCTGGGAATGTCTGCGTGTTGCGGGGAGGTTCCGAAGCCATTCACTCGAATACCATCATTGCGAATATTTTAGGGGAGGCCGTCCAAAAAGCCGGAATTCCAGAGGGAGCCATTTCCTTTGTGGATCGACCAGAACGTGAAGTAGTCCTTGAACTATTAAAACAAGACAAATGGATTGATGTCATTATTCCACGTGGGGGTGAATCCCTCATGCAAACCGTGAATGAGAACTCTACAATCCCGGTGATCAAGCATGATAAAGGCGTGTGCCATATCTATGTAGATTCTGATGCGGATATCGAAACGGCAAAAAAGATTTGTATGAATGCCAAGGTTCAACGGCCTTCCACGTGTAATGCCATGGAGGGCTTGCTCGTCCATCAAAGCATTGCCAGAAATTTATTGCCTGAATTGGGAAAAGAGCTGGTTGACGCGAACGTAGAAATCCGGGGATGTCCCAAAACCTGTGGATTTATTCCTGAAGCTAAACCCGCCACCGAAGAAGATTATGGGCAAGAATATCTCAACCTCACCTTAGCCGTGAAAGTCGTCAAAGATATGGAAGAGGCCATGGAGCATATTCAAACCTATGGATCCCGCCATACCGAATCAATTTTGACCAATGATTATAACCGAGCTATGCGGTTTGTGAGGGAAGTGGATGCCAGTGCTGTCATGATTAATGCCTCCACGAGATTGAATGATGGAGGGCAATTTGGACTTGGCGCTGAAATTGGCATTAGTACCACGCGCCTGCATGCGCGTGGACCCATGGGGCTTGAAGACTTAACCAGTTGTAAAT
Organism: uncultured Nitrospiraceae bacterium; assembly: GCA_964555115.1. Classification (GTDB taxonomy): domain Bacteria; phylum Nitrospirota; class Nitrospiria; order Nitrospirales; family UBA8639; genus CAZKRH01. Next base: position 2,908 of record CAZKRH010000021.1, on the reverse strand, counting down.
ATGTCGTGCAGGGGACTGGGCAAATCCGAGAGTAGGATTGGCCGGTTCTGTTGATGGCAATCCCTTACTTTCACAATTCACTTTTGGTGAAATACAAGGGATGTCCGAAATTTACCCAAATCCTCCCTCCACATCTCAATCCCAGTAGCTCATGAATGAAATCCTCCAACGACCAGGCTCATTAGTCTTTCCCGAAAATCAACATTTCGCCCAAAATTTTGGCGCACAGAAGGGCACAGTTTCTCCCCAGCCGAGTGGTCATGTCATTTTTTATGGCCCAGACGGAGAGCGTATTCTCTTGTCTGACCCTGAAGGGCACCCCCTTCATGAATGCTTGTGGACCAAAGATGGTCAAGGCCGCCTTACGTTATCAGCCGCCCGAATATATTTAGATTGGGGCCAGTGGGTGGGGTTAAAACCTGGGGGCTTGGAAAATATCACCACCATGGATCTCTCTACACGTCCTGGGTGGGAACGCATCACCCGCCAAGATCTGAGAGGAATGGCAGGCCAATCGATGGGAGTCCCTCTATCAGAAGTGGAGTTTTTTTACCGGGATGATGATGTGGTGATTCGGGAAAATGGCCAAGCCACTATCCGTCAGCGTAAAGACGCGTTTTATGTGCTGGAAGACGGTACATTTGAACAGGCGCGCTTTATGTCGTGTTTTAGTGCCATGAACTGGGAATCCATTGACTATCTTCCAGTCGTTGAGTTGTTTCTCTCGTTACTTCCTGGAACGGGGAGTGCCGCCTTTGAATTAATCCGTGGGCTTTATGACGATCAAAATCGCCATACCCCACGTCCCCTCCAATATCGAGGCATTCCTACGTATCCGTCACCAGCCGCCTTCAGTTTGTTTAGCGGGTTTTTTACTCCCTCCACGAAAGGACAAGAAGATTCCTTTGCGGTATTTATGGACCAAGCCAGATCACAGGAAGTCAATTGGTATCCCAACCCATATCCCCTCCAAAGATATGTGAATGCCGAATCTCAACTGTGTATCACGGTGACGGATAAGACGATTCAAAAGGTGACCCGGAAGGAGGATCCAGCAGGGCTTTCTTACTCGAAAGCCGACCGCAAAGGATTTACCCCACATGGGCGCACGCTCGTTCTGAAGGAAAATATCCTCACGTTAGTGGAATTTCAAAACAAGCAGGGCGGAACTCTGCCGACATCTCTTCAGGGACTCAATGAGATCAGCCCGCGTCCTACACCCCCAAGTCAGCATGATTGGCGACACATGTTTCCTGAAGGGGCACCTGTGGTAAATCCTCGAGAGGCCTTCTCAGCCGTATTACTGTATCCCGACGATAAAACCCTGATTGGGGAAGTAGAAAGCCAACCGTTTGTAGCGGATTACTGTGATGATGTATTGGGAGAAGTTCCGGAGTTCTCGACGTTTCTCAAAGAATGTATGAATATCGTCGTAGAAAACTTTGATGCAGCTATTGGCACTTGTCTCAATCTCACCCATCGTTGTAATCATGCCATTCTCTATTCTAGGGTCAACCTGGCTCAAAAACAGGCTCAAAATTTGTGGAACAAATTGGCTCGGGCCAACCACCTTGATTGGTTAAGTAATTTCCAATTTCTTCCAATAGTGAAGGATCCCAATACTATAGAAAATGGTTCAGTAGATTTATCATACACCTGGATTCCCTTTTCGGCTTACGCTCAAAAGGAAATCCTCATTCAATTTTTGGAAAAAATCAAAAGTTCCGTTCGTCCTGGAGGGATGATTTGTATCGCAGGACCGATGTCGCTGGGATCACTCCTTCCAAGCTATTCTTTAGAAATAAGGGAATGTCATTCTGCCTCAGAACTTCCAACCTTCCACATGCACCGCGCAATCCTGCCCAAAGCTCAGATTCATCCAGAACTGACCGTCTGGATTCTTAAAAATCCATCCTCCTAAATCCATGGGGTGTGCTCTCCTCCTTTCTCTCATACCCGGAGTGGGGGCCTTGTCATTTCTACGATAGGTATTTCCCCCGAAAAGATGACAAGAATAGAATAGACACAAAAGAATATTAAAAGACGTCACTTATTTTGAAGCAAAGAGAGCGAGAAATCTTGGTTACCATTTCTCCAAACTGGAAAAAGTAAAACAAAAGTAAGACATGCATCTACAATGACCAATTTCCTGGACTAACCACGCCGTCGAAAAGATTGTCACCGGAGATGCCCCTCATTTTTGGGCACAAAACAAATGATTTGTGCCCAATCCCCACCTTTTCCTGTCGTAAGTAGGTGTTCTTTCAAATCACACTGTCGGGGTCTTTTGCAATACGCGCTTCCGCGTACCCCGCCCTGCCTCACGATCTTCCCACGCTCCTTAGCAAAATCTGTTGATTTGTTCAGTACTTAGCTCCTCGTCGGCTTTCCAATTCCGTCCCATTCGTCAGGTGGCATTGGCCTTGCTGTAGGTACGCAATATGACGAACGAAACACCACACAACACATAACCGGGGCCTGACCCCATTACTCATCGGAGGAGCGAGCCATGACACACTTCATCAACAAAACCAAAGCATTGTTAGTCGCGGGAACCTTAGCCTTAACCTTCGGGTTCGCGGGTACCGCCCAAGCCATTCTCATTGATTATAGTTCTGGGACATTAGGCAATGTCGTCACCTTTGGGCATGACTCTTATATGGAAAATGACTTGACCGTGACCTCAGGCCATCTATCCTCGCCCCACATTCATATCGATGACGTGGGCGCCCCCCATGGTTCGGTTCTTGTTAACCACAGTGGGTGCTGCGCCACGCCGTATTGGTTGACCTTTGATATGCCGATCAATCTCCTCAGCTTTGAATACAAAGGGACCGGCCAAGTCAGTTCCTTTTTGACGGATGCTCCAGGTGCCGTGGCTCAAGGGTTAGTGAATCAAGCGGCCTGG
>CAZKRH010000020.1:0-9103 GCA_964555115.1 uncultured Nitrospiraceae bacterium | reverse complement strand
AGTTTGGTATTGCAGGGGTATGAGGTGAGGGCTATAATCAACACCCTGAGTATTTAGCCTAATTAAAAACACCTACTTGCAGCGTGAGATAATTAGGGTCCTTCAGGTAAATTTTATTGTATATAAAATCATAAGTCATTGATATTTAATTATTAATGTGATTTTTTGCAATTTTATTGGCTGACACTCTCTTGTTTGAGATCATGCGGCTGTGATATATTGATGGGCTGTTACCTATTCATTTCTTAGCTTGTTATCTCTTGAAGGAACTGGACAGTCAATGGAAATTAAAGTTGTTAATAATAACGTAGAAAAGGCGCTTCGAGTCGCCAAGAAAAAGCTAGCTGCCGATGGTCTCTTTCGTGAATTAAAGCGCCGCCGGTTTTATGAAAAGCCGAGTGTGAAAAAAAAGGCGAAAGAACGAGAAGCAGCACGACGTCGACAAAAGTGGTTGGCCAAAAGGACCTTCCGATAGTCTTTCTTCACTCCGTCTTATCTCTCCCCTGCTTCCTACAGGACTTCTCATATTGTTCTCATGCGTGACGCTGATATCCACGCTGCCTACCGTCTCGTCAAAAAGGAAATTACCAAATGGCGAGATCCGGTCTTGGGCATGATTGCCGAACAATCTCATGATCCGTTTCAAATACTCATTGCCTGCCTTCTGAGTCTCCGCACCAAAGATCACACCACCGCGGAAGCCAGCCACAGACTCTTTCATTTAGCCAAGACCCCTGCTTCACTCATCAACATTCCTCTTAAGACCATCGAACAAGCCATTTATCCGGTAGGGTTTTATCGCAATAAAGCCAAACAGATCCACGGAATATGTCAGACACTCCTCCACCAATTTGAGGGGAAAGTTCCTGATACCATTGATGCCCTTTTAACCTTGAAGGGTGTTGGGAGAAAAACTGCGAATTTGGTGGTGACGGTGGGTTTTAAAAAACCTGGAATCTGCGTGGATATTCATGTCCATCGGATATCAAACAGATGGGGGTATATTCAAACGGCAAATCCTGAAGAGACAGAATGGGCGTTGAGAGAGAAACTTCCCAAACGGTATTGGATTACCTATAACGATCTGTTGGTTCCGTTTGGGCAACATGTGTGTCGACCAATTTCACCTTTTTGTAGTCAGTGTCCAGTTTATGCCTACTGCGAACGGGTGGGAGTGACAACAGCGCGGTAGCCTTTGGAGGGGAGAACTGCCCACCGTGCGATTGCTTGTGCCCTATAAAGTCTACTCTCTTGAGTTTATTCAAGGTTTTTAATTGCGGGGGCGAAACCCCGCATAAAAAACCATCGCCAAATTTTCGGGATACGTTATGACCGACAAGGTGATTGATGAGGTAGGGGGTTGGCTTAGGTGGGGTGGTTTTTCTGTTTCACATACACTTAGATGAACAGTGTGGTTTCTGCCCCGGCCGCCATGGACAAAATCGAGGGCAAGCCCATCACTTCATCGACTTGTTTCGTCACAGCCTCTGAATCAACTCCCATATATTCAAGCCCAGCGCTACACGCCACTAACCGAAACTGCCCGACCTTTTTTGCTTCCTCGAACATTTCACTAATTTGAGGAACTTTTTTCTCCTCCAAGAGTCTGGCAACATCTTGACTATAGGCTTGATATTCTGGTGGAAAATCGACGGTATCAATCTGGCCAAGGGCCAATTTTTTTATGGTCCAAAATAACAAGACGACCGTGACATCCTTTCCCATGGCCGCTGCGGTGAGACCAAGTGTCGCCACCTGGTGCAGTTTGTCATACGTGGCATTATGAGCGTAAATAATGAATCGGGGTTTTGAATTCATGGAATGCCTAAACAGATGGAGTCACAAAAGAGACTTATCTCTTGTTGCTAGGGAAAAAGAGGATCCTCAAGATCCTAAAATACTAGCGACCAGCAACGAGCAACCAGCGACTAACTTTGAGCACGCCGTTGACCGATGGCTTTAACCGTCCCAGGGTGTTGATTATAGCCCTCACCTCATACCCCTGCAATACCAAACTCTTGAACTTGTTGGTACAGAATACTGTGGGGGAAAAGAGAAAAAGGAAGATTTAGGAATGGGTAGGTGTACGGGTAGGTGTGATGAGTTCAGGTTGCGGAGATCGCGCTGTGGGAGCCCAGTCATCTTGCTCAAACATCAGACAACACTTTAACCGCCCACAGACTCCAATCCGATGACTATCGGCTGACACGGAATGTTCTCCTCTGGCCAATTTGAGATTCACGCGTTTGAAGTCTGTTAAAAAAGTGGCACAACACAAGACTAATCCGCACGTATCGACTCCACTAATTCGACCGGCTTCCTCTCGGCTAGAAATTTGCTGCATCTCAATCCGACAACTAAAGTGTCGCGCTAAATCTTTCACCAATTGTCGAAAATCAATGCGGCCTTCGGCCGTATAACAAATGGCCAAGAGACGTCGTTGGAAGGACCCATACACTTCGACGATTTTCATTCCCAGTCCTAGGGCCTCCGCACGTTCCCGACAAACTTTGACCCCTTCTTGGGATAACCGTTGTTGATGAGCAATGGCCTCTTCATCTTGAGGGGTCGCCTTGCGCAACACCTTCCTCATCACCCGCATAGGGGGAACAAACTCTTGCGAAAGAGGTGGGGTCAGAACGGTTCCATACGTCAAATCCCCATCCAACTGTAACATCACATGATCGCCAACCTTCAGAGAAGGTTCTTCCGTACGGGCCTTCTTGAGTTCTCCAAGTTCCCGCACCTTGACCCCAACCGTCAGAATCGTGTCAGGGTAAGATTCTTTTAATTCCGTTTCCATGAATTCTTCCTCTTCCATGAATTCTTCCTCGGCAAAAGCTCCTCGGACCTAAGGACCCACCACATTTTAGACCATTAGTCCTATCATAATGAGTACCTAAGGGGCAAGAATTTCCTGTGGAAATATGATTGGAAGGAATACGTATTATTGATGCAGAAATGGCGGGAGAGGATGATCGAGTTGATAGAGGGAAACCGGAGCCAATCGTTCCTTTTCTGAAGACACGACCTGAACCTGATGATCGGGTAAGGCCCGAACAATATCTAAGGCTTGTCCATAGTGATACCCGCATCCCTGGGGACCCAACACGTCTCCTAACGATTCCGGTGTTTCCCAATTGGCTGTGAGCAACGCAGTCCGGGCAGGGTTTCTGTGACTAAACATGAACGAGAGATGGTCAGGATACCAGTCGGCCCCGCCGGTCGCATAGGAAAAAAATAATTTGGCTTTCGCATGAGCGACCAATTCCGAAAAATACTGATTGGTTAAAAACCCATTTTCTCCAACATGGAACCATGTGCCTGGATGGGAAAGACATGCATGTGCCGCATAGGAACGAATCTCTTTCAGCTGTTGTTGAGAGGCAAATATCGTCGAGATGGGGCCATACTGCTTCACCAATTCTTCAATAATTCCATTGGTGATGGCAGACTGGCCATCATTGGTAGGCCCGCTATCAGCATGAACCAGGGTATTGTGTCCCCGATCAACGACAAGATAGCAATTGCGGGGAAGCGCTAAGTCACAGGGATCTTCTCCATAGAAGGGCACACAGACCACCATGCCCCCATCAAACTTCCAGGTGTCTCCGTGAGCCATTTCTACCACCTGAGTAAAACCCAATTCTCGCAACAGAGACAAGTAATCATAAAATAACGATCGGCGATTTTTCCGGCTGGGCACAAAGATGGGTGTCTCTTTGGGTACATGATACAGGGTCCGAGGATCGACATGATCGTCATGATCGTGGGTCAGAAAAATAGCCGCCGGTGGAGGAAGCATGCCTATCCATAAGGAGGGAACCTGTGATTCTGCAAACCACGGCATCAACCAAGGATCAAACCACAAAAATTTCTCCTGCTGACGGTACAAGAGAGCGGCATGCCCTAAATGAACCATATCCCGATCCTCGGTACAGGCCTGCCAATGAGAAAGAATCGTGGTGCGGGGAGAAAGAGTCAAACATTCATGGTTAAACAGTAATTCCATCAGGCGAGTGAGATGTCGTTCAGCGTCTCGACCTGAGGCCGTCGCAATCGTGCGAACTTCTGAAACCGTTCGGCTGCCGTTCAAAACTCCCAATAACTTCCCCACCTTCATACTGAGCGAGCCTTCAAAGCCAAAGGGAATTGCCTCCCGCTTGACCGCATTAAACACTCGAATGCCCCCATAGGTCATAGCGGCCGTTTTATTTCTATCTTCGGGAAATTTCCATTGAAAGGTGCCATCTGCCAGCCGCCCACATTGGATATGCTGTTTCAAACGAGGTCGAGACTCCACGACTTCCGCATAGGCATTTTCAAGCAAGGTGTGGCGAGCCTGATCGTCCAAAGAAGACCGATGAGAAAACACATCACTAATGGCCGTCTCAATAGAACTCATAAGAATGCCATGCACTTCATGCAAACTGCCAACCACCTCTGGATCCACACCCCCCATAAATGGAAAAGGTCCTGGAGGTTCCGCACTCTCCAGTTGCACCCAGGTCCAGGGTTGAAGACCCACATATTGATTAATGCCCAACTTATCCCAAATGGTCATGATTTATTTTAAAAGATTTAAGGGGAATATTCGTACAGTAAAAATTTTTCCGAATTACTCGGTATGACCTAACCGACTAATGGTCGGTTCATAGATCACCTGAACGGTGAGATTATCAGGGTCCGCAAGGTAAAACGAATAACTTCCATCTCGATGTTGTTTGGGAAGATGAACAATCCGCACACCTTCTGCCTGGACTACTTCAAACAATTGGTCAACGCTCGCAGGGGAATCCATTAAAAATCCAAGATGATCGAGAAATTGCCCATTCCTATTTTGGTACGATTCAATTTCATCTTGAGGAATTTGATGGAGCGCCAGGTTATCCACGCCTGAACTCAAATAGACGTTATCAGCATCCGGTTGCCAGACCACCTTCATTTGAAAAAACTTTTGATAAAAAGCCAAAGATTTCGGCAAATCTGTCGCGTTGAGCGCGAGATGTCGCAGACCTCTGATGGGAATGGCCGAAGGCATTGTACTGAGACTCCCAAAAAACGTAACGAACCTTACTTGCATTGGAGATATAATATCTTTGGGCATCTTAACGACACCCAATAAGGGGAGCAAGCCCCTGACAAAAGGGGGGAACAGGAGAATCCTTTTCAGGTCCCTGGCCTCCTTGTTCCTTCTACCTCAACCGCACAGGTCACATGCCTGAACACTATAGGATGACTTCCAAAGGATGTGATACCATCCCGGTACATCCTCAATTCAGGAGTGGCAAAGAGAACTCAGGGCTCGGAAGCAACCAACCTTTGACCTCATACACTTATTGCAGGAGAAATTATGGCACCGAATGGACTTGAAGGCCTGACCGTTGCTGCATTTGAAAGTCGCATGGCGACAGAAATGGCCAACCTGATCACTCGTTTTGGGGGAACGCCGTTGGTGGCGCCTTCCATGCAAGAAATCCCCCTGGAGGATAATACGCAAGCCTTAGAATTTGGTGAACAGTTAATGGCTGGTGACATACAGCTGTTAGTGTTTCTCACCGGGGTGGGCACAAGAACACTGATGGATGTTCTAGAAACTCGTTGGTCTCACGCAGATATCCTCCAAGCTATGTCCAAACTTACGTTGGTCGTGCGTGGCCCCAAACCCCTCGCGGTCTTAAAATCTTTGGGGCTTCCCCCGCCACTCCTTGTCCCCGAACCCAACACCTGGGAAGATGTACTCACAACCCTCGACACACATTATCCCAAGGGTTTAGCTAACATCACAGTTGGTCTTCAAGAATATGGAGTCGCCAACCCAGAACTGATTGAGGGATTAACAACCCGTGGAGCCCAGGTCGTTCGTATCCCCATTTATCGCTGGACCCTTCCCGATGACATTGGTCCGTTACAACAGGTAATAGAAAAAATTCTGGCCCAAGAAGTCGATGTCATGCTGCTGACCAATGCCGTCCAATTTGATCATATGTTGAAGATGCTTCCTGAAGAATCGGACAGGCAAAAACTTCAACAAGCCATGACTCAGATGGTCATCGGGTCCATAGGCCAAATTACGAGTGCTCGGTTACGAGACCATAATTTTCCGATTGATTTCGAACCCTCACACCCTAAAATGGGAGTTCTCGTCAAAGAAATCAGTGAACAGATAGCCAGGCTAAAAAAGTGACGAGCCCGAAGACTTTCATAATGGAGGGGAGGGTACTTTGAAACAAGATGGGGATCGAAATGGGGAGTGAGGTTTAAAAGAAATTCATGAGTGTCGACCGAGAAGTGTTTCCTATCGGTAAAAGAAATCAGGACTCTTAGAGAGTTTCCTCTCGAATAGAATTTTTTTCTAAAAACTCTGAGAATATTAGAAAAAGAGAAATGAAACCTTTTACTCTCTTGTCATGATCAATGCTTCTGAAGTTCCACGATGGGAACGATCTTAGATCCTCCAAGCAACTCCATCCCAAATCGAGTATGTTCTTGAGCTTCATTCGCGTACAGACGCCCCTTCGGGGCCTCGATGGGGATAGCTAATTGACTCGTTTCACCAGATCGGATGGTCACCGTATACTCCTGGGTGAACATAGGATGCCATACGGCAACCTTATACGTTCCAGGGGGAATATCATTGATAGCGTAACTTCCATCTTTTCCACTTATGGCAAAATAGGGACTTTTGACCGCCAGCCCCCAACTCTCCATATAGGCATGAAATCCACATTGCATCACAAATACGTTGCGGCCTTTTCGCATTTTGATGAGCTGGGTCATCGCCCGACCTACACGATTTTTGATATGTTTTCCCTCCAACAAATCTTTTTTCCGACGTTGCAACCGATCACTGACAGGTAGAGGAACATTAAAGAGGACCCTTGCTCCAAACTTGGAGGTTTCATAGGCCTGAATATCGTGCATCACCGGATCCTTATTTACGACTTTGACTTTTTGATGATTTCGGACAACTGTGATGTAGGGAGCAAATTTACAATCAATGGCTTCAATTTGCTTCGTGGTATTATTAAAAGGTTTTCCCTCTTTGATACCTTCAACCAACACCACCACATTTTGAAACCCACCCTGGGCATCAACGGTAAAGGGTTGCAAGATTCGCCATCCCTTCCCATCAGATATCCGTCCACAATAGACAGGATCGGGAAACGTCACTAAATTGTACCCCTTGGGATTCGGAACATCCCCCTGCAAGGTGACAATGCCCGTTAGGGTCCCTCCATTCGTGACGGGGACTTCTTCATAACTCCACACGGGATTGGCAAATAACACCAAGCCCGCAATGGCGACAAACATTCGCCCTTTCATAACGGTTACCCCCTCAACACAAGACACAATTTGGACACAATCTCTCATTCTACCAATATTTTATCGGCAAAAAAACGGGGGAGCCAAAATGGCTCCCCCGGGCCGGTATTGTCAACTTAAAGAAAATTCGACTCTGAACAGACCATTCGCCTGGACATAATCTGTTGATTTGTCAGGGATCAGGATCCGAGTTCCACCCGTCGCATGAGCCAAATCTGGCTTAAGTTGACAAAACCGATTCTTGATCATGATTTCCCTCGCCGTCACTTTCGCAAGCTCTTTGCCCTCCAGGCTTTCATCACTTTAAACTGCATCAGCACAAAAGGTCCCTTTTGGCAGGATACTGTTCCATTCGTATTCAAACCAGGATGACCAAAGCTTTTACCATCAGACGAACTTCTTTCTTGACTCCGTACTATGATACGGAGTGTATCCTATCTTTATGAGAATTGGTCAAGCCGCTAAACGTGCTGGGGTTGGTATCGAAACCATTCGCTTTTATGAGCGAAAGGGATTGATTGCACAGCCACCCCGGCCCAATGGAAGATACCGGGAGTATCCCAAAGAAGCTGTGGCGAGAATTCGTTTCATAAAATGCGCCAAGGAACTGGGTTTTTCATTAACGGAAATATCTGAACTGCTCTCTTTGCAAGCCAATCCCAGGGCTACGTGTGCGGATGTGAAACAACGCGCCGAAGCCAAAATGTCTGCTATTCAAGAACGAGTCAAAGGGCTACAGACAATGAAACACGCACTTGGAAAGTTGGTTAAATCCTGTAGCGAACGCGGTCCCCTCGATGACTGTCCTATCATTGATTGCTTTGAAACCCAGAAAGAAAAGGAGGAATCCTCATGAGCCACACACGTCATATTGAGATTTTTAGTGCAGGGTGCCAGGTGTGTGAAGACACGATCAGCCTTGTCAAACGTCTTGCGTGCTCCTCATGCGAAGTCACGGTTCTGGACATGAAAGATCAGATCGTATCCAACCGGGCTAGCCAGCTTGGCATTCACACAGTCCCTGCCGTGCTGGTTGACGGCCAGTTAGCTGCATGCTGTGCTGGCAGTGGTCCCAGTGAGAGTGTGTTAAGAGCTGCCGGAATTGGCAGCCCCTTGCCATAGGACCACTTCATGGAGCAGGAAAACTCCTCACAAGGCAAGGCAGCCAATTTTTGGATGACGACGGGAATTATAGGGGCTCTGGCCTCTTCCCTCTGTTGCTTCACACCCCTGGCGGTCGTTTTTCTTGGCGTGGCTGGACTGGGAGCCTGGACAGGTTACATAGATTATGTGGTGCTTCCCTCATTGGCTTTTTCTCTTGGCCTTATTGGATATGGGTGGTACTCAAAGCAACGCTGTGGAAAGAGCAACGGGGGAAAGAGATGCTAGGAGCCTGTCCGAGATTAGCGTGACGCTTAAGCCAAAGGAAAGGGATTGCGGTGTCTTTTGCTCTTACGGAACCATTCCCTGCCCGTCGATTCAGGAATCCAGGCAGAAGAAAACTTTTTCAAAGGAGTAAAACTCCCATTCGTTTGCAATCAATTGAGGTTAATGGCTATGACCAGAATGACCGCCGGAAGGTTCAGGTCCCGCATGCTGTTCATTCGTTCTATAGCTTCTAAAGGGCGGCGCATTTCGTATCACCGAATTTCCAGGTTCTAATTTCGCCGCCTTCACAAAATGGGGTCGTGATTCTGCATATCGGCCTTGTTTATGTAACGCTAGGCCAAGATTGTAGTGAGCCTCCCCTAATGATGATTGGGCTTGAATGGCTGTT
>CAZKRH010000019.1:0-6312 GCA_964555115.1 uncultured Nitrospiraceae bacterium | reverse complement strand
GGGATTGAATCTTCACAAATACGAATTCTTTACAGTGGAGTTGATGTTGCCAAGAAAGTACCGAATTCTGAAAAAGAAAAAGTGCTCAATCAATGCAACATAAGATCAGATCAACCAGTAATTGGAACCGTAGCCAATTTGTATCCCAGGAAAGGATATGAATATCTTTTGACTGCACTTGTTCAGGTGTGTGAGGTGTTTCCAGATGTTGTGTGCCTAATAATTGGTGAAGGTGATCAACAGTACAAAGAGAAATTAAAAAAACTGGTGGCCCAGGAAAACCTTGGAAAGAATGTTTTATTTCTGGGCCATCAGCCTAATGTTCGCCCTTATCTTTCGGCTATGAATTTGATGGTATTACCTTCCATCATGGAGGGACTGGGGATTGTGCTGCTTGAGGCAATGGCCATGGGGAAAGCAATTATTGCCACTCGAGTAGGGGGAATCCCCGATGTCGTGGTCGATGGGGTGACGGGTGTTCTTGTCGAACCCAAAAACTCCAAAGCCTTGGGGAAAGAAATAGTACGTTTGCTGGAAAATCCAGAAAAAAGCGCCCAATTAGGGAAAGCAGGGTATCATAGAGTATGCAATCAGTTCTCGATCGAACAAATGATTACACAATTATTGAAATATTATGATGAAATTCTTCCTTGCGCAAAAAATGGTTGACTCATCACCAATGTTTTGTAAGGTCAAAATGGATGGAAAAGAATGTGAGTAATGTTGCGATTGAGACAAAATTGGATCTTGTGAAGAGGGGCCTTACGTGGTCATAGATCCTTTCTCGTACCCATTGGTGAAAAAATGCACTCATGATTTTAAAGATTTCTATGGCATAGTCTCACACAGAAATTAAACATTGTCTATATGGAGACTTCATGCGTATTGGCTTCGATGCATTTCCTGCCATTCACTCTTATGGAGGGGTTGGCAATTATTCGCGTTGGTTATTAAAAGGATTGGTATCCCTTCCGGTAAAGGGAGAGATTATTGCCTATATTCCGAATCGTGCCATAAAACAAATTGATCTTCCTCCATGCCATGGTAACATGCAGGTGAAATTCAGAGAGACGAGCGTCTTCTTGAAAAGTTGGTACGGTGGGGGAAAAGATCTTGATCTTTTTCACGGAACAAATTTTAAGGCACAAGCCAAAGGAAGATATGGTTCGGTCATCACCATCCATGATCTGTGGTTGGATCGGTGCCCGCAATATTCTAAAAAACTTTTAGGACAGAAATTATCTTTTTATCGGACACGGTCTCGTACCAAGCAGGCGTCTCATGTGATCACCGTGTCACATCATTCCGCCACAGAAATTCAAGAACTATACGGTATTGATGCGAAGCAGATTTCCGTTATTTGGAATGGAGTGTCTCAAGAGTTTTGGCCGGAGAAGATGGAGACCAGTGGAGAACACTTATGTAGCCGATTTGGTATTGATGGTCCATACATCCTTTTTGTCGGTGGGGCAGAGCCAAGAAAAAATCATCAAGTCCTGTTTCGTGCCTATGCCCGGCATTCCACGCTGCAGCGCACTCATTGTTTAGTGGTCATTGGTAACCCTCACCATTGGATGGGAACGTTAGACCAAACGAGCAAAGATTTAGGCATTCATCATCGAGTGGTGTCCCTTCAGGGTCTTTCTGTGAGTGATATGCGGTGTCTGTATTCTCATGCCGATGTGTTTGTGTTTCCCTCCTTGTACGAAGGTTTTGGGTTTCCCGTAGTGGAAGCGATGGCCTGTGGTGTTCCTGTCATCACCTCCAAAGGGACGGCCCTTCAAGAGATAGCAGATTCAGCGGCGGTGTTAGTGGATCCACACAATGATGAAGAACTGGGATGTGCGATGCAGCATGTCATTGAGGATCAAGAAACGCGATGTACCTTGCAAAGAAAAGGGATTGAAAGGGCCAAAACTTTTACGTGGGAACGAGCAGCGGAACAGACCTGGCAGGTGTATTCTCGTATCTGTCAATAAGCGAGGGCTCTCTGAAAAAAGAATGGAAACGGCGGCTGACCCTCTCGTCGCCTTAGCAAATCTGGTCTACCACAAAGCAGGGTTGTTCACTGAATAATTTTGAATGATTGCCTTCCGAAGTGAATCGATCTCCTAAGAAAATTTTAATTATTAAACTTCGGTACATTGGGGATGTCCTGCTGGCTTCCTCCATTTTGCCGAGCCTTCATGAGGCGTTTCCTCAAGCTCAAATCATGATGTTAGTGAACCCTGGCACCCAGGAGATTTTGCGCCATAATCCCTATCTTCATGAAATCCTTCTGGTGCCTCGTGGGAATTGGTGGCAACAACTTCAGTTTTTAAGGAACATTCGAGCACGGCAATTTGATTGTGTGTTGGATCTCACGGATGGAGATCGATCCGCGATCCTATCGGCTGCAACAGGGGCACCAGTTCGTCTTGGCTATAATAATGAACATCGTTGGCGGAGGCAGTTATATTCTGCCTGTGTCGACTCCCGTTATGGCACGATGCATATGGTGGACTACCATATGATGGCGTTAGAAAAATTAGGGATACCTTCACACCTCTCTTCCCCTCAAGTGTTTGTTCAGCAGGATGAACAAGAAACGGCTGACCGTCTCATCAGGAACCTTGATTTAGTGGGGAAAGCTTGGGTCATGATTCATCCTACCGCACGGTATTGGTTTAAGGCATGGTCAGTCCAAAGATTTGCGGCATTGGCAGACCAATTACACACACAAGGGGTTCCGGTCGTGTTTGTTGGAGAACAGAGCGATATGGGAGTGTATAAGGAAATTCAGAATGCGGCACAGAGCCAGTTGTTGTCCCTAATGGGACAGACTTCGGTATTGGAGCTCGCCGCATTAATGAAACGTTGTGCACTCTTTATCGGAAATGATGGAGGCCCTATGCACATTGCGGCAGGGGTAGGGTGCAATGTCGTGGCTTTGTTTGGACCATCTGATCCATCAGTGTGGGGGCCTCGTGGGGGAAAGCATACAGTGATGTATAAGGGTTTAGATTGCGCGGAATGCTTTGACCCAGGATGTTTTCGTGGTGAGCAAAGTTGTATGAATCAAATTTCTGTGAAAGAAGTGTATGAGGCTGCTATGGAGTTCCTTCGTCTTCACGAATGAGCAAGATCGTGCGGATCGTCACACTAGGGAAAAGGGGAAAGAGGGGAATAGGTCATAGGTATCCCTAATACATCGTGAAGCCACTGATCCATTTGGTTGGCTGGGAGCGGCATGAAGTTAAAGCGAACTTCAACTTTCAACTCACCTTGTAAACTTATAATTCCAATGATGGAGGCTGCATCTCGCTCATGTGGCATAAGCTCGTGAGTTTGAAATTCACAAAGAGACATATAGAGCCTCCCCTTCACTCCGAGTATTTTTTGAATCTCTGGTACTTCCTCAAGAGTTGAATGAGCCGAGCATCGGTAGAGTGTTCGTTTGTCTTCTTGAATTCCTTCAAAATCTTTCAACGCGGTGAGGGGAAATCCAGTGAGATAGATCCGGAGGTTCGCAGGATGATTGCCATGGGTAGCGGCCAGCTGACTCGCGGGAACTAAAAAGGCAAAAGGATCCGATGAATTATATTCAAATTGGCAGGGGCCAAAGGCATCGGGCCATGAACAAAAAAATGGGACATCTGGTGTGGTCGTCTGGAGAGCCACCATGCCGTTATTGGAAAATATCGTGATAGGAACATTCAGAATATCAATGGCTGTGTGAAACGCTTGTTCTCGTTCATCAATCCAGATGGGATATTGGGGGGCAGGGCAGGTTTCATGAGGAGCAATGACCTCCGTGGTATGAAGGCGAACTCGAATAAACGAATGGGTATGTCGAAAACCAATCCAAAACATGGCCAGAGGATGAAGCGTGGCTTGATGACCTGTGAGAGCCCAAGGATGGCTGATAGAGCAATAGGTGTTGACGGATTGATATTGTTGAAAAATAGAATGGTACCGACCTGCCAGTAGAAAAAAGTCACCCTGCCACTCTTCCAACACGTGGACCATCGTGAGGTCTTCAGTGGGTAAAAAGTCCAGGTGGTGAATGTCTTCAACTGAGGACACCTCAAACTCCTCAATGTAGCAAATACCCTCCTTCTCTGGATCAGCTGGATATAAACCCAAGGACCGTAGTTTTTGAATAAGGGCAAGAATGTCTGAGAATTGAAGTGAATCTTGAGATTCCCACCGTTGTTCACGCATTTTTCGGTATGGCTCTCTAAGAAAAGTAGCTTGGGACTATTATGTTCCCTTGAGAAAATATTGGTTTGGAGAGTAAGGGCGAATCCATAAAAGGGATGAGGAGGAAAAAATGGCGGAGAGGGCGGGATTTGAACCCGCGGTAGGTGTTACCCTACGGCGGTTTAGCAAACCGCTGCCTTCGGCCACTCGGCCACCTCTCCGCTCTTCTATATGGTTGATTATGCTATGTTTTTTGTATGGCGTGTTTCAGTTGGTTATGTAGTGAGAAAGTAGAGTTACACCTAGGGTCATACCTCTGAACCGAATAATTCATCCTTATACAGGTGTCAGAAAATTGTAATGATAGTCTTAATACTAGCATGCCCGAGTTGTTCTTGCACGCATTTTGGTTTTCCAATTTTGGAAGGTTAAAAGGGAGGCTAAGAATTAAGGTATCTAGACGAGGTGAGATTTCTTTCGAGTCAGTGTCGAATGAACCGGACCTCATTGGGATAATGGTTGACAGCGTAGGAAAATAGAAAACGAAGGGACAAAACTGAAGACAGTCTCCTTAGGGAAGAAAAAAACAGTTTTTAGGCATGACCTTGTGGACCACTCGAGGGGAAGGGTTCATCCCCCATTTGACCAGCTTTCTCGATTTGCTTCAGAAAGTTTTGTACTTTTTTGTACTGGGGAGAGTCTTCTGGAAGAGGCTTCCCATACTCATCGCAAAGGAGGTCTTGCATACCTTCAAACAATTCACTCATTTCAGGAATATTCACTTTAGGTGGCTTTTTTTTACTCACAAGCAATCTCCTGGGCAATAACGTTGTTGTTGGGTGATCATGAAGGATAAAAAATATTTTCGTGATCGTGAGAGTTCTTCATTTATGTAGTGAATGCCGTTATCAGTAGACTACCAGAGTGAGGAAATATGTGGCAAGAAGTGAGATGGCCGTGTGTGAGCAAGATAAAGGTAAACTGCATAAAGATTGGGGAATTAGAGAGAAAATATGGAGTCAGGAAAAAGAAAATTGGATAGACTCTGGAATGAAACTGGCGGGTGGTGAGAAGGAAACCTTAGGAGAGTTGTGGCGAACAATGATTATGCGGTTTCACTTGGATTGTTGCCGTTTTAATAGACCTTTAATCACAGTCCGAAGATTTTCTTCATTGAGCATTTCAATTCGAAGATTGCCGTTCAAGATGACCGTTGGTGTCTGCCTGACTCCTATGCGTTCTCCCCACGCAATGCCTTGTTCCAAGGTTTGGTAGGGTTTGCCGGTGGCCATTTCTTCTTCGAACTTCGCGACATTAAGCCCCGCTTCTTTAATAAGAACCGCTCGTAGACTTTTATCTAAAATATTGATTTTTTCTTTGTGGATGGTCCGAAAGAGGATCTTCTTCATCTTTTGGCCTTTTCCCATCATGGTGGCTTGTTCGTACATTTCAAAGGCCGTGGGGAGTTTACCCTTCATTACTGGAAATCCAATCATGCGAACATCTAATTTGTCCCCAAATTCCTTTTTCAGTTTTGATACGACGATATTTTCAAACATATGACAATGAGGACAATAGAAGTCGGCAAATTCGAGAAAGATAACTTTTCCAGGTTCTTCAAGAGATGGTTCTGTTTTGATAATTGTGTATTTGCCAGGAAGATCAGTGGGAGAGGCGAATAGAGACGATGGAATAAACGTGAAGGCACACAGAATAAGAGAAAGGATGAAGCCTCGTGTCATGGAATGATTGGCCTTGTTTTTGACAGTCAGAAATGATGGTCTGAAAATAAGTACATTAATATAAGTGTAACTCAATTTTTTTAAGTTTTGGTATAGGGATACCCTATCATGTGCGGGGGAGGCATTCAACTTTCGGTCAAGCAACACAGGTTGTTAAATTTCCTGGGGCCACATAAAGTGAGAAGGAAATAGAAAGAAAAAGTGTTCTTGATAGATATCCCACCTTGATACACATTGGGTCAGTTCTTCCTAGTTTTGATAAAATGGATAGAACACTCAATCCAGCACGATCTTGTAGTAATGAATGGGGTATGAGAAAAGACCAGATTATTCAGGCTATCGAGTTGACCAGGGAGTTGAATGAGGGGAGGACACACCCAAAAGTTTC
>CAZKRH010000018.1:0-10779 GCA_964555115.1 uncultured Nitrospiraceae bacterium | reverse complement strand
GCCATTTTTGTGGCCCACCGTCCGGCAAGGTAATTCCCTAATTTCATTATCCATAACGGAGGCTGATACTCCATCATCCGGTGGTACATGGGAGAGATCAAGTGCCTTCGTATATTTGGAGGAAATCCAGAAATCAGGACGAGTTGTGATACCCTGGCAGGTTCTGTAAGAGCCACACCCATCGCCAGTCCACCTCCCATAGAATTACCAATAAGGGTCGCTTGGTGAATCCCTAAGGTATCCATAAATGCCAGAAAAAAGGAGACCATATTTTCAGGGGTATACTCGAGCTCGGGTTTATCAGACAATCCGGAACCCAACAGATCTAGGGTAATGACTCGAAAGTGAGAAGAAAAAAATGTTTGTTGGTGTTCCCAATGCCACATTGATCCTCCTAACCCATGAATAAAGATGAGGGGAGGCCCCTGGCCAATGTCGGTATAGACAATGGAATGTTGGTCAACAAGAATGGAGTGGAGTGGCATCCGGTTAAAAAGGTCGATGCTCGTGGGGGGAGAGGGGGTGGTGCAAGCCAAACAGGAAAGATTCAGCAAGAGAACCGGAAACAACCAGAGGGAGCGGGACACGGGTTACTCCATTTGAATTAACGTTTCATCACTATTCGCGTTCTCCCCTTCCTTAATGAGAATGGCTTTGATGGTTCCATCGATGGGCGCGGGGACTTGATTTTCCATTTTCATGGCCTCGATGACAATGAGGGGATCACCAGAAGAGACTTGGTCTCCCTCAGCCACAAGAATTTTCACGACCCGTCCGGGCATGGGAGTGGTGACGTCTCCGGGTTGGGAAGGTTTGGGCCGAGATTTTTGACCTGTGCTCGTACCTGTGGAAATGGGTGTGCCGGGTCCGCCAGAATACACTTCTTGAAGGGCTTCAATGTAGACCTCCTCAAGCTTATCATCCACTTTAATATAATAGGGTTTTTTCCCGTCCACCGTTTGCCCTGATCCCGACACACGGACATGATAGGACTCTCCGTGAAGCATCACATTAAACTCGATCGGAGCTAAGTGAAGTTCATGAGCGACCACGGGGCCACTTTCTGGATGCGGCTCTAACTTTTCAGGTTTGAGTTCACCCCGTTCGCGTTCATCAAGAAATTGCAGGGCCACGGAAGGAAAGAGGGCATAAGATAGGAGATCTTCCTCTGAAACGTTTTTCTTGGCCAATTCCTGACGCGCATGATCTAATTCGGGGTCCAGACTGTCTGCGGGTCTCCCGGTAATCGGACGTTCACCTTCCAAGCATTTTTTACGAATCTTGGAGTCCACAGTTCCAGGGGGTTTTCCATATAAGCCTTTAAAATAGTTTTTCGTTTCATTCGTAATGACTTTGTAACGGTCTCCAGTGCGAACATTCATGGTGGCTTGCGTTCCCACAATTTGACTGCTGGGAGTCACAAGGGGAGGGTATCCCATATCCTTTCGGACACGGGGAATTTCTTTGAGGACATCTTTCATTTTGTCGAGTGCATTTTGTTCAGCCAATTGGGCCGCTAAATTCGAGAGCATGCCGCCGGGAACTTGAGACACCAAAATGTCCGTGTCGACACCTGTGAAATCGCTTTCAAATTGATGATAGCGTTTCCGTGCCTCTCGTAATTTTTCAGCCACGGGCGCCAAACTCGCAAGGTCAAGTCCCGTGTCGTAGGGTGTGTTGCGTAAGGCGGCAATGAATGATTCTGTCGGAGGATGAGAGGTGCCGCCAGCTAATGGAGACATGGCGGTATCTAAAATATCTAATCCACCGAGTACAGCCATGAGTGAGGACATCGAGGCCATGCCAGACGTGTAATGCGTATGGAGGTGGATAGGAATGTGTACCGCGGCTTTTAACCGTTTGATCAATTCATAGGCCTCGAATGGAGGCAGGAGGCCAGCCATATCTTTGATACACAAGGTGTCTGTTCCTAAGTCCTCTAATTGGATAGCTTGTTCCACAAAACGATTGAGGCTATGAACGGGGCTCACGGTATAACAAATGGTGGCCTCCACATGTTTCCCGCATTCTTTCACCACCTTGATCGATCGCGTCATATTGCGAATATCATTCAAGGCATCAAAAATGCGAAAGACATCGATGCCATGTTTGGCGGATTTTTCAATAAAACTATCAAGGACATCATCCGCATAATGTCGGTACCCGACTAGGTTTTGTCCTCGGAGAAGCATTTGAAGCCGGGTTTTTGGGGCTGCTTGCCGAAAGGCCTTCAGACGTTCCCATGGATCTTCCTTGAGAAACCGTATGCAAGTATCGAATGTCGCGCCGCCCCATACCTCTAGAGACCAAAAACCTACGGCATCCAATTTTTCTGCGGCAGGGAGCAGATCTTCGGTCCGCATTCGTGTTGCAAGGAGAGATTGATGGCCATCCCGCAAGGCCACGTCCGTGAGGTGCAACCGGCGACTTGGCGAAGGCTCAAGATCAAAAACTGGTTTTTGGACCTTGGGTTTTTTGGCCGACATTTTGGCGGAACTTGTGGGTTTCTTTTTTGTGACTTTTCTTTTTGGCGCTCCCATAGGATCCTTTTTCGGTTTTTCCTCTCAACCGAGAGGACGCGTTCTAGCGGTATGTGGTGATAAGTACAGAGCCTTTCTTATGGGCACCTCTAAAAACCATCCTTTTCCGTGATCGCGGCGTCAGTCTCGTGCTCAAATCCTCATGTAATCGCCTATACATTGCGGTTTTCCGCGCGCGACTTCCTTGCCCTCACAAAAAATCCTGATTTTTAGAGGTGCCCTTATCTTTCACGAAGTTACAGGCCTTCGTAGGCGGCAATGGCAGCCGAAAGGGCAACCACCAAATCTTCGGGTTGTAAACTTTCTTCATAGTCATATAAGTCAGGGTGGCGTTCTAAGTATGATGTATCGAATCGGCCAGCTCGGAAATCGGGTTCTTCCATAATTTTCATTAAAAAGGGAATAGTTGTTTTGACTCCGCGTAAGACAAACTCTTCTAATGAACGATGAGTTCTGCGAACCGTTTCATCCCAGGTTCGTCCATGGACCGTCATTTTTGTCAGGAGAGCATCATAATATGGTGGAATCGTATAATCTTTATAGACGACTCCATCGATTCGGACTCCCACTCCTCCTGGTGAAAAATACGCGGTGATTTTTCCAGAAGATGGTCTGAAACCATTTTGTGGATCTTCTGCGTTGATCCGGCATTGTATGGCATGGCCTTGCAGGTTCACTTGGTGTTGCCCAAATACTAATGGCCGACCAGCCGCAATCCAGATTTGTGCTTGCACAATATCCACGGTAGTGATTTGTTCGGTGACGGTATGCTCAACCTGGATGCGGGGATTCATTTCAATGAAATAGTATTTCTCGTCCGCATCCAACAGAAATTCAATGGTCCCGGCATTATGAAATCCAGCCGCTCGGGCCAGGGAGATTGCAGCTTCTCCCATTTCTGCGCGAAGTCGAGAAGTCAATATTAAGGAGGGCGCAATTTCAATGAGTTTTTGGTGTCGTCGCTGAATGGAGCAATCACGTTCACCTAAATGAACAATATACCCGTCCTTGTCGGCCAGTAATTGAAATTCAATGTGGTGTGGTCGCTCAATATATTTTTCGATAAAGAGTTCTGGATTCCCAAAGGCGGCTTGAGCCTCCCGGGCTCCGGATTCCATGGCTGTTTGAAGCTCATCATCAGTATGGACCACTCGAAGACCACGTCCACCTCCACCCGCACTGGCTTTGACCATCACCGGGTAACCCACCTTCCGGCAAAAGGGCAGGGCTTCCTCAAGGTTGTGAACCGGCCCATCGGTTCCCGGAACCACCGCTACTCCAATTTTTATCGCCAAATTTCTGGCTTTAACCTTATCACCTAGTAGATCCAAGGCTTGAGGTGAGGGACCAATAAACGTGACACCGGCTTTTTGACATAACGCGGCAAACTCTGCATTTTCAGCTAAGAATCCATATCCAGGGTGAATGGCATCGGCCCCGATTCGTTTTGCGAGCCCAACAATTTGTTTGGCATCTAAAAACCCCTGGACAGGTCCGGGACCGACTAAATAGGCCTCATTAGCTTTTTTGACATAAATAGCGGTGGCATCACATTCCGCATAGATAGCGGCTGTGCCAATATTGAGTTCGCGGCAGGCTCGAATGACCCGCATCGCGATCTCTCCTCGATTGGCAATCAGGATTTTACGAAACATGGTTTTGTTCAGTAAGGATACAGGCTATTGGTTAGAAATAACCCCAAACTTGTTCTGTGGAAAATCGTTACCGGAGGACCCGATTAAACAGAAATCTGTGACACGTTGGGGGCATTGGCCGAGACAGCATGCACAAAGAGATGGGAAAAGGTCAAATGAAAAATTTTGGTGGTCAATACCTAGGGTTGGTGTTGTAGGGGGTAATATTTGACGACAGCACTTCTTTTGTCGTGGAACAGGCCACTCGCACCAATTTTCACCAGACGCTGGCCTTTGGGAGAGAGGACAAAATCGCGGAAGGCTAGTGCTATGGGAGAAGCATTTTTCTTCATCGCAAAGATCACGGGACGTCGAAGGGGATAGGTACTATCAAGAACCGTTTGGTATTCAGGTTCGATCCCATCGACAAACAGCAAGGTCACGCCATAGCCATCCTTTTTGGCCTGAAGAGCAGGACCCATCGACACATAGGTCAAGGAATAGATGTCTCCGTTCACGGCTTTAAAGGCCTGTACTTCGGTTTGAACAACTTTAGCCCGGGGGCCACCTTGCTTTTTTTGTAAGCCGAGTAATTTTTCAAAGCTTTGCCGAATGTTTTGATTCCATGTCCGATGAATCAGCCGAATTTTTGTTTCCGGACCTTCTTCATAGATTTCCGACCAAAATTTTAATTTTCCAGAAAAGATCTGAGCTAATTGTTCACTGGTAAGGGCGTCGATGGGATTGGCAAAGTTTGCCACCACGGCAATGCCGTCCCACGCAACAATGGTAGACTCTAAATGAGGTAACGGTTCGCCAGCAATCGCAATGTCCGCTTTTCCTTCCTGGACCACTTCCCCAGGTCTGGCATTTTCATGCCAGAAAAAATCCAATGAAGTTTCAGGGTGGAGAGTTTCAAACTCTTTGGCCAAGGCCTCAATAACATAACGTTCTGGGCCGTTACCGATGATAAGACAGGTACCTTTGAGATGGAGGTTTTCCGCTTGGCCAGTTTCGGGAAGAAGAGCCAAGCCAAAGGTTGCGAGTACCAGAAAGAATTTCCACGTCATCATCTAATTCTCATCATACAAATTCTTACTAGGTTCTTCCATGGGTTCAAGTTGAAAGGGGGAGAGAACTTCTGATTTGGCTTATCTGTACGTGGGCAGCTTAAATATCTCATATGGTCAATTGGCACAAGACGGAGGGGATTCATTGCAAAGGAACGCTTACAATATCGAGAGGTACCTGGATAGGGGTGAATATGCACGCTCCCTCTACCCTGGTGGTTTCCTGCGAATCGGGGGGCACAGGATGATGTCCTGCAACCTCAATCGGTTTCACAATCTCGCTCCGGCATTAGGTGATTCTTGGGTGGTCGTGTCGCCGGTAGGAATATTAAGACTCTCCGGTTTCCGAACCTGGTGGGGGAGGTGCCATATTGGCCTCAGTGGGTTGAGCGCGTTTCCCCATAATGGGAGGAAGCTTTGAGAACCTATCCATTCGATCATGGTACATGTCATAGGCTTTCATTTCCGCAAAGCCAGTCTTATGGTCACCCTTAATTTGCGAAGCAAAATGTGACATCAGTCGTCTCGATTTAATTTCATGACATTGAGGACACGTGGTTTCCTCGGGTTTGGCAGTCATGGATTGCATAAGTTCAAATTGATGGTCGCAAGCCTCACATTGATATTCGTATAACGGCATAATGAATACTCCTTCGATATCCTACTTGAAAACTAATACATCCCCATTTGTTGCCTATTATACAAAATCAAAGAATGCGATGACCATCCATGTAGATGAGAAAATGTGAAGAATCTTGAAAAAATCAAAAAAAAGTACAAAAGGTATAAGATATGGGTGAAAATATTGACTGGGCACAATATATTCCAGTATATTTCAAAGGTTTGTGAGGATTTTGATCATTTGAGGAGGAGTGGACATGTCTGTTTTAATTAGGAAGTACAAATTAGCCACCGGGCTTCACCAAGAAGAACGAATTGATGATCCAGATCGGATTGAACGGTATATGAAGCTTTTTGATCGAGAGTCGGTAAAGAAAATTCAAACGGGTGCCAAAGTCGTCATTGAAAAAGATGAATGGCAACTGATCGACGGTTAATATTCTGTAGTTGTGTAGAAGAATACCTTTTTGGGGGACTGTAGGGACAAATGGGACATTGGGTTCACATAAAACGTTCGCTTGATCAAGCCATGTTACACAAAGATCGCTGTCTTGAGGTGCCCTCTGGCCCCATGAAATCTGATTTTTGGGAAGGTGGATGGTTTGAATATTCCGATAAGGATACCGCATTAGATGCCATGGAATTGACGGGACTCACGGAGCAGTTGAAATGTCCCCTCTGTAAACCCTAATTATTGGACTCCTTCCTTTACCTTTTCCTTGTTCCCAATATAGAGCCTTTGAAGAAGTCTGAACCCTCCGGCATCATGTTTTCCTTTTCCTGCCCTGTTTTGTCTCCTGCTTTCAGGAATTCATGAATGGGGTTTCCCTTTCCCACATGCCGTCGGAAGGGGCATGTGCCATTCACCTAAAAGGTTTCTCAACAATATGGCTGAAAAATTTGCCAATTTTCGATGGGTGAAAGAAGGATTTCTGGATAATCGCCAGGCAGGTTTTGTGGTAGGAAAAATTGCGTTTGCTGCCCTGGGAGATGTGGAATTTTGTTTGGAAGGGGATTGTAAGGGAGAACTGCAGGGAAAAATATTTCAATTTCGTAATACTCAATTTCTGGATGATATGATGGCCGCAGATCGATTAGCCGAATTCGACATTCCTCAACTTGGTCGAGTCAGCCTCATCTCGTTTGATCCTCACCCCTTATTAGAGCCTCATCCCTACATCGAATGGTTTTCCCGTGATGAACAACATTATCGAATTGAGTTATTGGTTGACGATGCCTGGATGTTGGCAGACGAGGATGCCTCGAAATTTAATGAGGAGTCAGAAAGAATTTTGGCTTCTCTGAAAACCCAAATGTAACGGGGCTTGAATGTACAGATGAGTTCAGTCGTTATGGTTAAAAAGGCATAAACACACCACATGCGAGGCAACAAGGTAGTGAGCCGAGTGTAAGATGATGAATTGACACCTCTTTTGCCGCATCCCTAAAATGCATACCCTTATGAATGACTTATTTTTGAAAGCCTGTCGAAGAGAACCTGTGAGTCGTACCCCCGTGTGGTTTATGCGTCAAGCAGGTCGATATATGCAGGAGTATCAAAAAATTCGAGCGAACCATTCAATTTTGGATGTGTGCAAAACGCCTGAGTTAGCTGCTGAAGTCACCTTACAACCCATCAATCGGTTTTCCTTGGATGCGGCAATCATTTTTGCGGATATCCTCCTCCCCTTGGAGCCCATGGGCTTACAGTTGACCTTTGTGGAAGATAAAGGTCCGGTGATTCGTAATCCCATTCGAGATGAAGCCGCTATCAATCAATTGCGCATGGTGGGTGGGGAGGCCTTTCCTTTTACTGATAAAGCTATCCGCCTCGCCAGAAAGTCCCTGGAAGGAAGAGTGCCGTTAATCGGTTTTGCTGGCGCGCCATTTACCTTAGCGAGTTATGCTATTGAAGGGGGAAGTTCACGATCCTACATTCATACGAAAGCCTTAATGTACTCCAAACCAGATTTGTGGAAGCGACTCATGGAAAAGTTTGTCGCCGTGCTCATGGAGTATCTCCGAGTCCAAATCCAGGCAGGGGCTCAAGCTATTCAACTATTTGATAGTTGGGTGGGAAGTTTATCGCCTGGAGATTTTCGAGAATATGCGCTTCCCTATGTACGACACATATTTCATCTATTGAAGAAAGAGGGGATCCCTCTCATTTATTTTGGGACCGGAACCGCCACCTTGTTATCATCCATGAAAGATATTGGGTGTGATGTCATCGGTCTTGATTGGCATGTGAATCTTGATGAAGCCTGGGGCATTCTTGGTGATCAAGTTGCTGTACAAGGCAATATGGATCCTGTGTTGCTGTATGCCCCCATTCCAGAAATTGAACGAAGGGTCAAGGATATCCTGAATCGTGCTGGGAATAAACCAGGCCATATCTTTAATCTAGGGCATGGCATTCTTCCCCAGACTCCCGTTGATCATGTGGAAGCCACCATTGCAATCGTCAAGAAATTGAGTCAACGGGAGGCATAAATGTTGTCCAACTCCAACCTTGCTCATGGGTTGGTCGTCCCCATCCTGATACTCTCTATCTTCATAGACTATAATCATCTTCCATTGGATGAGTTCAGCAGTTAAATTTACTTCTTCTCCTCTCATTCGAATCCATCATGACTTCCCCTGTACGAAAAGTGATCATAATTGGAGGCGGAATTTCTGGTTTGTCCACAGCCTTTGCCTTGATTGAAGAAGCACAACAACGAGATGTGCAGGTGGAATGTACGGTCATTGAAGCGACGCACCATTGGGGAGGAAAAATTCTGACCCATCGCGTTGATGATTTGATCATTGAGGGGGGGCCTGATTCGTTCTTGAGTTCCAAGCCTTGGGCATTGGAATTGTGCACAAAATTGGGGATTGAATCTCAGCTCATTAATACCAATGAAAGTCAGAGTAAAACGTTCACCTATTCTCAGGGAAAGCTTCGTGAATTTCCTCAAGGTCTCATTGCGTTTGTCCCCACTAAAATAGCTCCTCTGTTTAAAAGTGGTCTTCTGTCCTGGCCGGGAATCTTTCGGATGGCTGGAGATTTATGGCTTCCTGGTAGGAAGGATCCGAATCAAGACGAATCCCTTGCACAATTTTTTAGTCGACGGTTTGGCGTAGAGGCGTTTGCTCGACTCATCGAACCACTGGTCGCAGGGATTTATGCGGGTGATGCCCAGGAACTGAGTGTGGATGCTACCTTTCCCAGATTTGTGGAATTGGAACGCCAACATGGCAGTCTCATTAAAAGCATGCTGGCCCAACGGAAAAAGGGAGGGGCCTCTCCTCAATCGGATAAACCTCGTCGCACCTTATTTACGACTCTAGAGGGTGGACTTGGCGATTTGGTGGCGGCCCTACGAACTGTTCTTCAACAGCAAGGTGTGACCTTTTTAGCAAATACTAAGGTAGCAGAATGTTCTCCGATTCATTCTTCTTCCGAGAAAGTTGGTTTCCACATCACCACCGACCAAGGTACCGTTTTCCGAGTCGATGGCTTAGTTCTTGCCACCCCTGCGTATGAATCAGCAAGATTACTGGCACCCTGGGATTCTCAGGCCTCTGAATTATTAAATCAGATTCCCTATGCCTCAACCGCGACGATTTCGTTGGCTTACTCTCGAGAGCAGGTGGAGCGGTTCATCAAGGGGTTTGGGTTTGTGGTTCCAAGAATCGAAGGGAAAAACCTTATAGCTGCTACGTGGACGTCGGTGAAATGGCAAAAGCGCGCTGGCACGGATCACTCCCTCATTCGGTGTTATATTGGGGGAAGGGGGCGAGAGGATATTTTAGAAAAAACGGATCAAGAGTTAATCGCTATGGTCAAAAAGGACTTGGAAGCGATGGTGGGGATCACCAGCCAACCTCATTTTGGAGAAGTGTATCGATGGCATAAGGGCATGCCTCAATATTTGGTAGGACATCTTCAGCGAGTCAGTCATCTTCGCAAGGAGGTTGCGAAATTTCGCGGGTTGGGTGTAACGGGGGCCGCGTTTGAAGGAATTGGAATTCCGGATTGTATCCGGGAGGGAAGCCGAACGGCTTTACAATTAGCCAAAGATTTATGGCCAGAATGCCGTGAATGAAGCAGGACCGTGGGCCCTACCAAATTGAAAGGTCTTGCTTGAGAGTTGGGCTTGCATGAGTGGCGGGGAAAGAAAAAAAGACCAAGGACGATGTCGGGCACACCTCATCGTGCAGGGGCGAGTGCAGGGTGTGGGATATCGGTATTTTACTCAGCGCGAAGCCATAGAAAGGCATTTATGTGGGTGGGTAGCAAATCTACCAGATGGTCGAGTCGAAGCCGAAGCTGAAGGAGAAAAGGATCAGATTTTGACCTTTATGGAGAAATTGAAAGTTGGCCCTTCCCTTTCCCGAATTGACCATATCGAGGTGCAATGGATACCTCCGCTCAATCTAAATGACCGCCATTTTAGAATTAGGTATTAGCTTAGGGACACAAAGTCTTTAGACCCATGCCATTTGCTTTGGTTGCCTTCAGGCGTGGCCGAGCAGTGCAGCCGACTCCGGAGATCTCGGCGAGCACTGTTTGAGCGGAGCGAGTTGCGCAGCCGCCGGAGTCGGCGAACCGCGCAGGGGACCCGGAGGGCCACGACAGGGCGAAAATGGTTTTGGGTCCTTTTGCCGAAACAAAAGGACCTCGACGGCCGGGGCGAAACCCGGCTATAGAAAAATCATCTGGCCATACAATCATGCACCAAAAGTAGAAGAGGAATGAAGAACATGAATTACAAATCATTAATTCGAGAGGTCCCTGACTTTCCGAAGCCAGGCATTCTTTTTTATGACATCACACCCCTCTTAAAGGACGCCACCACCTTTCAGTGTATAATTGATGAACTCGTAGATTTGTACCAAGGGCAGCAGATTGACAAAGTGGTGGGAATT
>CAZKRH010000017.1:0-1758 GCA_964555115.1 uncultured Nitrospiraceae bacterium | reverse complement strand
AACGGAAGGAGGGCCAATTGTGCTTCTAATCGTGAGGCTTTGAGGAATAAAGGGTGAGAAGCCCACGAAGGATTGGCAATGCGAACATCTTCCAGGATCAAGGTTGGAGATAAGGAAACCGTTAACGTAATCGGTCCCTTGAGGCTCACGTTTCGTCCCAGGACGAAAGAAAGCCCAGTTTCCATGGTCCCCCGGTACTGCTCCTCATCGATTAAAAAGGGTAGGAACACATAAATGAATGTGCCAACCAGAACAAGGATGAGGGCAATGATCAACCAGCGCTTAAAAGGTCGAACACGCATGCGACTCTTTCACACAAAAAAAGGGTATTGTCAACGTAACAAAAATTTGACGCTGAACAGACCACTCACCGGGCTATCATTCATGGAGTTATCAGGGATGAGGTTACCAGTTCCACGCGTAGGCGGAGCCAATTCTGGCTGAACCCTGGTAGGTCCTAACGTGACCCTCCTGGTGCAGGCTTGAGATTGGGAAGTATGCCCATAAAAAAATGTTGTTGTGATTATTGTTCCAGTAGCTCCCGCTGATTGAGGGGCTGAAGAGGGCGGGCATTGGGGCCAATAGTGGTCATAAAGCGGGCAGCTTGAATCTGTGAAATTTCAATGTGCGTCTTGAGGACAATCCATTGGACACCCTCAGAACAGGGTGGCGTGGTCAGTGAGCCATGGTATGAGAAATGATGCAGATCATATGGCAGGATATCCATAAGATTAAAGAGTACATCTGTGGTGTCTTCCTGATTTGTAGCAGGAAGACGATGTCCAGTGTGTTGTAGCATCCAATCCCCGACACGGGAAAAAATTAAATTCTCCCTACCAATTTCCAAGAGAATACCGACGACCAGAACATGACCGTTATCGTCCTGATGCACCAGATGCATTTCCATCGGATACTCTTTGCCATCAATGTGATGCTCACTCGGATCATGAAAATGAAATTGACGTAATTGATAGGTTTTGCCATTAAGGCGAAGGGAACTTCCTGTCCCGTAGTTTACTTGAATCG
This sequence comes from uncultured Nitrospiraceae bacterium, assembly GCA_964555115.1. Classification (GTDB taxonomy): domain Bacteria; phylum Nitrospirota; class Nitrospiria; order Nitrospirales; family UBA8639; genus CAZKRH01. The sequence goes on along the minus strand of CAZKRH010000017.1, from coordinate 732 downwards.
TGTGGCCATTGTTTCGAATAGTTAATGGGCTAGGCTGGTAGTGAAACTGGAGATCTTCTTGCTCGTGCCCATGTCGAGGCATCACAATGTTGATGGGAGATTGTTGTCTCCCAGTTTCGCAGGTCATATAGGACGATTTGACCATGGCCCAATGCTCCGGGCCTTCAACGCCACGGTATCCCCAATGCGTGTGTTCAAGCTCCTGATTATTCTCCGACGATAGGCCCTTTCGCTTTTCGGTGCGAGGTTCCCCAGCTTTGGACAATCCAATGTGGATGAACGCAAAGGAGAAGAGAAGAAAGATGATGATTGAAACGAATGATCTCATAATGTTCTCCAATGAATTGAACATGAGTCCCGCTTGCTTAGGGTCCGTCACGACATACCCTTAACACTGCTGCCCTACATGCAAGAGCAGGATGCGCCGGACCTCTTCAATCGTATGCGGATTTCCCTGAGAAGAGTGACCTGAACGCACCACCAACTCCGAATCCACATCTTCAAGGTGAGCACTCGTGTAAGCCACCACGCCATCCATCCCTTCTTCCTTCGGTCCATCGCCTTTCACAGCAATAATAGAATGCGCTGCCACATTCGAAGAAATTGGAAGGGGCGCAAGCACGGATACCAACGGACTGCCTGGGGTCATGGCATCTACACTACTGAAGCGGCCGCTTCCAAATTTTAAAGCAAGTTTTTCCTTGTTTAGCGTCATCACATCAGAAATGCCGG
>CAZKRH010000016.1:0-2226 GCA_964555115.1 uncultured Nitrospiraceae bacterium | reverse complement strand
GTCCGTCTGCGGAGGTCACGTCAAAGCCGGCTTTTAAGAGTCGAATAGAGTGAAACCCCGTTCCCGTAGCCACATCGAGGACCTTGCGAATCTTTGAGTAATCCGAGGGATTTGGCGGCTTGCTCACGAACTCGCCACCGCTCATCTTTCAAACAGGTAATTAATTTGGGCACCGTGCCCACACCTATCGAAGCCATGGCCAAAACCGCCTCAGCCTGGACCTCCATCATGCTATCATTGAACAGGGTAATGAGCCCATCGACGGCTGGTTCCCCGCCAATTTTGGCCAAAGCCCATCCAATCTGAACCCGAACTGCCCAGAAGTCGTCTTCTAATGCCGTCAGAAGTTCATCAAGGGTATTCGGATCGCCTAGGTCAGCCAAAGCCTTTGCGGCTTCCTCGCGAGTAGCGTCATCAACATCTTCTAAGGCTTCAATTAAATCTTGAACTCTTTGAGACATGGAATATCCTTCTAATTCATACTCGTATAATCGTAATCACGTTCTTGTTTATAAGGTTGCGTGTGACTACACACAATAACGAGTGTATGTGTGCCTCGGCCATTCACGCACTGCGATAAGGACTCATCAAATTCTAATTGGCCATCGAGCGTCACACGAAACAAAAAATCGAAAGTAAAGGTGCCAAAACGATATTCACCAGGTTTTAACTTGATCGTGTGCGCATAAGTTGTCCGATACGACTCGTACGTCATTGGATCCTTCGTCCAAATAAGTGGGGTGACACCCGGAACATGCCACCAGGTTGGAGGATCGAAAGCCGTAGAATCAATCGTAATGGTATGTTCTCTGGTGAGGGGGTTCACGAGTTCCGCCGCAATACTGACATCTGCCTGAAAGAATCCAAGCAACATAACCATGACCGACACAGCCAAAAATCTGCTCAACTGAGGGTATTGGTTTAATTTATCGTAAAATATTTTCATTGCCTGTGGTCTTTCGGTCAGGGGTCGCCACAAAAATTTCATTGAGGGATTTGCTTTGCCATTCCGTGTGAGTTTCCAAACCCAAGGCTTCCATCACTGTTGCGCCTGTATCCATAATTGAGACTTGGGATTTGATACGATATCCGGGCTTAATGTTGGCTCCCCACGCAATCCAGGGAACGGATACACCCTGGAGGGCTTTTGTTCCAGACGAACCATTTTCATGTCCGGTTTTTGCCATACCTTGACCATTTAAACCGGTTACAATAACCATTGTTTTGTCTAAGACTTGATGCCCACGATAAATTTCGAGAATGTCTCCAATGGCCTTATCTACCGACGCAAGCGCCTTTCCATAGGCTTTGGAATCCCATCCGCGTTTCATCGCGGCATCCAATGGTGCGGGAAAATGTGTGACAAGGAGACCAGGAACGGTAAACAGCCGAAATCCATATCCTCCTCGGTTCGTTACCTTTCTGAGATAATCCTCAATGTAGCCAACCACGGTTTCAGGGTTGCATTGTGGTTTGGCTTTGCCACACGTCTGTAGATCCACATAAATTTCAGGTCTGGATAATTGATAAAACCGTTCATCCATAATAAACAGCGCAGTATCTATGCCACCAGATAAATCGAGGTAATCAAACATCGTTGGTGAACGAAGAAACGATCGAGAGAAATCATACTTCTGCCACTCATGATTGATCCGATGCTTGGCCACGGGGAGCCCTGTTAGAAGAGTCGCCATCGCAGGCACTGCCAAAGGTGGGGAAACGGACTGGGCGTGAAGTTTAGTCGCTCCTTCTTTAGCCAACTTTTTGAGAACGGGTAAGTCGTTGGCTTCTATTGTCTCGCTGTTAACCCCTTCCAGCACAAAAAGGATGACATGCTGAGCTTGAACAGCAAGAGCGACAGAAGTGCACATTAGAGATACACTGAAGAATATGGATGCCGCCCAAAATAATAGACAAAACCGAAAATGCACAGGTTTTTTTTTCATGAATGTTTTGGATATATCAGGTTGAATAAAACGGTTGTGCTTGGACCCTAAGAATTACAAAACCCCCATCTACAGCAGCTAAAATCAACTTACCATGCACATTTTCTGGCGGTCAACTATCCGCATCTTTCACGACCGTTCACAAAAAAATGAAGTCAATTGGAGATTCCCTCTCGTCGGCTCATCGTTGCACGGCATTCCTCTTTCGAGGTATGAGAAGGGCCTCAGCCATTTTTTTGTGGTCAACTTGATAGGGACCGAACCAGATGCCTGAAGACAA
>CAZKRH010000015.1:0-9249 GCA_964555115.1 uncultured Nitrospiraceae bacterium | reverse complement strand
GGAACCAATGCGATTGCATTTTGTCAGGAATATCCGACTCTTCATGCCACGGTGTTTGATTTGCCAACAACTTTAGAAGTGACGAAACGCACCGTTCAAGGTGCTGGATGTGGCTCACGCATTTCCTTTATTGGTGGAAATTTTCATGAGGATACGTTAGGTGGACCCTATGATGCGGTGTTAATGTCGGATATTTTGCATTATCAAGACGGACCCTCCAATGCAGCGGTTGTCAAAAAAGTCTATGAGAGTTTGAGTGATGGCGGTTGTTTGGTGATTAAAGATCGTTTCCTGGATCCTGATCGTACCAGTCCTGCCTGGACGACGGCGTTTGCGGTGCATATTTTGGTGAATACTGAGCGGGGACAATGTTTTACCAGTGGAGAAGCCATGGAGTGGATGAGTCAGGCTGGATTTGATGCTGTTCATGAGTTGGAACCTCGGGCTATTGTCCAGGGAACGCGTGTTGGCAGTCACGGGGGGAAACAAAATGGCTGAGTGGTTGCGAGAATCAGGGTTTGCCGGGACGCATGCCACCATGGGGGCCGACATCAGTCAGTTGATGGCAACCTTTTTTACGGCCTTGTTTATTTTAGGATGGATTCAGGCTAGAAAAGGAAAGGCTGATGGCCATCATTGGTTGATGTTTGGAGGCATGATAGCCATGTTGGCCTTTTTCATCAGCTATTATTTGTTTCGTCAATTGGGAGTTTTGGCGTTTGAAGGGAAAGAAGGATTCGGAGGATCGCCATGGCTCTATGAGAATGTCTTTGTTCCTATTCTGACGCTGCACATCATTTTGGTTACCCTGGGACTCATCATGGCGATTTATATGATTGTCTTGGGATTTCGAGCCCAGATGTTTGCGGGGACGAAAAGAATTTTAAAAGAAGGAACTCTGAAAATTACATGGAAAACCATTATGAAAGTTCTGGGAGTTTTGACAGGCGTAATCATAGGATTGTGTTTAATCCTTTCAGTTTTTGGTTGGTTGACTCCTGTAAGAGTGATAGTTGGGATTGTGTTCTTAGTTCTTTTCTTTCTAGTTCAAACAATTGAATTGGGTATTTTGCAGCGTATTTGGCCGGACGGAGCGAGACGTCACCGAATGTTAGGCCGCTTCACGATGGCCATTTATTGCATTCTGTTTGTCACCGGAAGCACTACGTACACGATGCTATACATTTTGTACCCTGGAAAAATTGGGTGAGCGTGGATCCTATGAAATGCGGATGTGGCCAGTCGCTCGTTCTTGAAGAGGTCGTGGAATTAGACGAAACCATGTATTTAGGGGAATGGGTTTGTTCGGCTTGCCACATACACATTGGGGGAGAAGGGAACGAATCCGATGTGTCGTCTCTTGTTCTGTCACGGGCATGGACTGATGAGGCAAGATATCAATTAGAGCGCTTGCCTCCCTATATTGAACCATTGGTACGCCAAGAAGTAGAGGACTATGCGGACCAGAAGAAGATCAATGTTGTGTCTCAGGCCTTGATGGTTCAGGCACAAAACCATGGAACGGTGTGTTGGAGTCCAGAAGCAGAGGCCCGTATGTTAAAAGTCCCTTCTCCTGTACGGGCCATGGCACGAATCGAATTAGAGCGAACAGCCATAGATCGGGGTTTGCCCGAAGTCGGTGTGGAATTAATGGAAGAAATTAAAGCTCGGTATTTTGGCATGGCCACCCAATCGGGATCATGACAAAAGAGGAATTGAACAAATTGTGATTGAATTGGCTATTCCTCCATATCTTGCTACTGGGTGACGATTGAGGTTCCCCCTTTGGAAAAGGGAGTTAGGGGGATTGTCCCATCATCGTTTCCTCTGAACACCCCGTTAGCTGCCTGCGGGGATCTTTCTTGGCTCTGACTTTCGAAGGGTTCTGATGCTTCACCGAATTGCACTGCGCGTCTTACCCCAACTCAATTCCTTAGTTACTGAAAAATCTGTTCGAAAACGGAAACGATGGGTCATGTTGGCTCCAGGCCTCGTGGCCTTTGGTGTGTACCGGCTCATTAAACTGTACATTCCGCTTTCGGACCCCTGGACGCTCATTGCCCTAGCTGGCGTTCTGTCCACAGTGGCATCTGTATGGGCGTATCATATGGGCCGGGGAGGTGAATTTCTCAATAGCTTTCGTGAGGATGGATTCTCTCGGACTGCATGGATTGTTGGATGGATAGGATGTGTCTATGGGTTTCAGTTAGCCATTTTGGTACTGGCGATATTACGGGTATTTGTGGGCTATGACTTTCTTGCACATCCCGATGGTCCTGCTATGATGGCGCTCATCATTTCCTGTACGGCGGTGACTCGAGACGCGTTTGAAATTGGGTATCTCCGGAAATGTGAATTGAACGGACAACGGTTAGTCACGTTTCCTAATGGGAACGCTCTTCGTGAGTTTGCTTCCGTTGGAATCGGCCCTCTGTCCCGCTGGTGTGTGATGGCTGGGGGCACGATGATGCTCTTGTCGGGAGCGTTGACCTTAATGGGTCAGGGATATACCGACCAAATTGTGCACATTGTGGGTGTGAGTGCGCTGACCGCATGTTTTGGCCTGCTGGCCTATTATGCCGGTGAACATCAGCAAGGCAATATCCTCCATCGTATTCAATCTCAATCGTGGCTGACGCTGGTTCGGTTTTGGGTATGGCCAGGGTTTACCTTTGCCATGACCTATCTGTTAGTGCAAATGGGACTGGCCGTTTTTCTGTTGGGGGTGTCGGACCCCAATCGCGTGCTTGTGGGTGTCATGAGCGGGATCACCGCCGGTCTGGTGACCGGATATTGTTATTATCTCGGTACGCGAGTATTTGTAGAATCTCAGGTGGAACAAGACATTCCTGAAAACCTGAAAAGTTGTCCCTTTGTCATGGGAATATTAAGTAAAGCCGGGATTGTGACCAGTTCTTCCTCAGATCTGTCCACCAACAAATTGGCTGCGAATCCACCAGAGCGAACGGGTTAAGGCATCGTGAGCATTTTGACTATCAGGCGCGTTATGTTGTTGGGAATGGTGATGTTCGTGTTGTTGAACGTCGGACCAGAGATTCCTAATTTTGCGTTTGCCGAAGAATCGTTTGAGGCCGGTGTCGAAGTTGGGAAGGATGTGTATTACCAAACGCCGGGAACTCCCGCTGGTCCCACTGCCGAGGAAATGACGTCTGGGTACCCCCGGTTTGGGTTTATCAATAATCGAATTGTCGTGTGGATGGTGACTCAACAGCACACGTATTTCGGTGGGTTTGTGTTGGCCCTTCCTATTTTTTGCCTCCTTCTGGAATTTATTGGCCTCTCACGAAGGGATCCTCAAAAGGGCAAACGATATGATGAGTTAGCCCGTGATATTTTGCGAGTCTCGTTATTGGCACTCTCTTTTACCGCCCTATTAGGGGGGGTGATGTTGGCGCTTTTTCTGACGTTGTATCCTGGATTTATGGGGTATATGGGTTCGACATTTAAGAGCATGATGCCGTTTTATGCGGGAGTTTTCCTGAGCGAGTCCTTTCTCTTGATTTTGTACTATTACAGTTGGGATATCTTATCGGGGCCTGCAAAAAAATGGCTCCATTTAGCGATTGGAGTGTTAGCCAATGGGATGGGAGTGATCCTCTTGTTACTTGCCAATTCGTGGGCGTCGTTTATGATGGCCCCTTCTGGAGTGGATGAAAGTGGGCGGTTTTTAGGGAACATCTGGCATCTTCTTCATTCCCCATTATGGAATCCCTTAAATGCACATCGATTTTTAGCGGATATCATGTCCGGTGGAGCGGTTGTTGTGGCATTTGCGGCCTATCGTTTTTTACGTACCCAATCTGAATCGGAACGCGCCTATTATGATTGGGTGGGATATGTGTTTTTTATCGTGGTGGTCTGTGCTCTGCTGCCGATGCCCTTTGCGGGGTATTGGTTGATGCGAGCGGTGTTTGAGTTTAGACAGCAAATGGGGGTCACCATGATGGGTGGGCTCTTGTCATGGTTGTTTGTGGTGCAAGCGATGACCGTGGGGGTACTCTTTTTGGGGATCAATTATTATATTTGGCAATCGATGGCCCGCATTCAAGGTGGTGCCAGGTTTCAACCCTATTTTAAGGCGATTGTCTTTGGGTTGATGGCCTGTTTTGTTGTGTGGTTCACACCTCACACGATTGCCATGACAGCAAGCGAAATGAAAGCTATGGGTGCGGCACAACATCCCGTTATTGGACAATTTGGGGTGATGTCAGCCAAAAATGGGGCGATCAATGTCATGATTTGTCTCACTGCGCTGAGTTTTCTCCTGTATCGACGGGCCAATAGAATTGTCACTATTCCTTGGGCCCGTGCTGGCAATATAGCCTTGGGTGTGTTGTTCGTTTTGGGTATCGGCAATATTATTTGGTTAGCCATTTATGGGTTTTATATTCCGGCAAATACCAGGGTTGGCCTATCTGTTCCACAAGGTGTGACCACCGCCACGGTATTAATAGGTGGATTACTTCTGAATCATTATATGTTGAGGGGGGCGGAGATCAGAGGGCCTATTCAATGGGGAAAAATTTCGGTGAGGGGAATGGTGGCCCTGTTTGGAGTAGCGGCGACCTTTACCTGGGTGATGGGGTTGATGGGATATATTCGATCAGCCGGTCGCCTAGGCTGGCATGTCAGTGAAGTAATGGCTGATGCCTCCCCCTGGTCCTTTACCCCTTCTCTTACGTTTGCCGCAAAAATGGTGACGATCAATATGGTGATATTTTGGGTCTCCGTGTTTTTCATGTTTTGGCTCGCCATGCGTGATCATCGAGTGTCGGTGGCTCGTGTACCTGTACGGTCAGAATCAAGGCCCCTGGTTCAATCTTTTTCTCGTGAGGAATCAGCATGAAGGATCGACGGTCCTATGGTGTGGATTTTTATCTGGTAAGGAGAGGGATTCTATTCTTCATGGTGTTGATGGGGATCATGACCTTTGGGCTTCTCATATCTGGGGATCTTTATGCTCAGGAGGATGGTGGGCAAATTATTGAAGATTTCCAAAAGACGAATGAAAAAGGATTTCCTCTTGGATGGGAGGCTCAACGGAGTTTAGAAACCGCTCAAAAAACTTATGTGGTGTCCAAGGAAGGGGATGTGGCTTTTCTAAGAGCCAATGGCGCTTCACAACGAATCTATATTAAGGTCGAATGGGATCCTCGCGAAAAACCAATTGTGACCTGGCGGTGGCGAGCCCAATCTATTCCGGCCGAGGCAGACTTGGTCGCTGCTGTGTACGTATCCCTCGATACCGACTTACTGGTCATTCCTGTCTCCACGAAATATATTTGGAGTCGAACCAAGGCCAAGGGGTTGGTGGTTGCAGGAGGCATGTTTGGGGCCACCGAAATGGTGTTGCGGTCTGGAGATCAGCCTCTTGGCGAATGGGTGGAAGAACGAGTCAATGCCTATGAAGATTTTAAAGAAATCCATCAACATGAACCTGCTCCTCAAGCCTGGGGCATTTCCTTGTTGGGCGGGCCGGGGATTGAGGTTGATTTTGGCTCAATTGCTATTCATGCCAATTAGCCAGGGATTGCGATTGTCAGTGAAACCAACATGATGAGAAAAAACCAAATATTTGATGTTGGGTTAGGTGTCGCGGTGATGGGTACTGTCGGCATGTTAATTGGAATACTCATGGGAGGGGTTTTCCTCTATGTCTCGTTGGGAATAGGAGTAGTGTTGGGAGCGGGAGTAGGTTTTCTAGGAGGGCGAGGGTTTTTTCTGGGAATTCTCACGGGAGCCTTATTGGGTGGGGCTTTAGCTTGGGCCGTATCAGGATCTGAAAATATCACGGTGGGGGCAGGAGCGGGCGCGGCCATGGGAGGCTTCCTCGGAATTTGGGTGGGATGGGTTTTCGAAATTTTTATCAATCGGTCAGCGTCTGCTTCCTCGGTGCCAACACCAGATTCTCAGAGCTCCTAAATGAGTTTGAGTATTCTTGGCTATCTGTTATTTTTATCGTCTGGTGCTTAGATAGTAGACGAAGGGAAAGAATTTAGAGCAATGGAAAATCGAGGGGTATTAATTGGCTCCATCATTTTTGTCTTTGGCTCATTTATTCTGATGATTGCGTTGTTGGTCTATGAATCTTACAAGTCTTCCCAGTTACAGAAAGCCCAAATTGCTTCTTTTCAAAAGGCTACACCTAAAGTGATGGAACCGGTCGTCGTGAAAGACTATTCGATGTACAAAATGATAGTGGGGAATGAGGGGCGGGAAATGGTGGAAATTCCTGAGGGCCCTTTCACGATGGGAAGTGACCACAACGATCCAGATGAGGCCCCTCCACATCCCGTGTACCAAAGCACTTTCTTTATTGACCTGAAGGAAGTGACCCAATCAGAGTATGATCGATTTGTGAAAATGACCAACAGGGACATTCCGATCGTCCCTGTCTTTGAAGAAGATATCTCCAAACTGAGGAATCCCGATTATCCGGTTGTCGGAATCACCTGGAATGATGCATTTGCCTATTGCCGATGGGCTGGGAAACGCCTACCCACCGAAGCGGAATGGGAAAAGGCTGCGCGGGGTGAAGGTCGCCGATTGTATCCCTGGGGGGACGATTTTAATTATAGGTTTTCCAATATTGATGGTGAAGAAGATGGATACACGTATTTAGGATTGGTGGGATCATTTGAAGCTGGACGGAGTCCCTACGGGTTATATGATGCGACAGGAAATGTGGCGGAGTGGGTGGCTGATTCATATGACCCGGAATATTATCAAAAAAACTCCGTATCGGGATCCTCCCGGCCCCGAGGTCTCTGAGTTTAAAATCATTCGTGGTGGGTCATGGAGAGAAACGAAATCGAATGCAAGGTTGACGAAGCGGTTTTCTGCGAAAATGTGGAGAACGGATTCTACTGTTGGCTTTCGATGTGCTCGGGATGTTGACCCTGAAGATAATAAAACTTAATTAACTTATTGTACTTGTCACGACTCAGGTGCCCGGTTTCTGGGTTCTGTGGTTCATGGTTTAGGGGATGAGAGACAGAGGAAGATTGAACGGTTTGCAGATTTCATAGCAGTTCGAAAACCATGAACCGTGAACCTGACAACGTGAGTGGTTACTTTTACGTGAGTATGAATGGAGTGACAATGAGGCAGAGGCCTTTCTATCCTCGTGATTAAAAATTCATAAAGAAGGTGTCATGGATAGTCGTTTTAAACTTGTGTTTTTAGTTGCGATCCTCGCTATGACTGGCTTGCCTCTTGTCGGAATTCTTAACGGTTCAGATCCTCCCCCTGTAGATCCTCAACTGCAAGACTTGTCTCAATCCTTATCTTCCGGTTCTCCAAATCTTTCTCCTAGTGAAACGCAAGAGCCTATCAAAGAGGAGTCGGTATTGATCCCTGCAGGAGAATTTATCCAGGGAACCAATAAGGGCGGATATAACGAAGGTCCTGAACGAACAGTGTATTTGGATTCTTTTTGGATTGATCGATATGAGGTGACGAATTACCAATACCAACAGTTTGTTGAAGCGACGGATCATCGAAAACCTGGTCCTCCCTCAAGGTATGCCAAACGGTTAGCCCAACTTCGGGGACTCAATCAGCCTGTGACCTACGTGTCTTGGGGGGATGCTACTGCATATTGTCATTGGAAGGGAAAGCGGTTGCCTATTGAGTCTGAATGGGAAAAAGCGGTAAGGGGGATTGATGGAAGACTGTGGCCCTGGGGGAGTTATTTGGAAAAGAGATGGGCCAATTTTGGTGGACCTGGTGATAGGTATGAAGCGACAGCTCCCGTGGGATCCTTTGTGAAGGATAAAAGTGTGTTCGGGGTGTATGATGGTGCCGGGAATTTAATGGAATGGGTCACAGATTGGTATGAAGAAAGACCTGAAGGGGGTTATCCAACAAAAGTGAAGGAACAACAGGGGACGGCAGATTATGGATCGTATAAGGTCTTACGAGGGCTGGGATATACCAACCGGGGAATTGATCTGCGTATCACAAATCGAAGTTTTATGATCCCAAACTTTCGAGATGAAACAATAGGATTTCGATGTGCGTCTTCTGAGGAAAATACAGGAAATGGTCAACTTGCAGGATCATTCCCATGGCAGTCATCCTAAAAAATCAAAGTAATAAAGGATAAGGAATACGGCTAAAAGAATATTGACAACCATTCCGGCGAGAACTATAATATCAAACAATTTTGCATTGGTTCGCATAATGTGTGCCTTTTTGTTGAAAAAATAAATATTGAATACCATACGGTAATTGTCAGTGTCAAGAGTATAAATAATTAAGGTTTTTTATTTACTCGCAGAGGAGTGATTATGGAACAGGAACAGGGTCTAAGCAGTGAACTCCAAACTAAAATTGGGAAATCGATTTTTTATATCACAACTGCGGTGAGTATTTGGTTCTTTTATTGGTTTGCCGGTATTCAGTGCCCCTGTTAACACAGAAGCAATATGGCTTGATTGTGAGTGAAACTTTTTGAGCAAAGATGACCTGAGGGTAGGGACTTTTGGGAGACTGAGCATTAAGGAGGGCTCCAAATGCAAACTGCGTTGTATGTAGCTGTATCGTTAGTTATTAGTTTCGTTTATTTCCAATTTCTAGACTGGTATCTGATGGATGCCCAGGGGTTGGATTATTTTTATATGTTTCGCTAGGGGGAAGTTTTTTGTTGCCCTTTCTGCTTGTGTCTGAAAATGTTGATAATTGTAAATTCGATCTTTATTAGGTCTTTATGTGAAGTTTACAGAAAAAGGAGGTAGGTACATGGGTTGCCTCATGAAAGGAAATGCCAAGAAAAAAATCTTGGCGGTCACGGGGCTTATAGCAATGTGTGGGACGCTCTTGCTTCCTATTCTTCTTGCCCTTCCTGCATTAGCTGGAGGAGGAGCCCCAGCGGCAGGTGGTCCACCCTCCGATGTGGTTGCAGCGCAAAATGCTGAGGGAGAGGGTGAAGTAGAGCCGGTTGAAATGGCTCGGGATGTCTACTACAAGATTGAAATGCCTGTGAGTGGTCTGCCGGCTCCAAAGACTGAGAATAACGAGCAATTTTATCCAAGGTACAACTTTGAGAGTAGGGTATTGCTGTGGGTCGCGACCCAACAGCATCTTTATTATGGAAGTTTCGTGTTGGCAGTGCCTATCTTCTGTATGTGCATTGAATTTGCTGGGATGCTCTCAAAAGACAAAGCCATGGCTAAAAAGTATGATCAATTGGCCTATGACTTTATTAAAATCAGCTTAACCGCCTAT
>CAZKRH010000014.1:0-1632 GCA_964555115.1 uncultured Nitrospiraceae bacterium | reverse complement strand
GCAAAACTCCTCGACCGAAGGGCAAAGGGAAGACTCCTAAGCCTCCCATGTCCAAGAAGACGACAACCCTTCCACTGTTGGTAGAAGTTGGAACGGAGGAACTTCCCTGGCAAGTCATCCAACCCGCCTTTACTCATCTGGCTCGTGCCATTCAAAAGGTTTTAACGGACAAGCGCATTTCTTTTGGTGCCGTTCGGTCCATGGGTACGCCTCGACGTTTAGCCGTTCTGGTGGATGAGGTGTCTCGTAAACAAGAATCCTCACGTCGGGAAATTCTGGGTCCTCCCAAATCAGCTGCGTTTGATGCGCAAGGGTCTCCGACGCCGGCCGCTCAGGGGTTTGCCAAATCTCAGGGAGTACTGGTGAAAGACCTTCAGATCCAAGACACTGCCAAAGGGGCCTATGTGTGTGTGGTCAAAGAGGAAAAGGGGCGATTGGCCGGGGACGTGCTGAAAGAGTCCCTTCCGGGAATTATTGAAAAACTGTCCTTTCCCAAATCCATGCGGTGGAATGATACTGGAATCCGATTTGCCAGACCCATTCGGTGGATGGTGGTTTTACTTGGGCAAACAACGGTGAAATTTTCAGTTGGAGGTATTGTCTCGGGGAATACCACCTGTGGCCACCGGTTTTTAAAGGGAAAACGAGGAAAGCGGGCGACCATTTCTTCCCCTGCGCAGTATGTGAATACCTTAAGACGGGTGGGCGTGTGGGTTGATCCAGATGAACGAACGGCTATCTTAAAAACCCGATTATCGTCCTTGGCAAAATCGGTCAAGGGTCATCTTTTTCCTGAACATGCCGACTCCTTATTAGAACAAGCTGTGTATTCGTTGGAATGCCCTCACGCTGTACTTGGACAATTCGATTCCCTCTATCTCCATCTTCCTCAGGAAGTCCTTATTACCTCGATGAAAGAACATCAAGGGTTTTTTGCCATCGCTGGAGCACAAGGCCAACTTCTTTCGCGGTTTATTGCGCCCACGAATATGAAATTAACTAATATGACGCTCATTCGAAAGGGGAATGAGCGGGTGTTGTCTGCTCGATTGGCCGATGCTCAATACTTCTTTAATGAAGACCGAAAAAGAAAGTTAGCTGACCGATTAGATGATCTGAATGGCGTGATTTTTCATAAGAAACTGGGAACCTTGTATCAGAAGTCCGAACGCATGGTCGCGTTAGCTCCTTTTTTCGCTGGGGCAAGTGGGGATGTGCAGGACAAAGAATGTTGTCAGCGGGCCGCTCTCTTGTCTAAAGCCGATCTTACCACTGGAATGGTAGGAGAATTTCCTACGCTTCAGGGCATCATGGGACGTGAATATGCCCGACATGATGGCGAAGCCGAGTCGGTATGCCAAGCCTTAAGCGAACAGTATCTGCCCCGAAATCCTGATGATCCCATTCCTGCCAGTGAATTGGGACAACGCCTGTCCCTGATTGATCGTATCGATACCTTGGCCGCCTTTTTCCGCGCTGGAGTCATTCCGAGTGGGTCAGAGGATCCGCTGGGATTACGCCGTCAGGCGTTCGGCCTTATTCGAATTCTTGTTGAAGGGACAGTGGATATTAATATATGTTCGGTGCTTCGTCAGGCTCGTGCTCAATTAGATGCACATGGGGTACGAGGCA
>CAZKRH010000013.1:0-4213 GCA_964555115.1 uncultured Nitrospiraceae bacterium | reverse complement strand
GTTTTGCATGTGTATGGTTTCTCGATAAGGCATTCTTTCAAAAATCTCCATGAGTTCTTGCTTAAAAAATTCTTTTCCATCCAAAATTGGCATTAACAAGTTTTTCATATCATGGACGCAATCTTTCACAAAATTACTCATTGCTTCCCTTTGTGTATCCTGGTTGTCCCAATCTCTATGGAGGGCCATGGATATAAACGAGGATAGGATCTGGAGGAAAACCTTATCCTCTTCGCTCGGAGCCTTCTGGGTGACATTGAGGATCTCTAAGACTCCCATAGAGCTTCCATCTGGACGCTTGATGGGAATTGCAATGATGTTCTGGGTTGTATACCCAGTCAACTGATCGATTTCGTGTAAATGTCGAGGGTCATTGGGAACATCGGACACAAATTCGGACTTTCCTGAATGAAAGACATGTCCAGCAATTCCTACATTCCACCCGACCTTCGTCCATCTTGGAACAGGCTTGTCCCCTTTCGAGAGAAAAAACTGTAAGTGCTTACTTTCAGGTGAGGCGAGAAGAAGCGAGCCGGCTCGACCACCAACAATACTAAAAGCGTAATCCAACGTTTGATTTGCAAATTGATACATACCAGGTGCTTGGAATAGTGCATCGTTCAGCCCTACAACGGCCGCCAGTTTTTGCTTGGTCTTTTCTGAGGAAGAGGGGAAGAGAGATTGAGAAATTCCTTGGGTTGCTGGTTCTATGTGGATCCCTGTTTCCATAATTACGCCTCATTTCAGAGAATATTAAGAAAATGCATTCTCCGTTTCGATCATGTGAACGTTTCTAATGTATTAATGAGCAATAACCGTGCCAGCACTTGCAGGAAGAATTAAAAGGGAAAAACCATGGGAAGGGTCACTGTCTTCATAAGAGGATTAAGCCTTTATCATAAATAATCGTTAAGAATTAATAACATGTGATCGCGATTCATCGAAATTGAATCAGATTACCTATTCGAAATTGGGATAGGCTTTTAATGTAATGATGAGAAAATTCAACGCGTGTATCTCACGAGTAAAAGAGAGTAAACATAGTTTACAGTATCTGTATTCTGGTTTACAGTGTCTGTGTTAAGGGTTCGCGCAAGGATAACTTCCCCTGTTTGGCTGCTGAGACGCCTGTCTGGCAAGGCGCGAGGACTGCGCATACTCCTCGTATGGAAAGGACGAGCAACGCCGCCAGACAGGATGGATCGACGCCCAAACAGGGGAAGTTATTTTTGCGCGAGCCCTAAAGACCGTTCGAGAAATAGCCCGAGAAACCTCCTAATGTATGGGCGAATACATGAGGATGTGAGCACGCGGCTGACGCCGCCATCACGGAAAAGGACGGTTTTTAGAGGTGCCCTAAACCATTGGTATGAATCACCGTATCAAACCAAAGGTGAGACTCTTCGAAGGTATTCAGAAAGGCCTGATAATAGGCCTCCCCATGAAAGATACTCTGACGCCTTCTCCCACAGTTCATAACATGATACACGGCCCGGGCATATTGAATGCGGGTCGGTCTGGGCAGGGAGAACGCATAAAGTACATCATTTCATTAAAAAAAATAGGTTTGACCCCATTTTGATTTAGAAATACTGTTTTTGGGATACATTGGAAAGCGAGAGAAACCACAATTCTGTTACGGGGGCCTTTATGCTTTCGGCTGTGGTGAACCGGTTATGCAATGACCGGCGGTTCAAGTGGGAAATGGTGGTTCTGGCGTGCATGTATCTGGGATACGCCGCGCTGTATATGTGCCGTGCAACCGTGGTGAACGCGGGACCATCGATGCTTGACGATCCGGCTCTTGGGCTCACCAAAACCGCCTGGGGAGCGGTTCTGGGCTGGGGTACAGCCGGTACGCTGATTGGCAAGTTGGCGAACGGCGTATTGGCGGACAGATTTGGTGGGCGCCGAATTTTCATGCTGTCCCTTGCTCTCTGCATGCTGGCGACGGGAGTCTTCGGCACCATGTCCGGCATGTTGTTCTTCTCGATAGCCTACTTCATCGCTCTGTTCGCAAAATCGGCTGGCTGGCCTTCGATGGCCAACCTCATCGGGGTTTGGTACCCGGCCAACTGGCGTGGGCGAATCTGGGGAATCCTCTCCTCCAGCTCCAGGTTTAGCTCCGTGTTCTCCACGCTGGTTTTGGGCAGTGTGTTTCTGGTGATGTCATGGCAATCGGTCATTGGCATCGCCGTCGCGATTGCAGGTGTTGTTTTGATATTTCTGTTTCTCATCCTCAAACAGTCTCCCACCGATGTGGGTCTGGAGGTCCGGCCTTCCTCCGATGGTGATAATCCGACAACACCTCATCACCTTGATAATGCCTCACTGGGCGAAGCGCTTCTGGATTTTGCAAAAACCCCTCGGGTCTGGCTCATCTGCGCGAGTATCATGAGTTTGACCGTCCTGATGGAATTTCAGAGTTTCATCGGTATCTATTTGAAAGAGACGTTTAGTTTGAAGCCAGGGATAGCGGTGATGACATCGTCAGCTTTTCCCATCGGTTGTTTGATTTCCGTACTGCTCGGAGGGTTTGTCTTCGACGTGCTGAACAAGAAGAGGCGTATTTTCGTTCTGGGAGGCATGATGGTGGTGGCCGTGGGATGCATCGTGATGCTTCTCGTCGTACCCAGCCTGGAATTGACAGGAAATGTTGGCCTAATAGTCTCCCTGCTATCCATCATGCTTTTTGGCCTGGCCATCGCACCGTGCTACTACATTCCGATGAGCGTTTTTTCCGTCGATTTTGGTGGAAAACATTGCGGTGTGCTTGTGGGTATCATCGACGCCATGGGATACCTGGCTGCCATGACATTCGACTTCATGGGCGGGAGGATTGCCGACCAGGCGGATGGCTGGCATCAATTTCTGATCGTCCTTCTCGACGTAGCCGTTGTCGGGTTTGTGGTGTTGTCGATGTTTCTTTTTCTTGAGCATCGTTCTCAAACGAAAGAAGCGACATCATAGGCGATCTTTAAGGATTCTGTTTGACAGTACGATCGTGATCGCTGCGCAGAGCGAACCACCCAGGACATCGATTCTGACGGCATCAAACGCCGCCCCGTTCGAAAGCAAATGCCTAGGGGAGAAGCGTACAGTGCTCATAGGCCTAGGCGCGCCGACGAGGATCAGTAAGAGTCGGAACGGAAATAGGTGTTAGGAAAAGTCACGGGGTGTGGTCTTGCAACCCAATACTCTCACGACTGAATTCTCGCCCAGTGTAACGGCATCACCCGGTTCTCTCGCCATTTTGGCTGGCAAGAGTTTTGAGGTGAGACCTTTCCGATAGGCTGCGAGATTAGGCAGCCAAGGTGTAGACCTGTTCGGCCGCACTGAGAGCCTCACCCTCGTGGCCTGCCATCTGACCTTTCTTGATCATCCGCGTTCACTCGATACCAATAATGTATGGTGAGCGGTGGTAAAGAAGTGGAAGCCCAACATCGGACGGGTGATTCGTTTCATCCCACGATGGTCCTGTTTCACGATAGTATTGAGAGATGTACAGGTACGAAGAGGAATCGTGGTCCCCTGCTCCGCATTATAGCTGCTACTGATAATGGCAGCGGCATTCGCCCCACCCTTCTCGATGGTAAGTTTCTCTAGCATGCCATTGCGCCCAATGGCTTTGGCTAAAACCCGCTTCGCGACCTTCTGATCCCGTCCGCGGGTGAGAAGGAAGTCAATGGGTTGTCCCGATTTATCGAGGGCCCGCTAGAGATACACCCACGTCCCTTGGAGACGGATATACGTTTCGTCCAGGCACCAGCTACCCCCCCGGTCGGTGCCGACGGTGAAAGGCCGCGTCAAGTTGCGGACTGTATTTGTCCACCCATCGGGTAAGAGTGGAGTGATCCACGCGGATCCCGCGCTCTGCCAAGAGTTCGTCGATATGGCGGGTGCTCAGCGGATAGGCGACATACCAGCGCAACTCCCATGCGAAGGCCCGTTGGAGGGAAATGGGCCCCGTTGAAGCTCACCGCCCTCGTCGCTCTCCTTTCATATCTCGTGAAATAAGCGAGGACAATCATACCGCAACATGACGCAATTGAAAATTGCGACAGAACTATTTTGAATCTCTCGACTGACTTAAGCAAAAAACATGCGATAATATTTTAGTTGTATAGCAATCCATTTTTTAAAATTTAACAAACTGTTGATAAGGGAACTGTGTTAGGCATGAATGAGGAGACACATTAGGAAACATGAACCG
>CAZKRH010000012.1:0-2309 GCA_964555115.1 uncultured Nitrospiraceae bacterium | reverse complement strand
CCTGCCTCCCCAATCTTCAAGGCACCACTGCCCAGAATTAAGACACTTTTTGGTTTTTGAATACTCATAAGGTTACGTAGGAAGTTAAAGGGAAATATCTACTCATGAACCTGTCGAGATTTGCAATCGCTCAAAATTCGTTTTGACCTTACAATAATTGATAGAACCGATCAAAAAGAAACCCCGTATCAACGGGGCCAGGAGTGGCTTCTGGATGAAATTGACAACTCATAAAAGGACGAGACAGATGGCGAATTCCCTCATTGGTGCCATCATTATTATTCACAAACCAGGGTTCCCAGTCCTGGGGAAGCCCTTCATTTTTCACCGCATAGCCATGATTTTGAGATGTGATATAGCATCGCTCCGTCCCAACTTCGACACATGGTTGATTTTGACTATGATGCCCAAATTTCAATTTATATGTGTCCGCCCCCGCTGCCAAGGCTAGCAGTTGGTGTCCCAAACAAATGCCAAAAATTGGACGATTTCCCTTTAACAACTTTCTAATAATCGTCAACGTATCTTGGCACATCTTAGGATCCCCTGGACCATTCGACAACATGACGCCATCAAAATCTTCGCCGGTAAAATCATAATTCCAAGGAACTTGTTTCACCTTGAGTCCACGTTTCATTAAGCTTCGAATGATATTATGTTTAGCCCCACAGTCCATAAGCACCACGGTTTTAGCTCCCTCCCCATGAACGAGAGGTTCTTTCAGACTAACCTGGCTGACAAGGTTTTCCCGATTTGGGTCAAATAGCTCCAGGTCTTCACCCTGACAGACGATCTTCCCCAACATACTGCCATGTTCTCGGATCCGTTTGGTCAACCGTCGAGTATCAATTCCATATAACCCAGGAACCTTGAAATCTTGTAACCATTGACTCAAGGTTTGGCGCCCAGTCCAATGATGATAGGCGGCGGAATAGTCACACACCACCAGACCTTGAATATGAATGGTCCCTGATTCAAATGAATGACTCAGCCCAGACATTGATCCAGTAGCAGGCACACCATAATTCCCAATTAAGGGATAAGTACAAACCAGGATCTGCCCTGAATAGGAAGGATCCGTCAACGTTTCGGGATATCCAACCATTCCCGTATTAAAGATCACCTCTCCAGGTACAGATTTGGGAGTTCCAAAGAAGTATCCATCAAAGGTCGTGCCATCCTCTAAAATAAGAGACCCCTTTTCTTTTTTTCCAAGACCATCGAGCATAATGTTTACACCAAGATTCTATTCAGGACCTTCCATCTCATTGGCAGGTATCCTTACCATAAAACGGGCAAGGACTCTACCCCTTAAAATCGGGGAATAGAGAGCCTCCTTCAAACCAACGATTCTAATTCAGTGGGCTGTTTCGATGTATTTTTCGAAGAGGAGACAACTGCGAATGGGAAAAATATTGAAGAGAATGGGGAAATCAATGACCCCCTGGAATAAAACAATTATTCAACAGAAACGCCAGTTGGAGGAGACGGCGGTATGGAATCGACATTAAAGGTCCCAATAGCCAGGGCCCAATCTGAGGAATAGGGAGCCTGCCAGGTCTGATTCGAAGGATGGAGTGACCCCAAACTCACCTCCTGGTAGGACAGCTTTGTATCAATCGCCACTGCCGATTGCGCTCCCTCCATATCTGAAAGATCCAAGACAATACTGGAGGCATTCTCTTTATACATAATAAACGTACGGTTATCGGGCTGTTGAAGACACACACCATCGGTCAGGCTATTACACCGAACCAGATTTTGATGAAATCGGTCTTTAAAAAACACCGCATAAGTCTTGATCCATTCGGGATTGGGAAACGAGGCAGATGTCGCGGTCCCATCATTGGCTCCGTCGTCACCCGTTAAATCTCCCCATATAGTGGCCACGCCCCCAGCCATAGTGGAATGCCATAGGCCCCGCCTAACCATTTCGTAGGTATAATCCTTTTCCGGATGGCTATTGCGGATTCGGAAACGATCTTCAGAAAAAGAAGGTTTTTGAGGGCGTTCTTCTATGGTTTCTACATACGTATCATAATCTGGCTGGTGTTGTTCGTACCCTGAATAATCTAATCCCTCAGAAATTTGCTCTAAGGTGTTTTTAGAAGCCCGAGCACCCAACAGGTGTGGCCACCCCAAATGGGCCTGCATGTAGGAATGCCATGCACTGATATCACTTTCCGATGCCCATTCCCAATTATCAAATCCATAACCCATCGTCCATCCAGGAAGGGGACCCAACCTTGCCGCGATATAGCGCTGAAGACGCTGATCCTCGGTCCCATTTAATCCCCATGTCTTGGGGG
>CAZKRH010000011.1:0-23950 GCA_964555115.1 uncultured Nitrospiraceae bacterium | reverse complement strand
ACCAGGCCTGACTGCATTCGAACAATTGCGGTTACTCGATGCCTGGGAAGCCTGGGGCATTTCTCCTCGGAAACAACTCGAATGGGCCTTACAGTTTTTTGGAGAAGAATCATTTGAGGATGTCATCGAAGTGTTATCCTCGGAAGCCTACCCCCCAAAATCCCTTTCCTCTGGTTAATAATATTTTAAAATGTACAAAAAGTTTCAAAACGAGCGCAACCCATTAAACATTTTTTCACCTCTACGCATTCAAAGGAGACCCGAGAATCCCATGGTGTGAGTTCACTTTTTCATGACCCCCTTGCCAGCACAACAACACGTTAACTTCCAAGACACTGTTTCATCCAAAGATAAATATGAATAGGGATGTCATCAAGCAGTTCTGTGAACTGACGTTCCCGATTTGACCATTACCGTGATGGGTACCACATGTCTGAACTTACGACCCAAACCTGACCTCTCCTCGTCCCTTACCCCAATCCTATGCCAAGGATCTCATTGAAATTGTGCACCGTGAAATGGACAACAAGGATCCCAAAGTGAAAGTTCATGCCCTTTGGGAAGCCTGGGAAGAAGAAAAATGATAAAGATACGTACGGAATGGAATGGGGGACACGCATCTTCTTATTGGTCGGCACAAAAGGTCTTGCTTCTCGCATCCGGATATTGGGAATCGGGGGCGTCACTGATAAAATCTGCACCTGTTTCCCAGACATGGACGCATTGTGCATTCACGTAAAGAAGGTCTTTTCTCAGCCCAAACATATTGACCACGGTTCCCTTGAGTCCCAAAACCGTCCCTTCCAAAATAAATACATTGCCATGGGTTGTGACAAAGGTTCGCTCCCGTTTCCCCTTAAAGCGTATAAGAAAATATTCCCGAGGTTTGACCTTCGGGTCCCGTAACCCCTGATCGAGTGCCTGTTTTTCAGGGTAAGGAAGCCATCTCGCAAGAACCTCATATCCTTCCTGAGTCGAGGCAAGAATGTCCACCCGCCCGGCAAGTTTTATTTCTTTACCGACGTATCCGTTCGGGTTACTTGCTATGGCGTCGAATTGAGAGACCGTCATGACAGCCAGGGCATCCTTATCGTCGGGGTACAGAGGCTCTGAACTGGGTGGAGTGGCACATCCTACACAGAGGACCAGAAGTCCAACGACACCAAACTCAAGAATATGGCTTTTCATAAAAAACTCCTCCTAAATGTGTTTAACGCATACGATTAAAAAGGAAGAATATCAAATTGGAATCGACAAAAAAATGCTGAGTTCATGCAAAAAACTTTTTCTCCGGTGAGACAAACTTCCAAACCAGGTTAAGATTAGGTGTCATCGATTTCAGGAATGTCAAAGGCATGTTACGGGTCAGTGAATTTTATACGGTTTTACCAGTGAAGCAGGGGCATAAGAAATCTGCTGGAATGGGAGCCGGGATGTTCAGGGTCGACCCCACCCCCAATTTTTGAAATATAACAAAATATGGAAATTTCATCCTGTATGGCCACACATCTTAATACCGGCTCTTTTTTAATTTTCTTCCATTCTCTTCCCACCTTGCTTTTTCTACCGAGACGCAGCAAACCCACGGGTAACATAGGCTGACTGAGGAACAACGCTAGCCTGGTCATGCTAGCCAAAAACAATAGAAGGATGCAAAACGCTTCACAATAAATCTCACTCCTCTTTTGCTTTTGATGAACGATCCGCTATGCTTGGTTCATGCGTGAGACGATCACGATACAAACCGAACAGCACGAGGAATTGATCGATATTACCGAAGCGGTCCGCGCGATCCTCCAGGAAAGTTCAATTCAAAACGGGATTGTCCAGGTATATGCCCAAGGGGCAACCGGTGCCATCATGATCCAGGAAAATTGGGATGACAGTGTCCAACTGGATGTCGTTAACTTCCTCCGCAAACTGATTCCTTCCGGCGTGTGGCTCCATGATGCACAAGATGGCAATGGTGATTCCCACCTCAAGGCGGGTCTGGTGGGCCCATCAGAAACGATCCCGATCATTGATGGCCAGTTGGGTTTATCACGCTGGCAGAATATCTTTTTCTGCGAATTCGACGGCCCACGTACAGAGCGGCGCATCGTATGCACGCTGATTCATGACCGTGATGATGAAGAGTAAGGACCAGAAGGATTGAGGATTGAGGCCAAAAATTTGTCTAGGGATGATCTTCCCAAAACAAAAAAGAAAAGTTTACGCGAATCGTAATTTTATTGCCCCTGACCCAAAAAATTCCCGCCTTTGGCGTGGCCGAGACGCGCAGCTGACTCCGGGGTTTTACGGCGAGCACTGTTTGAGCGTAGCGAGTTGCGCAGCCGCCGGAGTTAGCGAGCATCGCAGGGCATCCGAAGGACCACGACAGGGCGGAAATGGTTTTGGGTCCTTCTTAGAAACTGTTCAAAAAGCTTCGTCCAGCAAGGCCGCAGGCCGCGAGAAGGCCGAGGCGTACGATAAGTACGTTGAGGCTTTCGAGCAACGAGAACGCCGCTGGCGAACTTTTTCAACAGTTTCTTTTGCCGAAACAAAAGGACCTCGTCGGCGGGGTCGAAACCCCGCAACCAATTTTCCATCAAAAACTAGATTCAGAACTTAGGCGGGAATATATAGTAGGAACTCCAAAAACTGCGGAATAGGAAATTCTTCGGTAGCTGAAGACCCAGTCTACTTATCTTGATTCAGGTGAGCACCAAGTAGATCAACGTCGCGAGAA
Organism: uncultured Nitrospiraceae bacterium; assembly: GCA_964555115.1. Lineage (GTDB taxonomy): Bacteria > Nitrospirota > Nitrospiria > Nitrospirales > UBA8639 > CAZKRH01. The sequence continues at coordinate 21,222 of CAZKRH010000011.1, read as the reverse complement.
GCCCGGATCCCGGAAGGGTAAACAGCCAAGCATACAATATCCGTTTAGTTACACCCCATTTGACCGCAGACAGGCCCCTCACCGCTCCCACCCCCATGATCGATGACGTAATCGTATGCGTCGTACTCACAGGCAATCCGATTTGTGCGGCAGTCATGAGCACGACCCCAGCTCCGGTTTCCGCCACAAACCCATGAACAGGTTCGAGCTTCACGATGTTCATCCCCATAGTTTTAATAATCTTCCATCCCCCCATCACCGTCCCCAAGCCCATGGCTAAGGCACAGGACACGATGACCCAGGTAGGGACATCAGCTGTAGCAATGTGCCCGGATGACAGAAGCGCCAGCGTAATAATGCCCATCGCCTTTTGCGCATCGTTGGCTCCATGGCTCAAAGCCATAAAACCCGCCGATACGACCTGGAGCCGACGAAACAGCCACACCCCAAATCCTCGCTGAGATCGATAAAACATCCAGGTAATTAACACCATCAAAAGAAAGGCCACGATAAACCCAAACAGCGGAGAAAAAATGAGGGCTTTCATGACTTTAAACAGTCCGGAAACCTTCATCACACTCACCCCACCATGAATGAGCCCCGCTCCCACTAATCCCCCAATCAACGCATGGGATGAGCTAGAGGGCAAACCCATATTCAGAGTGATAAAATTCCAAATAATGGCTCCCCCTAATGCCGCCACGACCACGATCTCCGTCACAGCACTGGGATCCACAATTCCCTTTCCAATCGTTTTGGCCACGGCGGTGGATAGAAAGGCTCCAGCCACATTGAGGACGCCCGCCATAAGCACAGCCACTAAAGGGCTCAAGACCCGCGTAGAGACGACCGTAGCAATGGCATTGGCACTGTCATGCCACCCATTGGAAAAATCAAACAGCAACGCCAAAAAGACGACCAAAATGAGCATGGTGCTTAACTCAAGCATCGGCCGTTACCTGGAAGACATGATTGAACGAGATCGCAAACTGAGCCATAGTTTTTTGATTACATCCTGCAACTTGTGAGTTAGATTGATTAGGGAGGCTATGTCCGTCACGTGGCTTTAAGGGCAATGCGTTCCAAGACATTGGCTACATCTTCACAACAATCAGTGCCCGTCTCAAAACTCTCGTAAATCTCTTTCCATTTCAAAACGGTGATCGGATCCTTTTCCTCATCGAATAAGGTCGAAATGGCGTTCCGACTCAATCGGTCTGCTTCATTTTCCAAACTGTTTATGTGGATATTGGAATGATTCGCATCCAGATGCCCCTCTGCGAGCTGATCGATCCCCTTCCCGACGGCCACGGAAGACTGGTACAAAATGTCCGCTAACTTTACCGCAGCCTCGGTTGTCTTGGGGATTTTATAGATCAAGAACAGATCAGCGACGGCATCGATTTCATCCAAGATATCATCTAGGGCACTAGTCAAATCATGAATATCCTCTCGATCCAGAGGCGTAATAAAGGTCATATTGAGTCTTCGGACAATGTCGTGGGTGATCTCGTCCCCCTGATGCTCAATGTCTTTTATTCGACTGACCTTCGCTGGGATATCCTGATAATCATCCATCAACTCTTTGAGCAGCCGACCCCCTTCAATCACATTCTTGGAGGACTGTTGAAATAGACTGAAAAAGTCTTCCTCTCGCGGCATAAAATTAAACATGACCCTGGATTCTCCCTATAACGAATGGCTTGCAGAAAAACCTTGCCCTGACAGACAACGGCTCTCCTTGATCTCCACGATGAAACAACATCTGTATTTGACACATTTTTTCAAAAAAATCCAATCGGACGTGGGCGGGATTCATTTTCCGATCGGAGGCACCGCCCCATTACTAGGGACGAATGCCAATACGGTCAGATCTTTCTTCCCCCGTTGTAGCATATCTGGATAATCTTGTCCTGAAAAGATAGAGTCCTAGAGAACGAAAAACTCACACCTTGGAGTCTTACAATGAACCTAAATCCCTCAACATTTGGTCGAATTAAGATTTCTCATGTGTATGTGCAATTTCCTTTGCAACTTTCTCAGGAAACTCCTTCCCAAGAGACCAAAGGATTAGTTCAGGGGTAAAAACACAGTCGGAAGTTTATTGAAGGGAAACCTGGTAGGATTACGTGAGGTGGCAAGCAACTCAGACGTTGAACTTGAAGTGACAGACATCGCCATCTTTGACGACATATTCTTTCCCTTCGGAACGGATCAGACCTTTTTCTCGTAACACCACCTCCGAGACATGTTGATCGATGTCGGGGTAGCCATAGATATCTGCTTTGATAAACCCCTTTTCAAAATCCGAATGGATAACCCCAGCGGCTTTGGGAGCCTTGGCATCAACAGGGATCGTCCAGGCTCGGACCTCGTCCGGACCACCGGTGAAGTACGAGCACAAGCCCAGAGTCGTATAAGCGGCGACGATCACTTTTTCTAAACCGCTTTGCTCCATCCCGAGATCCGTCATAAATAAGCTGCGGTCTTCACCCGATAACTCAGCAATTTCGCTCTCCAGTTTGCCGCAGATAACGACTGACTCAGAACCTCGTTCTTTGGCAAAAGCCTGAAAATCTTCGACAACTGCAGTATCCGGGTTCTCATCGATGTTTCCCACATATAGCACCGGTTTTGTGGTCAACAGGAAATATGTATTGAGAATTTCTGGGGCCAGGTCCAACGTACGCGCCGCCTTTCCGGCTTCAAGCCCGGTTTTCAACACATCCAGAATTTCCAACGCCTCTTTGGACGCCTTATCTCCAGACCGGGCCTTGCCCGAGCCTTTGTCGTATTGTTTCGTGAGGCTCTCCAAGTCTGCCAACATCAATTCGGTTTCAATAACCTCGATGTCTCGCTTGGGGTCCACGCTTCCCATCGTATGCACCACATCCGCATCCTCAAACAGACGAACCATGTGCAGAATGGCGTCGACTTCTCGAATATTGGCCAAAAATTTATTGCCCAGTCCCTCGCCACTGGCAGCGCCTTTGACTAAACCGGCGATATCGACAAAACGGCAAGAGGCCGGAATGGTTTTCTTGGGTTTGAAGAGTGTGGTCAGGCGATCCAGACGGGCATCAGGGACCCCAACGACCCCGACGTTCGGCTCAATCGTGGTGAAAGGATAATTGGAAGCTGCTGCCGTCCCTGAGGTAAGGGCATTAAAAATGGGCGGAACCCATACGAAAAGAATGCCGGACCTCGGTAGCAAGATAAATTTGGGGTTGCTTCGGCCATGGAACTTTCATGATTGGGGAAGAAACTAGGTAACAGCTATTTCATATCCGCATCATGCCATGACAAGTATACAATATCATTCCCAGATTGCTATCACATCATTTTTCCATGAAACAACGTGTTAGGTGCAGAGCTTTTTTATAGTAAAGACTCCCGACCCCTTTATGTTCTTTCTCTTTAGTGTGTTTCTCTTCATCCTTCCAACAACTTCAAGACAACATAGGGCGTGACGTAAAAGGCCGCTACCGAGAGCACGATTCCACCTACGGCCCCAATTAACCCATTCACCCAGATTCCTACGAAAGGAGCGAAAAATACGATGAGGATCATCGCAATCGCGATGCGTATATGTCGTTCGTAGAAATACCGGCGTGATTCACTTTTCAGAGACTCGCGAAATGAAAGTTCGGAGGGAAATGCCATCGGGACAGGAATACCCAACAAAAACCAAATTGTTTTCGTAAAGATTGAACGGGACATGCATCCCATAATTGTCAGGGAAATGGCCCATCAACGCCATCATCAAATGCAAAATCACAGGAGTGGAAACTCTAGGCTTCTCGGCGGGAACGCACCCCTAACTTTCCATCATCTCCAACCGAGTATCAAACTCATGGCCGCAGGAAACACACCGAATACAGTCGGATTCGACCATCGGTTCCTCATCTCGGATGCCCATACCGCCGCAATCCGGACATCGCGTCAAATGCAATACTTCATCTTGGAGATTTTCATATCGGGTGCCACGCAAACAATAAATAGGTTCGCCATCGAGCATCCACGGTTGACAGGCTTTATTCACAACAGGGAGGGCAATGTAATGGTGGGCTGCATAATCCTGTATCGCTTCATGGGTGGTAAGCCCATCTTTGATGAGCTTCCCCGTTTTGGCGTCATAGATTCCGCCATCTTTCACCACGGTTTTTGTTGGTCCCATGGGAAACCTCCATGTGAATAGGTAGAACGCACAAAAACGAAGTGACTTCGACAAGTATGCCATAACACCCAACCGAAAGAACAAGGGACGAACAGAACATTCCTTCTCCATCAGGGGAATGACACCGAGACCGTTCGTGGTAGGCGGGGTTGATCCTACTGTAGCATAGGATGCCTATTATCCTATGTAAGTAGCGAAGATATCACATTTTGTAGGGTTTTAGGAATTTCCTGAGGCTCTGCATGCCCAAGAAGAAAAGAGGAGGATACATGTTGATGCCGTTACGGTACAAAACCCCTCATCCATATCATTTTTTAAAGGATTCAGCATAAGGTCCCACCCCTACGTTTCCTCTCCCCCATCAAGGCAGGCGTTGCATTCTTCTAATTTAGGATCGCCATGACTGCTACAAAAATGCTTGGAGCATTGTTCGCAGACCATAAAACTCATGCGGACCACATTCGCATCCCCGCATACCCCACAGTTTTTTTCTCGTTTGGCCTTCGGCATGTGGTTTCTCCTTCATCAAAAACGTATCAAAATTTTCCCAGGCCTAACGTCCGCAAAGTTGTCCTCTCATAAACACCGAGATGGGGCCAAAGATCAGGGTGCGATATTTCCAGTCGAGGACTTGGACACCAATGTTGGCGTGGAAGTCGGGGAAGACGTCCATCGTGGGAAGACGCGAGGAGCTCACGCTGATCAAAAACAGGAATAGCAAGATTACAGGATCACTCCATGCAATGGCAAACAGACAAAGTTTGATCACCTGTTGTGGATCAGTCCATAATCGGGTAGAGAAATAAATAATACGGAATCAAGAGAAGAGCAGCTCGGAACCAAAAGGATACTGGCCCATCAAGGATAAAAGTTCCAACCTTTTCTGTATTTTTTCAAGGTTGGCCCAATAATTCACCTAGTCACCTATTTCTTCATTCCACATGTCTATACAATGGTATCCCGGTCACATGCATGTCGCGCGCAAAGAAGCGGCAAAAACAATGGCAGGAGTCGATGTCATCATCGAATTGCTTGATGCGCGCATACCCGAAGCCAGCAGCAATCCATTGATTACAGAACTCCGGCTGCAATGTCAGCGTCCCTGTCTGAAAGTACTCAACAAAGCCGATCTCGCCGACCCGACCATTACCCAAGCCTGGCTCAACGAGTACAACAGAGATCCGAGCATCAACGCCGTGGCCCTCTCCGGCAACCGAACAGGCCAGGCGATAAAAATTCCCAGCCTGTGCCAGCCTCTGGCTCCGCATCGAAATAGCACCACCAAACCACTCCGCATGCTGATTGTGGGTATTCCCAATGTCGGCAAATCCACGCTCATGAATATGCTATTGAAACGACGACTGGCAAAAGTGGGGGACCAGCCCGCCGTGACGAGACACCTGCAGCGCCACACGTTAAACGATCACATGACCCTTATCGACTCACCAGGCCTATTATGGCCAAAAATCGAAAATCCAGTTGTGGGGCTCAGGCTCGCCACCATTCACGCTATTGGCGCCAAAGTGGTCGTGGACGAAGAAATCGCAGAGTTTCTGGCCACCACCCTCCTTACACACTACCCCACCCTACTCACGGCACGGTATGGGTTTGGAGTTGCTGAACTGGATGGCGCAGGCGTACTGGAAGCCATAGCGACCAAACGGGGATGCCTGCGTAAAGGAAAGGGCGGGGAACTAGATAGAGAAAAGGCCGCTAAAATTCTGCTAACGGAATACCGTAACGGTACACTGGGCCGCACCAGCTTGGAGAGACCAGACCCCAGCGAAGCCCAGGCCTAGGAGCCTGTCGGACTATATTGATCATCACGAGAGAAAACCATTATCAGGACAGTTTTTCGATTATTTGAGGCGAATAGCAGCACTCTTTAACGATAATAATCGGGAAAATGAACAAAAATGGCTTTTTCGCAGTAGATTCATACTAAGTCCGACAAGCTCCTAGAATGCTCCTCCTCCAGCCATCGGTTATCCTTTCAACTTTTTGAGAAAGATGTATTGAGTCAATGAAATCAGAATGGCATGACAAGACAATAGCCGCCGAACTAGGTATCGCAAGCAAGCAGGTAACGGCCACAGTGGAACTATTGGATGAAGGCGCCACGGTTCCGTTTCTGGCCCGCTATCGAAAGGAGCGAACGGGCGGGTTAGATGAAGTCGCTATTACATCCATTCGAGATCGTGTGGCCCAACTGCGTGAATTAGACAAACGGCGAGCCGTCATCGTGACGTCACTCGAGGACCAAGGAAACCTGACAGACTTACTGCACGGGCAGATTCAGGCCGCCACTTCCATGACAGAGTTAGAAGACCTGTATTTACCCTATCGCCCCAAACGTCGAACGCGGGCCATGATTGCCAAAGAACGGGGGCTGGAACCGCTAGCACTGACCCTCTGGAATCAAAACGCCCACTTAGATGTCATCGCTGAGGCTGAGAAATATCTCCATTCGGAACAGGGAGTGGATTCGGCAGAAGCGGCATTGGCCGGCGCACGCGATATCATGGCCGAATGGATGAACGAAGATCAGCAGGCGCGCGCATCCATGCGGGCGCTATTTATGGAACAAGGAACGTTCAAAGCCACCGGAGTGCGTGGAAAAGATGTCCAAGGCAGTAAATATCGGGATTATGTCGAATGGGAAGAACCGGTGGCGAAAGCACCCTCACATCGCGTACTGGCTATGCGCCGTGGGGAACAGGAAGGCTTTCTGATCTTTCGTGTGGTAGTGCCGGAACCGACGGCCTTGTCTCTCCTGCATCGCCTCTTTCTGAAAGGGAGCGGACCAGCCGCGGCTCAGGTCACCGTAGCCATCCAGGATAGTTTCAACAGACTTCTCGCTCCATCCATGGAAACGGAAACCCGTCTCCTGACGAAAGCTCGCGCGGATCAGACGGCCATTGAGGTCTTTGCACAAAATGTCCAGCAGTTGCTCATGGCGTCACCCTTAGGTCAGAAAACGGTACTGGCCATCGATCCCGGGTTTCGTACCGGCTGTAAAGTCGTCTGTCTCGATAGGCAAGGCAATTTACGACACACAGAAACAATCTATCCTCATCAGGGTCCAGCGGCCACCGCCAAAGCAGGGGAAACCATTGTGGCGTTGTGTCAGCATTTCCACATGGAAGCCATCGCCATTGGCAATGGAACAGCAGGAAGGGAGACCGAGTCCTTTCTTCGCACGCTGACGTTTCCATCAGACATTCACCTCGTGATGGTGAACGAAAGCGGGGCCTCCGTATATTCCGCATCCGCAGTAGCTCGTGAGGAATTTCCTGACCAGGATGTCACGGTCCGTGGGGCGATCTCGATTGGTCGGCGGCTCATGGACCCATTAGCCGAACTGGTGAAGATCGATCCCAAGGCCATCGGGGTCGGACAATACCAACATGATGTCGATCAAGGAATTTTAAAGCAACGTCTCCAGGATGTGGTGATCAGTTGCGTCAATCGGGTTGGGGTAGACGTCAATATGGCAAGCCCACAACTCCTTACCGCCGTATCTGGTGTGGGGCCGCAACTGGCCACGAATATCGTGGCCTATCGCCAAGAACATGGCCCCTTTCAAAGCCGGACAGCCTTAAAGGAGGTTCCCCGGCTGGGACCCAAAGCGTTTGAGCAAGCCGCAGGATTTTTACGCATAACCAATGGCACACATCCGTTGGATGCCAGCGCGGTGCACCCCGAGCGATACCCTATGGTCCACGCGATGGCCAAAGACTTGGGATGCACGGTGAAGGAGCTGATGAACGATCCAGATCGACAACGCACCATCGATCTCAATCGATACATCACGGAAGAAGTAGGTAAACCGACGCTCACCGATATTCTGACCGAATTGGCCAGACCTGGCCGTGACCCACGTCAGCAATTTGAACCAGTACGATTTGATGAAACAGTGCAAACCATTGAGCAGGTGACACCGGGGATGATCCTTCCTGGTGTCGTCACCAATGTGACGGCCTTTGGAGCCTTTGTGGATATTGGCGTACATCAGGATGGCCTAGTCCATATCAGTCAGCTCGCCAATCGGTTTGTCAGCGACCCGAATACCGTTGTCCAAGTCCACCAACAAGTCAGAGTGAGCGTCTTAGAGGTCGACATCCCACGGAAGCGTATTGCACTCTCCATGAAGGCCGTCCCAAAGGAAACGTCCTGACCATTCTCGACTCCTGTTGATCCTCTTCGGAAACCAACAAAAAGTGTTCAGTTTTCTCTTAGGACAAAGGAAAAAACAGTGGGTGGACGAAGAGGGTATGTGAAAGATTGGGAAAAATGAGGTGCAGTGTTAAGTGATCATCTTCTGAATAACGGTAAAATGTTGCTGAACCTCCCCCAATTCACGGAGAGAATTCACCGACATGTTATCGCAGGAGGTTTTCATTGATGCGATTGACCAGGATGTCTCGAGCTTTCTTTAATAGCGCTTCAGGGTCCAACCCATCTTGCAAATCAATTTCGAACAAAGTGGCCTTCTCCTGTACCAAGCTTCCAATGCCGTTCAACAGTTCTATTAATGCTGATCCACCGATGTCCAAGTTCGTTTCGAGTTGTTCGGCAAGCACCAGAATGTCATCCTCCCCCGCTTGCCTCAGAAAAAGATCAGCGATGGATCCTGCCACAGATATACATTGCACATTCTGAGTGTCTTCCTTATGGCCCCCCCCATAATCAAACTCGTCACTATATCGAACCGCTGACACCAAGGCGGGGGGGAATTTCCATTGTGAAAGAATCCAACTCCCGACGACGGCATGATCAGTCCCACACATGTTTCGCTCATACGCCAAGATGTCAGGATGAGAAACATGAAAAAAGTCGAGGCCTGCATACAGCGAGGGGTCCATTTTATCTAAGACCAACATACCAATATCTTGGATGAAAGCCACCATAAACAATTCTTCCAGATCTTTTCTGCCCCACAGGAGGCCAATAGACCGAGCCATGGAACCCATAATAAGGGCCCGATGCCAATACCACATATAGTTTAATCCCTTTCCTTGTTCGCTTCGAAGGGATTTGGCTAAGGAAAAGGACAGGGCTAAGGAAAGGACCCCATTCAAGCCAATGACCATAATAGCTTTTTCGACATTATTGACTTTATTTTGGTACGGGTAATGAGCAGAATTCGCCATCCGCAAGATTTTGACCGACAGGGCCGGGTCCATCGCGAGGGTGTGCACCACTGTCTCAATTTCAAGATCAGGATCTTCGACAAGTTCAAGAATTCGTAGGGCCACTTTGGGAGGACTCGGTAAGTCTGTGCACCCCTGGAGTCGGGTCTCGATTTCTGGTGGCAGGGATATGACCAATTTTTCCATTGTGGCAAGACCTTCGTTCAAAAAATCCTTACACGCGTCACACGTGACAGTTGGACTGCATTAGTATGTTTTCGGTCAAATTTATGTAGATATAAATGGGCGACCAGGAAAAACCGCCATTCGTGATAGATCTCCTACAGGAAATACTTGGTGAAATTTACCGTTTCGTACCTGATACGCATCCCAAATTTCACGGTATCAACTCGTGCGGTGTACCTACCAAAAACCAATGCACATCAAGGACATCCGGCAAGGTGGCATGCAATAGGAACAAGGCTCGCGATTGGCTTTGAGTAATCAATTGAGTAATCAGAGGCCAGGAAGGAAAAGAAGGAACCAGGCAGGTCTGTAAAAAAATCGCTTTATTGCTGACGGAGGAAGCGGGGACGATCGCGAAGGGCAACCATTCGAATCAGATCGCGTACGGAAAGAATGCCGACGATTTTATGATTTTCAGAGACAGGCAAATGCCGAATCCATTTTTCTGCCATAAGATTGCTGGCATCATGGACCGTCCGGTTGATGTCGATGTCAATGAGCGGATGGTTCATGACCGCCTTCACGGGAAGGGTGTTACTATCCTCTCCTTCGCTTAACACTTTGAGAACAAGATCACGCTCGGTCACAATGCCGTTCATCTCCCCGCTCTGTTGAACTAAGAGAGCACCAATCCGTTTGTCAGCCATCTGTTGTGCCGCTTTTCCAACAGGTGCGTCACCGGCAATGGTTTCGATAGACGTGTGCATTAATACGCTAAGCGGGCGATACACATTATCCAAATCTCGGATCGGGCCAGATTCGGCATACACAAAATAGCGAACCAAATCACGAATAGACACCAGCCCCACAATTTCTTCACCCTCCGCCACGCAAAGATGGCGAACTCCCTGTTGTTCCATCACATGGCTGGCATCCAGCATAGACCGGCCAGCCGCAATCGTTTTCAAAGGACTCGACATGATCTGACCTACCGGAGTGGTAACGTCGGCTTGATCGTTGGCCATCACTTTACGAACCAAATCGGTTTCCGACACCAGCCCTATGATAGGTTGTTGAGCAGGATCCTCACTTTTTCCCTGAACAACCAAACAGCCAATGCGTTTCTCCGCCATACGGACAGCCGCGTCCACAGCGCTGGTCGTCTCACTGACCAACTCAAGATCCTCTTGCATAAACTCTTTAATAGGAGGAGGTAGATCACTCATACACATACCCACAAGATCAAAAGGTAAAGGCCCACAGTAATTTACTGGCCTTGATCGAAAAATGAGGGGTCACTATAGCACAGTTACCTTCCTTAAGGCAGGCCAGGTGCCTCAAAATAATAGGAAGAGGGCCAGAGGATCGGAATAGGCGGAAAAGGGAGAAAAAATGATGGACTCTTTTAGATTTCCAAGGTCATTTCCATAAGGTGGGTTTCTCATCATCATTTTCTTCGGGTGCATCTAGGGCTTTAAGTTCGAGGCCTTCGATTTCCTGAAGGGTTTTGCCGGCAATGCCTTGCAGGTCCCCGTACATGCCCACGGTGGCTTGCATCACACGATCCACTTGTTCCTCACGTTTCGCCCATTGTCTCATAATCACTTTGCGTTCTTTGTCGAGATCGTCTTGCATCGTGGAGAAAGCTTCAACAATCGCTTGGATCCGCTGCCGGAATCGCGGTCCCATGAGATATTCATAGACCATTTCCATTTTGGTTTGTTGGCCTTCCGACGATTGCCGAGCTAAGGCCACTTCAATCAACGAATGGCGCAACATAAAAGCGACAGGCAACGCCGCCCGCGTGTGCGTCACCCAAACGTGATCAACAAAGTCAAACGTCTCTACATCCTTGGGCAGCGCTTGACTGACGATAATCGCAATTTCGGCCTTCGCGGCACGCTGATCTTCCCGCAACTTCGTGAGCCACCCATCACTCCAATTTTTCGTACGTTTGATTTCCCAGAGAATCGTGCCACAAGACTGGCTCAACGGGCCGACCACGCGTTGCAAGATATCTCCGCCATGCTCCCCCTTGGGAACAGGCTCGATCTGATCAAGCGGAAACTTCGCACCAAGGAGCGCTTCCAGTTCAAGCTCTAGCACTTCTCCCTGAAGTTGCTGTGAGCCCTGTTCGGCCCGACGTTTCAAATCTTCAATTTGTTTTTGCATAGAGGAGATCGTCTGCTCTTTTTCCATGACCTTGAGCTTCAGGGACTCCTCGGCTTCTTTCTTGGCCTGTTCCCGTGTAGCGGTTAACCCCTCTTGCACACGCTTCTCGACAGTGAGATCCAACTCTCGTTTGGCATCATCCAGTTCCCGTTGTTTCCGTAGAAGCTCGGCTTGCGCCTTTTGCGCCTCAACCAACTTCTCATCCCGTTGTTTCAGAACCTCTTGCAACTCTACCAAGGCCCTGTTCTTTTCATCTAAATCATGAGCTAATACCAGTTTGGCTTTTTTCGCCTCTTCGGCCGCGATGTTCACCCGTTCCAGCTTAAGTTTTTCAGCAACGTGTTCTTCAAACGATTCTTGCGCCTTACTCAGCGCGGACTCGCGTTCACGAAGAACTGATTCGTGTTTCACCACCTCGGCATCTTTCTTGGCCAATTGTTGCTCATATTTCAGACGAGTGGATTCGATCAGAGGCCCAGCAAGCGACTCTGTGAGTTTAATTTCAGTCTGGCATTTTGGACAGGTAATAGTCGGTTCAGTCATAGGAGTATCTTTGGCCTTTGGTCATTCACATTGAGTGTATTCGGGAGCACCTTCAAGAGGGTCAACAAGTTTAGTGCCTAGAGTAACATGTTCCCTAGGGTTTACGAAATATTCTGAGAATCTGGCCCCAAACAAGGAGAGAGAAAGGCAATTTTTATGAAATTAAGCCAAGAAAGACTCCCGACCCCTTTAGTGTTTTGCTTGGCCACTTCCAATTCAACCAGCTCAAAACCAAAGTCCCCGGCAATCTGCCGAAACACCTCCTCCACTCGGCGTCGGATATCCTCCCGAACAATCCATCTCCGATATTTCGGGGCTCAGACCAGATGATATTTCGTGTCATAAACCGCATGACTGGTACGTTGGACAGACATCTGCCCATGGTATCACAACCGGGGCCGGCCTCCTGCCGGCTGAACTTTTCCTCCCCGCCCAAAGGGCGGGGATTCCAAGTTCATTTTAGTGATAGAGGATAGGGCAATAACATGGATGTCGCTAAGCAGTTCTGTGATCTGATGTTCCCAATTTGGCCGTACCCTTCGTTATTTTCTTATTGAAGTGTCTTGAGAAAGATCACTGATCTGTGTCCGATGACCCCGAGGATTCCTGAAACACCATTTGTGGGCTCAGCCAATGATCGGTGGCCCCATGGGCTTCGACGACGACTGATACCTTCACGTTAAGATCGTTGGCCGAGGCTCCTAAGTAATACCCGCTCGTGGGCGCCACATCCTGATAATCTCGACCTACGGCTACGGTGACGTAGTGTTCATCGCACCGTCGCTGGTGGGTGGGATCGTATGCCACCCAGGTTGGAATTTGATTCGGCCCTTGGGGTAATAACACCTCGACCCAGGCATGCATTTGGCCTTCACCGGGAAGATAGCCTGATACATACCGGCTCGGAAGTCTGGCCTGACGACAGAGGGAAAGCATGATGTGCGCAAAGTCTTGACAGACTCCTGCTCCGTTCTCAAACGCTTCGGTGGCGGTTGTGCCCACATGCGTTTTCCCTTGTTTGTATCGCATATGCGCAAAGACTTGATGCATGATTGATTCGGCGAGCTCACCTGGAGGAAGTGACCGGTCTTTCGAACGCTTGGCCAGTTTTTCTAACGCCTCTGAAGCATTCACCAAGGTGGTTAACTGCTCGAATTCTGTGGGCTTGACCATACAGTCGGATTCCTGAATCGTCAGGCCTTGGAGGGCCAGCGTTTTATCCGGAAGATAGGAGACCTGAGTTTCCACGCGCATTTCCACCGATCCCGTAATTTCTTGTTGAATGTGTGGGTGTTCAAGTTGCCAGACGAGATTTCCAAATGCGTCAGTAAAATGTCGGTAATCGGCTGGGGGATCAATGTGCCACTGCACGTCCATGCGTCGTTGTCGCCCATAATGTTGCGGTGGAACCAAGCGTACAATCGTGGTGACCTGCGAGACAGCGTCGGTGTACTGGTAGGTGAATTGATGCTGCACGGACAGCACCGCTTTCACCACCTCATACTTGGGTTCGTAGACACGTACCACCGGTCGTTGGGTTTTTTGTGTCGCTGTACCGAAGAGGTCCGAGTATCCAGGTGAGCGGAAAAAGGTTTTGGCCACTTGGTTGGTTAGCAAATCCAGTTGATTCACCACTTGGCTGAGAAATCCAGACAGGCCCATTTTGTAGACTTCCTCAAGATTGCCAAATTTCAGATCAGCTGCAAGTTGGCCAGCCAGCCGTTCGGCATCCCGGATTTCCGGTCGTCGGGAAGGACCTGAAAGCCGTTCGAGCAAGGAACTGATCATTTCCACCGTATATCGGACTGATCGTGGAAATTTATTGTGGAACAATAAAAATTGCACAATTTTTCGTGGGACGAGTCTGGCTGAGTAAAACGTTCGATATCCTTCAAAAGCACTTGCGGTTTTCAGAATCGCCAAGCCTTGGTGATATTCGGATATCGCTCCGGTTTCGTGCGAGGGTTTACACAACACCGGGTCATCGAGAAGTCGCGCCGTCCGATTGGCTCGTTCAATGTTTTTTCCTAACCTGCAGAAATTCCAGGCTTCGTCATGAATCATCGTCCCACCAAACACTCCATCGAGGGTGTAACAGGTATCCAGGATTTGGCTGAGCAATTGATGTGGGCCACCCATAAGGTCAGACACATTTTTCGACATCAGCGTGAGGTAAAAATTATTTAAGTGACGCCAGACCTCGCTTGAAAGTTCGTCTTGAACGCCTCGGGCATTGGCTCTGGCTTCTTTGATGAGATTGACCTGGGAATTGGGATTCTGGAAGTTCGTGGTCACAAACTCTAGAAACGCATAGGTATTCCTTTGCGAATACAATTCTTTGAATAGTTGGATTTCTCCGGTCCCTTCAAGGTATTGCTCCCAGATCGCCTGTTGTTTATCAAGGCTAACAATTCCTTGCATCAAATGAAATTTCACATCTGTATAGCGAGCAATGTATTCGGTCCGTTCTATGTAGCGCCCGATCCAAAAAAATGATTCCGCGGTTCGACTCAGCATGCTTACCCTTCTCCGTATAACACCCAAGTGTCTTTGCTTCCCCCACCCTGCGAAGAGTTGACAATCAGAGAACCTTCTTGAAGGGCCACCCGAGTCAAGCCACCTAAAGACGTCGTCATATCCTGGCCCCACAAGACAAATGGCCGGAGATCAATATGGCGTCCTGCCATGAAATTCGTCCCATCAGGAACGGAGAGTACGCAGGGATGGTGTGAGAGGGAAATGGTCGGTTGAGCAATGTAATTCCTGGGCTGGGCTAATATTTTCCTTTTAAACTCTTCTTGTTGAGAGGTGGACGAGGTTGGCCCCATCAGCATGCCATACCCCCCAGATTCGTTGACAGCTTTCACAACGAGTGACGAGAGATGATCGACCACATAGTTGAGATCCTTTTCCTGGGAACAGAGATAGGTGGGGACATTCGGGAGGATCGGAGTTTCGCTCAAATAATACTCAATCATTTTAGGGACAAAGGTATAAATGGCCTTGTCGTCGGCAATGCCCGCGCCGATGGCGTTGGCCAACGCCACATTTCCTGCGCGATAGGCCCGCATCAAACCATCAACACCTAAGACAGAGTCACTGCGAAACACTTCCGGATCGAGAAAAGCATCATCCACTCGACGGTAAATGACATCCACTGGCTCGAGGTCTTGAGTGGTTTTCATGAAGACCCGATCCGATTCGACGATGAGATCTCGTCCTTCGACCAGCTTAATACCCATTTGCGAAGAGAGAAAGGAATGTTCGAAGTACGCGGAGTTGAAGACCCCAGGAGTGAGAAGCACCACTGTCGGGTTTTCTCGAGATAGCGGATCAAGAAAGCGGAGATTTTCTGAAAGTTGGGCAGGATAATGATTGACGGGACGAACCCGCATCTCTGAGAACAAATCTGGAAAGAGCTGATTCATGACAATTCGATTTTCTAACACATACGAAATGCCAGAGGGCGTTCGAAGATTATCCTCGAGAACATAGTACGTCCCAGTCTGGTCTCGAATCAGGTCAATTCCCGCAATATGAATATAAATGTCTTTGGGAGGGTGGAACCCTCGAAAATCTTTTTGAAAGTGGACAGAACTTTCGACGTGTTCACGGAGATGGGAATCATCCTGAAGAATTTTTTGATCGCCATACACATCAAGGAGAAAATGATTGAGCGCGAGCACGCGTTGCCGTAATCCAGACTCAATATGGTGCCATTCGCTGTTAGGAATAATGCGGGGAATCAGATCAAATGGAAAGATTCGTTCAGTCTGCTCTGGATCGCCATACACGGTGAAGGTAATGCCTTGGCGAAGGAATGCTTGATCCCCTTGCAGTTTTTTTAAGTTGAAGTCCTCAAGGGAAAGATCTTGAAGTCGCTTGCAGAGTTGTCGATAGTGATGACGAGGCCGATCAAAACTCTCAAATACCTCGTCATAACCATGCTGTACACGATAGCCGTTGAAAAGCCTTTTCACCGTTTTCTTTGCTCCGTGACGGCGGGTTTCTACACTGTAGAAGAGTCAAGGGGACATGTTACCTAATCCCCATCTCGTGCATCAACGCAAGTATGCCTCTGATCATCTTGAATGGAGATTGGGGAATTGTTGACCCTTAGATCGCAAAAAAATTGAGGAAATTCAAGGGCCAGAAGGTAACAGGCCTTCGATACCGGTTGGGCACCCGGTAGCCGATATATGAACGAAATGGGCCAGACAACAGATTTCGAACTAGCGCTAAAAACTGGTCGATTCGTTTGGTGTTTGGTAGTTGAAAGGTAAGGCAGGTGTTCCGAATCTCCTCCCGTATGGTCAAAAAACGGTATGGTCATCTTGAGCAAGATTTGGCTCCATCGAGCTGAAGCGAGCGGATCCTGATCCCTGAAAAAAGAGGAAAAGTGTCACCCAACTAAAAGGCTCCGGTCAAGAAACCTTGCTCTGTCTATCCCTGCCGAAGTATTATTTTGTCTCGCATTCCAAGGGAGGAGATGACATGCAACAGCTACTTCATGCTCCATCGGAAAAAGAGGCATCTTTAGACCGTGATCTCCAACGATTGCGAGAGCAGCTTGAAACCATCAAGTCTTTCCTAGTGAGACAACCCTTAGAGGAAACCTTGATGGATTTCGACTGGGAGACAGAAGATATAATCCACAAGATGTTTGGACGTTCTTCCCCCCTAGTGGTTATTTATGACTATGCCCAAATTGGGGAGGCAGCAGGGATAGTCAATTTGCCAGAGGGGGCGCCGGAAGGTGTCACTCACGCCACGGAACGAGAAACCCTCAGGCAACGTCAACGAGTACTAGAAATTTGCATGGGAGATCTTGAAACTCGTCGGGCGGCCCTGGCCAGGGGGGAACGCATCAAAACCACGACTGGACCACGAGTAACCGATTACATGTCATCAACGGTTCACTTCGTTCATGTGAACGCGACACTGCGGGAAGCGGCACTACTCTTTCAAAAACAAAAGATCGGCTCGCTGCTGGTCAAAGGAGGGGAGCACTTTATTGGGAGCATTACCGAGACTGAATTGAGCCGAGAGGTCGTGGCAGGGGAAGTAGATCCTTTCACGACCAGGGTGATGACTTGCATGCGCGAGCCCATCATCACCATTGAAAGTAGTGATCCCATGGTCGAGGCCGTCCGACTCATGAAAGAGAAGGCCACCCGTCATTTGGCAGTGGAGGAACGTGAAACGATTGTGGGTGTCATCTCGGCCTCTGATATATTGCGTTATTATTCTGGAGTTGCATAAACCTACCCTTTTTATGTCCTGTCTCTTTTATAAAATCATCCTCATTGACACACTTGATTCTTTTTGACCGCACGACATTTTTCAGGTCGGATTTCGCCACTTCCGACCATCTCGCTCTAACAACATGGCGGCTTCATCAGGCCCCCATGTTCCGGCCTCATACTGAATCGTGCTGTGAGGACGGAGTCCACTCCACACTTCTAATATGGGATCGACCACACTCCACCCCACCTCCACATTGTCGCTACGCTGGAACAAGGTGGCATCCCCAGCCATGCAATCGTGTAACAGCGTTTCGTACCCTGTACTTGGGGCGTCCCCAAAGTATTTAGCATATTGAAAGTCCATATCGACGGTGCCTACTTGGACTGTTGGGCCGGGAATCTTTGCCCCGAAATTCAACGAGATTCCTTCATCAGGTTGAATACGGATAATCAACTGATTGGGTGTGAGGTGAGGGACAGGCGTATTTCGAAATAGCTTCAGTGGAGCAGATTTGAATTGAATGACAATTTCAGTCACACGTCGGGGAAGCCGTTTCCCCGTTCGGAGATAGAAGGGTACTCCTCCCCAACGCCAGCTTTCAATAAACAATTTCATGGCCGCAAACGTCTCGGTATGGGAATCCCTCGCGACGTGTGGCTCAGAACGGTAGGCCAGCACCGGATGACTCGTGATCGTCCCCTGACCATATTGTCCCGCAACCGTAGAGCGCCTGATCTCATCCATCTTCATCGGGAGAATGGCGCGTAATACCCTTGCCTTTTCATCGCGGACTGCTTCGGCATCAAAGGCATTAGGTGGTTCCATGGCGACAAAGGCCAGTAATTGCAGGAGATGATTCGGGACCATATCGCGGAGGGCTCCCGCCTTTTCGTAATAATTCCCACGGTGCTCCACTCCAAGAGTTTCTGCTACGGTGATTTGCACATGATCAATGTATTGACGATTCCAGACTGGTTCAAAAATCCCATTGGCGAAACGGAAGACTAAAATATTTTGGACGGTCTCTTTGCCCAAGTAATGGTCGATTCGGTAGATCTGGTCTTCTGCGAGAACCGTACAGAGTTCACGATTGAGTGCTTTGGCCGATTGGAGATCATGACCAAACGGTTTTTCAAAGATGACTCGCCTTGAACATCCATTGTGTTGGGTCACAAGGCCTTTTTCAGCAAGAAACTGTACAATCTTGGGAAAAAAGGTTGGTGAGGTAGCCATGTAATACAGATAGTTGCCCTCGACTCCGTGAGAGGTATCTAATTGACTAAGACATTCGTTGAGTTTTTCAAAAGTATGTAGGTCTTTAAAATCTCCAGAAATATAGTGCAAGCGTTGGAGAAGCCAATCACAAATGTTCGATTCAATCGAGCGCGAAGATAATTCATGAATATCTCGATTGATCTTGAGCCGAAAATCTTCGGTGGACATGGGGACACAATCCACACCGATCACCGCAAATTCCTCAGACAGATGCTGATTGACTGCAAGGTTGTACAGCGCAGGGATCAGTTTACGCTTCGTGAGATCACCAATCGCTCCAAATATAATAAAAATGGTAGGAGGGAGTTTTTTCCCTTTTGCCGGGCTAAGGGTATCTGTTTTTTCTACAGGAAGATGCGACTCCGAAGCATTGGAATCGGCTTCTAAAGAGATGTGAGGGGTGAGTGTTGGTGCATTGCCTTCCATGTGTTCCTTTCTATCGGAAATTCCGGACTTATCATCCTGTTCATCTGTTTTTCCTTAGTATGGTGATACGTGAATGGTACCCTTTTTTATCGGCCATTAAAGGGTCTTCTAGAAGAGAAGGCCCTTTGGTATGAGAAGAAAATACAAACCTGTTCTCTAGTCTTACTCTAGAATCTCCTCATGTTTGGGAGGGCGTCGAGCCATGCCCGTTTCCTGCGCAGCATTGGCGACGGCTTTGGCGATGGCAGGGACCACTTTTTTATCAAAGACGCTTGGAATAATATAATCTTCATTGAGCGCATCATCGGAAATCACGTTCGCCAAGGCTTCCGCCGCTGCCAATTTCATGGCCTTGTTGATATCTTTGGCTTGCACATCTAATGCCCCACGGAAAATCCCAGGAAAGGCAAGAAGGTTATTGCTTTGGTTCGGATAATCCGATCGTCCACTCGCATAAATGCGGCATTTTTTTGATGCAGCTTCTGGTGAAATTTCGGGGTCCGGATTGGAAAGGGCAAAGACAATCGCGTCAGGCGCCATAGGATTCAAATCGTCGGACTTCAGAATGTTTCCGGTGGAAAGCCCAATAAACACATCTGCATCCTTCAAGGCATCGTGTAAGGTCCCGGTTGGCTGATCGTAGTGAATGTAGTTGGTAAGATGATCATTAGTCGATCGAAGAACATCCATGCGTTCGTCCAAGACCAACCCTTTTTTGTCACATCCCGTGATCTGCCCCACACCTGCTGAAATTAATAATTGGCAACACGCCGTTCCTGCAGCACCCAAACCGTTGACCACTACCTTGGTCTGATCGAGTTGGCGGTTGGTGACTTTTAACGCGTTCCGTAATGCCGCCAAGATCACGACCGCGGTACCATGCTGATCATCATGCATCACGGGAATATCGAGCGTAGCCTTCAACCGTCGTTCAATTTCAAAACATCGAGGGGCGCTGAAGTCTTCGAGATTGATGCCCCCAAACCCTGAAGCAATGTTGGTGATGGTCTGAACAATCTCATCAGGGTCCCGCGTACTGAGGCAAATGGGCCACGCATCGATTCCCGCGAACTGTTGAAACAGCATCACTTTCCCCTCCATCACCGGGAGCGCGGCTGCAGCCCCAAGATCCCCGAGTCCTAAAATAGCTGATCCATCGGTCACGACGGCGACGCTATTACTTTTGCTCGTGAAGCGATAGGCCAAATTCGGGTCTTTGGCGATGGCTTGCGACACGCGACCGACTCCAGGGGTGTAGGCCATGGAAAGCGTGTTCCGCGTGGTAATTTGAAACTTGCTACCCATTTGTATTTTTCCACCAAGGTGTAACATGAAAACCCGGTCTGACGCAGAGAGCACTTTGACATCAGGAAGCTTACCCAACCGGTCAAGCACTCGCTGTGCATGCTCTTCATTCTTGGTATCAAGCGTGATGTCTCGGACCACCTTGGTTTTGGTGGCTGACACCATATCCACGGCACCAATGCTTGCTCCTTCTTCGGCCATGAGATTGGCAAGGATGGCAAATACGCCAGGTCGCTGTGTAAGTTCGAGTCGAACGGCCAAGCGGTAATTGGAATAGGGGCCAATATCTTTTTCCGGGCGGTGTATATCTTTTGTGAGCCCAAGCCAACGCCAAATCATAGTTCTCCTCCAGATTGAAGGTGAAACTCAGCTTCCCGTATGGTTAAAAAACTCATACGGGGAACACGAAGACACAACTCGCCCATTGACTCTCTGGAAGCGGCATGTAGCAATTCGTCCTTCACACCTCCATGGCGTATGTCACTACACTTGCCGGTTTGATGGGATATAGAATTCATGCGCGCCGATAGTGGCAACCTTCTGACTGACTTTGGCCCAGTAAGGAGTCCTGGCCAGATTGGGGTTATAAAAAAGAACCGCCCCATCCACGATCTTTCTTCCATCCTGGACAAGTCGCCAAGCCAGTAAGCTATCCCGCATTTCCTTATTTCTGAGATCGAAACGCACCTGATGGGGGCGTTTAAAATTCCAGGGCTGAAATTGACTGGGTTTCAATACGGTTCCTTTTATCGTTCCATC
>CAZKRH010000010.1:0-3834 GCA_964555115.1 uncultured Nitrospiraceae bacterium | reverse complement strand
TGGAATTTTTGAAAGAGAAAGGAATCGGGCATAAGGTGTATTATCCTGTTCCTCTCCATTTACAAGAATGCTATAGCGATCTGGGCTACCAAAAAGGAGACTTCCCCGTCTCCGAGCAAATGGCAGAAGAAGTCCTTTCCCTCCCCATCTACCCTGAACTCACTACCGAACAACTGGTTGCGGTTGTTGAGACCATCAAAGAATTTTTCAAGAATAATTAGCAGGCTCGGGTTGACAAGAGCGACTCTGAGAGCACGTTCAAAACCGTCGTGTTCTACTCGTGGGTGTCAGGAAAATATCCTGAAAGGCGTCATTTGGGATATTTGGCTTGAATGGTACTGTTCAGACCACCTCGTGCGGTAAACGTTCCGGTGACCGTGGCCCATGTCGGTTGGCATGCCTTCACGACATCTTGAAGAATGCGGTTGACGGCATTTTCATAGAAAATGCCTACATTGCGGTAAGCATGAATATACATTTTTAAGGATTTCAACTCGATACATGAGTTGTTGGGCATATAGTGGAGCGTAATGGTTCCAAAGTCAGGCAATCCAGTTTTGGGGCAAATCGCGGTATATTCGGGTATTTCAATGGTAATGTCGTACCCGGAAAATTGGTTGGGCCAAGTTTCTAGTCTAGGTAATTTAGCGGTGATTCCGCTTTTCGCATGGGAATCGGTATAGCTCTTCTTTGATGGCCTCTTTTTTACCATGCTCCATCCTTTCTCACTTCAACTATACATAGATGTGTCCGTGCTCAGTGTACTAGGTGAAGATCGTTCCCGCAATTTCCTGAGAACTCTCAAACAATGATCTCATCAACGTGTGGGGCGAACCCTTGAATGCACTCTGCGAGCAATGTTGCCACTTCTCTAGGGTAGGCAGCACTCCAAGTGGATTTTGAGCGTCTTGCCCGATCAGACTACTTGCCAGAGCCTTCCATCCCTACCAATACCCTGGATATTCAGGTTTTCTTGAGAATGAAAGAGGGCTTCGATATAATTCATATCCATAGCTGATAACAAGGGTTTTCTCATCAAGTCCTTATGTTTCATCCAGGTTTCTGCCCTATCTGTGAGAGGATCATTCCTCTATCTCCTAAGTTAACTCACATTCAGAAAAATTGTTTTTAGAGTATGGTAATTCCATGATTGATAGCGATGATTTTGTCCGATCCCTTCAAGACATAGGCTTTGATTTTTTTACTGGTGTACCAGACACGATATTAGGGGGAATCATTGCCGCGTTGGAAGAACATCGTCTGTATACCCCCTCGGTTCGTGAAGATGAGGCAGTGGCACTGGCAGCCGGAGCCTTTTTAGGGGGAAAGGTGCCTGTGGTGCTCATGGAGAATTCCGGTCTCGGCAATGCCCTCAATGTGTTGATGTCTCTTCACTTGATTTACCAAATTCCTTGCCTGTTATTAGTGTCGTGGAGAGGGTTTGAGGGGAAAGATGCCTCGGAACATGTGGTCATGGGGCAAACCATGCCTCACATATTGGAGGCCATTCGAATTCCCTATCGAGTGATTGCTGAACCAACCATTATTGACGATTTAAAATGGACGGCCCAAACCTTTATGAGCCAACAAATTCCCGTCGCCTTACTCCTCAAGAAGGGTATCATCAAAGGGGTCCAGCCTTGATAGTTGGGAAACGATAACGAGGATTTGCCAGATGCAGCCTGAACAAGGAGTCATGCAAAGTCGTGCGCAAGCCATGGCGGCGATTTTTGAGCATATCACCGATCAACCGGTGATCATTTGTAATGGGTTGCCATCTCGAGAAGCCTTTAAACTGAAAGACCGGCCTGCTAATTTTTATATGATGGGGTCAATGGGGATGGCCTCAGCCATTGGATTGGGGATGGCCCTCTCCCAACCTGAAAAAAAAGTGGTAGTGTTTGATGGAGATGGGAATGTGTTGATGGGAATGGGCACGATGGCCACGATTGGAGCACAACAGCCCAAAAATCTCATCCATGTGGTCTTTGACAATGAAGTGTATGGATCCTCGGGTAATCAACTCTCCTATTCTCGACATGTACGGTTGGACCATGTGGCGAAGGCCGTAGGATATGTGAATATTGAGCGAGTGTGGGAGCGGGAAGATATTGTCTATGAATTTAAAGACATGTTAGGGACGGACGGTCCCAGTTTTTTACTCGTGAAAATAAACGAACAAATTGAAGATGCTGACCGTGTGTCCTTGGAACCTGCGGAAGTGGCAAAGAGGTTTCGGCAGGCCTTTCAATAAGAAGGTGGGGCTAAAGAAATTTCAAGAGGTCAATGTTTATTTAAATAAACGCGTTAGGATAATACCCTTATGATGTTATTAAATCCCGGACCCGTCAATGTGTCAGAACGAGTCAGAAATGCTTTGCTTCAACCGGATCTCTGTCATCGAGAATCGGAATGTGCGGAACTTATGCAGAAGATTCGAACCAAATTGCTGCAAGCTTTTGTCCCAGAGTCAGAATCTGATTATACCGCCATCCTCTTAACGGGATCAGGGACTGCGGCCGTGGAAGCCTGTGTGACGTCCTGTCTTCCTCAGGGGAAACGCCTGTTGGTGATCAATAATGGCGTGTATGGACAACGAATGACCTATATTGCCGCGACGCATCGGTTAGGTATCCCCCAAATAAAATTGGAATGGGGTACCCAACCGGATCCCGCCAAAGTCAAACTCGCCATGACTCAACATCCCGAAGTCTATGCGGTGCTGATGGTCCATCATGAAACGACCTTGGGCGTTCGAAATAACGTCCAGGAAATGGCCGAATTGGTGGATGGGATGAATCGTGTATTTGTGTTGGATTCGGTGAGCGGCTTGGGTGGAGAAGAGTTAAACATCGTGGGCCCCCATATGTACCTGGTTGCCGGGACCGCAGGGAAATGTATTCAAGGATTTCCGGGTGTATCGTTTGTATTGGCCCGTAAAGGGTATTTAGAGCAAATGGTCACATATCCAAAACGGTCTTGGTATCTCAGTTTAGCGAATTATTTTGAAGCTCAAGAGCAGGGAAGTGTGCCTTTTACCCCAGCGGTACAGGTATATGCGGCTTTTCATGAAGCGTTAGACGAACTGTTGGAAGAAGGGGTCGCCAACCGCATTACACGATATGGCAAGATGGCCAAACTCATTCGGGAACGGATGACCAAATTGGGGATTCAGGCCGTTGTGGAGCCAGCCTTACAGTCTAATTCACTCACAGCGTTTTACCTTCCTCCAGTCCTGACCTATGAACAGTTACATGATCGATTAAAAGAACGAGGCTATGTCATCTATGCGGGGCAAGGCCATTTGGAATCAAAAATCTTTCGTGTAGCCAACATGGGAGCCTTGACCACACAGGATTTTGAAGGGTTTTTGTCAGCGTTTGAGGAAATCATTCAAGAAACACCAGCCTCGGCATGAAAGCGATCATTTTAGCAGCGGGGGGCGGGAAGCGTCTTTGGGGCATCACCAAGGAGATACCCAAACCTCTTATCCAGCTTGGAGGAAAATCCCTTCTCCGACGCCACATGGAAAATTTGGTAGTCTTAGGGATCCGAGAAGTTGTGTTAGTGGTTGGATACAAACAGGAACTAATCCGACAAGAAATGGCAAAATTTCCCCAAGATATCCAGGTTCACTTGCTGGTCAATGACGATTATGTTCGGGGGAGTATAGTATCCTTGTGGATGGCTCGATCCGAATTCACGGATGACATGGTAATTATGGATGCAGATGTGTTGTATCACCCTGCTATTCTGGAGCGATTGCTTAAGTCTCCCTTAGAAAATGTTTTATTAATGGATGAAACGGTCCGTCAGAAAACGGAAGAATGCATG
>CAZKRH010000009.1:0-17040 GCA_964555115.1 uncultured Nitrospiraceae bacterium | reverse complement strand
CATTCGGTAATGCTGCTTGGCTCTCAATTCCCTACAAATTATTGAAGTGAAGGGTAAGAAAGCCCTTGAGCAATTTATTCGTCTACCTTGGTCAATTTACCACAATGATCCGACATGGACTCCTCCTCTACTCTTGGAACGACGTCAACACTTCTCCTTGAAGAACCCATACTTTGAACATGCCACATGCTGCCTCTGGCTGGCCTATCGAGGAACTCGGTTGGTTGGTCGAATTAGTGCGCAAATTGACGACCTTCATCTCCAGAGGTATCAGGACAACACCGGATTTTGGGGAATGCTGGAAGCAGAGGACAATCTCGACACGTTCCAACTCTTATTGAACACAGCCGAGCATTGGTTACAGGCTCGTGGCATAAGAAACATTCAAGGACCCTTTAACTTTTCCATCAATCAAGAATGCGGTCTCCTGGTAAAGGGGTTTGATTCCCCCCCAATGGTCATGATGGGACATGCCAAACCCTATTATCAGGAAATGGTCGAACACCATGGTTATGTGAAGATCAAAGACCTTTTGGCCTATTATATCGACCTGAGTTTCCAATTCCCTCCGATCATTGAAAAATTGCTCACACGGTCTTCTAGAGACATGACCATTCGCTCCTTACGCCGCTCACAATTCCAGAAGGATCTTGGGATTATTCAAGAGATTTTTGAAGATGCATGGTCAGACAATTGGGGGTTCCTCCCCTTTACACAAAAAGAGTTTTCGGAAATTGGCCAACAATTACGATGGCTGGTTGATAAAAGCTATATCAAAATCGCGGAAGTCGATGGAGCACCCGCTGCTATGCTTGTGGCCTTTCCCAATATCAATGAGGTCATTCATGATTTCAATGGACGACTGCTACCCTTTGGATGGTTAAAAGCCATTGTGGATTTAAAACTGTCAAAGCCCAAAACCGCCAGAGTGCCCTTGATGGGCGTACGGAAAATTTTCCAACGCACGCCTCTTGGAGCCGCCTTAGCCTTTGGCCTCATTGATGAGGTGCGGAAATCTGGCATTCGTCACAATGTCCAACACGTAGAACTTTCATGGATATTGGAAGACAACCAAGGCATGTGTAAAATGCTTGAATCGATTGGTGGTATTCCTTATAAGACATACCGAATATACGCAAAAACGGTATGCTAACAATTTTTAGCTCAGGCTACTGTTTTCTAAATTTTCCAAACTTGTCGTTTTCAACCATCGAAGAGACCATGCGTTCTTAATGCCATCCCCTCCTCTTCTATTTACAGCAATTGTTCTTGCCGGAGATCGAGGTCCCCATGATCCCGTCGCAACAGCTGCCAAGGTACCCTGTAAAGCCTTTACAATCATTGCCAATAAACCAATGATTGTACGGGTCCTCGAAACATTGGCCACCGCTGAATCCATTGGTGCCTGTATTCTATCTGGACCAAAAAAAGAACACCTACACGAAGCTCCCGACTTACAACAACAAATCAACTCACAACACATACAATGGACCCCCCCCCAAGCCACTCCCAGTTCAAGCACCCATTTTGTGTTACAAACCATATCCCCTACCCAACCTATTCTCCTCACGACCGCCGATCATGCATTATTATCTCCTGCCATGGTAGAGCACTTCTGTGCAGAGGCCCGGAAATCCCAAAGTGATGTGGTAGTCGGCCTGGTGAAGGCTCACATCGTCACAAACGCTTACCCTGACTCCAAAAGAACCATTCTGAAATTTGGGAAAGAGGGATATTGCGGATGTAATTTATATGCCTTCCTCACACCTCAGGGACGGAAAGCCGCGCAATTCTGGCAACAAATGGAACAGAACAGAAAAAAACCGTGGCGTTTGATCAGGGTGTTGGGGTGGCTGCCCTTACTCAGATATGGCTTAGGGCGACTGACGTTAGAAGAGGCTCTCGCTCAATTATCTCAACGTTTAGAAATAACGATCCGGCCAGTGTTTCTGCCATTTGCGGAAGCAGCCATCGATGTGGATTCAGTCAGTGATTGGAAGCTAGCAGAAAAAATTATACAACAGAATACTTCAAACAAATTGAACGGGCGCTCCAGCTAGGTACTCCACAAGTTTTTTGGCTTCTAATAAATCTTCGTGACAGTCAATTTCAGCCCACCGAGCGCCTTTAATAGACACGGTGGACACTTTTCCCTGTTGCGCCAGTTCATCAATAATCGACAAATACCACATCTTGAGGGCTTCCGGTTGACGAATTTTTTGGTCAAGGGCCTCCCGAAATAGAGAAGCCCCTTCCCCACGAAAAGCCATCATACCAATAGACTCGCCATGGGCTTGATCAGGAGGAATGGTTTTCCCAATTTGCACGAGACGTTGGCCATCCAGACAAACTTTCATATCGTCAGCATCATAATGATCTTTCCGATCGGTCACGAGTGTCACCGGCCACGTCGGAGTATCTAACAGAGTTTGCAGGATGGCCGATTCAAAGAGTGTATCTCCATTGATCAAGAGGAAATCGCCTTTCAAAGATTCTCGAGCCACCCAACAACTGGCCAAATTATCTGACACGCCATAAAACGGATTAAAGACGGTCTGAAAACGTACCGGGCCTTCATACCCGGAAAGGATTTGATCAACCTTGTCGGCCCTAAACCCCACTATCACGGTGACATCTCGAACCCCACACTTGGCCAGTTCCTGAATTTGCCATTCCAGAAGAGACCGCTCCTGAACCTGCAATGCACATTTGGGAGTCTCGGCTGTTAAGGGAAGAAGTCGGCGACCTTGCCCTGCACTTAAAAGTACCGCTCTCATGAATAAAATTCCTTATAGATCATTCTCTTGCTACTCACGCAAACCCATGTTATGTATCTTTTACGCAATTCACCCAAAGAACTCAAGAAACTTGAGCTTCCTCCAGAATTTGTCACAAAGAGAACCCCTTCGAGAGAACGATATCTTCATAGAGTCATCGACCACCCTTGAACTCTCGGTCATGGTACCTTTGGGGAACATACACACCACAGAACAACGACCACAGCCGTTCCCTCAGTACCAACCAGATATTCGATCGTTCACTGAATAACCAAAGCCGCACGATGACATTAGATCGTTACCTCATACGAGAAATTAGCAAACCATTGCTTCTCGTGTGCGGACTCCTCATCGTCATTTTCGCAAGCTACAGCTGGCTGAAATACATGACAAAGGTGGCGGAAATGCCGATGCCGCCCATCACGATGATTTCAATTATCCTCCTGAAAGTCGCTATCGCGTTAGAGGTCTTGCTACCCGTGTCCTTGTATCTTTCGGTCATATTGGGCCTCGGTCGGATGCATAGTGATTCAGAAATGATTGCCCTATCCGCTTGTGGCATAAGCCCAACACGGATAATGAGGGTGGTACTGATGTTTTCAATCGTCCTAGCCCTACTTGTCGGAAGCTTTTCGTTGTATCTCCGACCCTGGGCATACGAACAAAGTTATTGGCTACAGGAGAATGCGGAATCAGGATTTGGAGTCTCACAATTAGAAGCGGGGCATTTCTATGAACGAAAAAATGGCGATCTTGTTTTCTTTGCCAACGAATTGGATGAGAAACGTGAAGTCATGCAAAATGTGTTTATCCAAAGTGTTCAAGATGATGTAGTGAGAATTATTTTTGCCAAAGAAGCCCTGGACAAAATTGATCAAACCAATGGGAAACGGGTGCCCGTCTTACTCAATGGCTATGAATATAAAATTAATCGAGAGGGAGGGGTTCAAAGCATTACCCAATTTCAAGAAGCCACCGTTCATCCCAAAGAGATCACCATGGAATACAAACGGAAAGCCGCATCCACATCTTTCCTATTCCAGTCTGACCAACTTCCAGATATTGCGGAACTCCAGTGGCGCTTCTCCACGCCTATTTCCACGATTCTTCTTAGTCTCATGGCTATCCCCCTGAGCCGAGTCGTTCCACGCCAGGGGAAATATTCGAAAGTGGCCATGGCTATGATTATTTTTGCCATCTATTACAACCTACATGCCATGACGAAAACCTGGGTAGGGCAAGGGATGATTCCTCCTGTTCCTGGAATTTGGTGGGTCAATGGACTCCTGGCAATTATCGTGTTGGGAACCATGGCCCCAACCCTCATGGCGAGGCGAGGTCGAAACTCAAAAGCTTCCACAAATCCAGCAGCGCGGTAGGAATTGTTGCTCCGCCACACGTTCAGCCTCATATCTTTATGAACATTCTCGACTCATATGTTTCAGGTCACGTCGCCAAAGGCTATGCGCTTATTCTTCTGGTGTTTCTTGCCTTATTTAGCTTTTTTGTTTTTGTTGAAGAAATAGGAAAAGTGGGGAAAGGAACGTATCACCTGCTGGATGCAGTTTCATATGTGGCCATGACGACGCCAGGTCGAATGGTGTACTTGGCCCCCTTCACGGCGTTACTGGGAAGTATTGTGGCATTAGGAAAACTGGCGAGCACGCAGGAATTGGTGGCCATGGAGGCGGTAGGAATTTCTCCACGCAGAATTGCCTGGACCGTCATCCAAGTAGGAATCCTCTTTTCGGGATTGACGGTGGTCATAGAAGAATGGGTCGCGCCTCCCCTGGAGCAAAAAGCTCACATCCAACGATCTCTGGCTATTTCAGGAAGTCATACCCTCCAAAGCCAAAATGGTTTCTGGCTCCGAGACGACCTGCGTTATATCAAAGTGGGAAAAATTCGATATGGAGAAGTCCTAGAAAACATTGACATCTACCAATTTAACCCACAAGGTCAGCTTCTCAGCACCACGCATGCCCAAGAAGCCATTCTTCACACAACCGACCAATGGATGCTGAAAGATATTCGACAAAACATCATTACCAAACAGAAAGTCTCTGTCCAGCAACTCGATACCTTAGCTTGGGATACCAATATCAGCCCTGAAGAAATACATATCTTGACTCTTCCCCCCGAAACACTTCCCCCTTCAGATCTCTACTATTATATTGAGCACCTCAAAAAAAATGGACAAAACTATAGTCGACAGGAGCTCATTTTTTGGGAAAAGTTGGGTAGGCCTTTTGCCGCGGGGGTCATGGTGTTCCTAGCTATTCCCAGTGTGTTTGGGCCTCTTCGAGGGGCGACGATGGGAAAACGAATCCTGATAGGATCAGGATTAGGGATGGCCTTCTATCTCACCAGTCAGGTTTTTGGTCAGGTGGGTCTATTTTGGAATCTTCATCCATCGGGAACTACGTTAACCCCCATCGTGGGAACCCTCATCGCCAGTCTCTGGTTATGGCGACGCTTATAAAGGTACCTGATCGGTGCACGGATTCATGATGAGGACTTCTTCATGAGCTAAGTGAACCGTATCGCCTGATGGAGAAAGAACATGAGTCGAAATTTTCAGTTCCCATCCTTTGTCTTGCCGAGTGACTCGATACAGATTATATGCCGCACGATAATAAGAAGCTCCATCCTTGCGTGAGGCCGCAGGAAGACCAATCACCGGCACCGCATGGGAAAGCCCGTCAAAACTCGAACGAGACAGACGATGAGAATGCCCATGTAACACAAGCTCCGCCCCATGCTGATTCAGAACGGATTGTAAAGCCTTCCCGTTGGTTAATCGTTTTCGCCATTTAATCGAACCAGGCACTGGAGGATGATGAATTAAGACGACCCGAAACAAATGACGTTGAGACAAATCCCTCATCAAACCAGACAATCGGCTTAACTGTGCCTCATCTATCTTCCCCACGGCTAAAAAAGGCAGAGAGGGATAGGCACTCGAAAGCCCAATCAACGCTACCGCCCCACGAATTCGTACAGTCGGAAAAAGCGATGAGTAAGTGGAGCCCGAATCCGGGTCACTCCAATCAGAATCCGAAACCAGATAAGGCTCCCACGTCGCGAGCAAGCGATCCCACGATGGCAACGCATAGGCTTCGTGATTTCCAGGAATCACTGTAACGTTCTCCGGCAAGCCCAGAGAATCCAACCAGTTCCGAGCTTCTTGAAATTCAGCAGGTAATCCTACCTGCGTGAGATCCCCCGTGACGACAATATGGTCGGGGTGGTGGGTTTGTAAATCCTGAACCAACACATCCAAGACCTCTCGGCGATATGTCTGCTTCCGAGTATGTCGCCATGATAAATATCCCAACATACGTTTATTCAACAAATCAGAAATCCCAACTTCTTCGAGGGAGGTTAGATGGGGATCGGTCAGTTGTGCAAAGGTGAATGTTGGAGTCGGCTCACCGAAAGAGTTCATACACAACCTTCTAAAAGAGAACTATCCAGATTGAGTTGGAAGATGGGAGGCATACACAGGTTGTTGAACATATCAAAATCCCTTAGAATCCCTTTACATAGACAAGACCGCGGAAGAAAGGCTCCATTCATCGGTATAACCCACAGCCAGATCGAAAAACGACAAGTGGTCTAGGAGCCTGTCCGACATGAGAGATCGTCGCGAGATTGTGCTGGTTTGAGGCAGATTTTTCGATCGTTTGAGGCGAATAGTGGTGACTATTTAACGAAAATGATCGGAAAAGCTGACCAAATCCAGCGCAATCGCAGTAGATCCGCTAATGTCGGACAGGCTCCTAGTATACGATGTCAAATCATTTTTTCACATTACCAGTTTAAAGATAACCCTCTATACAAATTGAACGATCTCGTGTTGAATGGATTCTTCTAACTGAACCTCATGTCTATTTTCGCCTATATCATTGGGACATCTTCTTTTTCACTTTGGGGCCTATCTTCTCATACCCGCCTGACACGAATACTTTCTCGCATCGGAGTCACAGATGTGGTGGAGAACCTAGAGGCCCTTCCTCCCACCACAACGGTGTTACTGGTACGGGCAACCTATTTATACGATGAGCGGGTTCTCAAAAGTCTCATCAAGGAACACAATATTCTTTTGCGGGTGCCATCACAAGGACATCAGGTCGCTGTGGCAGCCATAGTCTCAAGCGCCTTAGCCCCGCAAGTGTGCGACCTTCTGGCCAACGATCATCTCATTGATGATTCCTTACACATTCAAACCATAGAACTGGACTCGCTGACCTCAGGGTACCAAGAAGAACTCAAAAAATACGATCCCCCGTATGTGCTTCCCATCCATGAGAGCAACCAACAACAATTAGAAGACCATTTGTTTGCTGGATCGTACAAAGGAGTCACGGATTTGGTGACCAAATGGGCCTGGCCCCGTCCAGCTAAAGGCACGACCCGATGGTGCAGCAAGTTGGGGATCGTACCCAATCATCTGACTAGCCTGAGTGTCCTACTCACGATCGGCGCAGGATGGTTGTTCATCGAAGGTTTGTTTTGGTGGGGACTCCTACTCGGATGGTTCATGACGTTCTTGGATACCGTTGATGGAAAACTCGCCCGAGTCACGCTGACCTCAAGTCGAATCGGTCATATCCTTGATCATGGACTCGATATTATCCATCCCCCCCTCTGGTATATTGCGTGGGGTCTGGGGCTCCATTCATTGGATCAGAGTCTCACACATCTCTCACTCAATGCGATTCTTTGGGTCACAGTCGGAGGATATATCGTGGGAAGGATCTGCGAAGGAATTTTTGAAGTGTCCCTAGGGAAGTTTGGTATATTTTGTTGGCGACCCATTGATTCCTATCATCGGCTTATCACCGCACGACGCAATCCTAATTTAATTTTATTAACAGGCAGTCTTCTCCTCTCCAGACCGGATATTGGCTTACTCGCTGTGGCGATGTGGACAGTCATTTCAAGTACCATCCTCATTATTCGATTAACGATGGCCATAGGATCACGAATCAACTCAGGCCCTCTCAAACCCTGGTTCCTCGACATCAAGGATATCTCAGCCACTGAACCACTCGCGGTGAGAATTTTTACACGGAAGCCGATCCACAGTGAATAACATGGCTATGGAAACCATGCCGCCAACACAGAAAAACGAATCGCCAACAGTGCCAGCCAACCCTTGGAGTGAGTACCATCATTTTCCCAAACTGACCCAACAACCTCTCCTGGGCATACTCCATAATCCAGCAAGTGGACGGAACAAAAGAACATCCAATTTTGTCAAAACCCAACTATCTCAACATTCGAATATTCCCTACCATGCAGTACAGTCTCCCAGTGAAGTGACTGTGGCGCTGGAAAAACTCGCATCCCACAATACGCAAATCATCGCCATCAACGCCGGAGATGGAACAGTTCATGCCGTTCTCACAGCTTTATTGAAAGGAAATATTTTTCAACAACTTCCCCTTCTAGCCATATTCCCCTCAGGGACCACGAACTTAATTGCCGAAGACGTGGGGATCCAAGGTGCACCTGAACAAACATTAGCGAAACTGCTCTCGTGGGTTCTTGGCCAGAACATTGATCCATCGATCATCCATCGACCTGTGCTCAAAGTCCATATGACTCCCGACGATGCTCCGTTGTACGGGATGTTTTTCGGAACAGGTGCGATTACCCAGGGGATTCAGGATTATAGAAAAAACGAACAAAAAATTGGTCGATTGGGACGACTTGGGGAAGGATGGATCCTTGCAAAATTTTTATTTGGCCTTATCACCGGTCAACGCCGATATGTCAAACCCATTCCCATCACGATCACAAGCAACGGAGAGGTAGCAAAAGAAACGGAACATTTGACTTTTTTTGCGACAACCCTGGAACGCTTATTTTTTGGACTCCGTCCTTTTTGGGGGACAGAACCTCATTCCATACATTATACCGCCATCACCGAATCTCCCAAACATCTCCTGCGAACGCTCCCATCATTGCTATTTGGCCGTATGCATCAATTGGGCACACCTGAGAATGGGTATCACAGTCACAATAGCGCACAACTCCAACTCAGTATGAAAGACGACGTGATTCTGGACGGCGAAATCTATACGCCCAATCCAGAATCGGGACCTATCACCATACAATCAAGTGGTCCTGTTTCATTCCTGAGATGGTAGGAACCACGATGGCGATTCCGTCTACCCTCAAATCCGTCGTCAGCCAACCCAGCAACACAGGGGTTCCTCCCGCAATTCAGACCCTAGTGGACCATCTCTGCCAACAATACGACACCTCTATTCAAGGCATCCTGTTCTATGGATCATGCCTCCGCACCAAAACAGATCAAGATGGGCTAGCCGATCTGTACGTCTTAGTCAATAACAATCGGGCCACCGCACCAAATCTGGTTCTGGCCGCATTGAATAAACTCATTCCACCCAATGTGTACTATCTTGAAATACCTTTTGAGGATAGGACCGTCCGAGCCAAATATGCCGTACTAACGCTTTCGGATTTTCAAAAAGGCACCTCTTCGGCATGGTTTCATTCCTACTTATGGGGTCGATTCGCTCAGCCCACCAGTATCTTGTATTCCGCCAGTGAACAGAACACCCAGCAAATCCAAGAGGCCCTCGCGCAAGCGGTACGGACTTTTGTGCAACGAGTGAGACCGCAAGTGCCTGATACATTCAATGCCCGCGAATTCTGGGAAATAGGCTTGTCACTCAGTTACCAGGCAGAACTACGGACTGAATCATCTGAACGGGTGATTCAACTCATTGAGGACAATTCAGACTATTTTGAACACACCACCGAAGCCGCGTTGTCTGAGTTGTCCCAAGACATCACCATTGACGAAACCGGCCATCCACGGAAATATCATCACAAGATGTCTTCAGAAGCTCGGTGGGCGAATTGGTGGGCCTGGCAGTTACGCCAACTCTTAGGGAAGGGACTTTCGATTCTTCGATTAATGAAAGGAGTCTTCACCTTTCATGGAGGGCTGGATTATATTGTGTGGAAAATCGAACGGCATTCCGGAGTCACGGTGGAAATTACCCCCACCCAACGAAAACATCCAATCTTGACCGGAGTCGTCGTGTTTTGGAGACTCTATCGACAAGGAGCCTTCCGGTAGACATCCCGATACAAAATACGTTCCACATACCACCTAAGTTTTCCCCTTAGGTGGTAAAAAACCAACACTTAAGTATTATGAAGAAATCAAGAGAAATGTTTCGAAATCATCAACACTCCAACAAAACTTTCTCGAAGGTTTTGACTCAAGCCAACCTGAGGAACTATAGTGAAGTCATGAATGACCTTCTACCACATGTCAAAACGAAGGCATGGCGAAAACCTCCTTATCCCACAAGGAATGTGGCCATACTCAGTATCATCATGTTCACGTGGGTT
Source organism: uncultured Nitrospiraceae bacterium (assembly GCA_964555115.1). GTDB lineage: Bacteria > Nitrospirota > Nitrospiria > Nitrospirales > UBA8639 > CAZKRH01. The sequence goes on along the minus strand of CAZKRH010000009.1, from coordinate 6,865 downwards.
GGCATCCCCTCAACAGGATGGGGAGAACATTCATTCACACCAGAATTTGAACAGCTCACGAGTTTGGTTGGCGAATGGGAAGGCACAAAACCTTCTCAAGATGGGGAAGAGATTATTAGGGTAACCTATGAACTCACCTCCAAGGGAACAGCGTTGGTGGAAACGCTTTTTCCAGAATCGATAAAAGAGATGGTCTCGATTTATGCGCAAGATGGCCAAGAGGTGGTCATGACGCATTATTGTATGTTGGGCAATCATCCTCGCATGAGATCAATCAAGGAACAATCCCCGGGGAATCTCACTCTGACCTTCATCGATGGGACGGGAATGCGCTCATTTAATGATATGCACATGCATCAGCTCACCATTCGTCTCATTGACAACCAACATATTACGCACGAATGGACGTTGTATGATAAAGGCAAGAAGAAGGTCACTTCCACGTTTAATTTTACGAGAACCAGCCCCATCACCCAAGCTGCCAAGTAACTCGCCTCTTCCCGAAAAAAACCTTTATTCTGAATGTCTTACACCCACATAATCTAGGAAATCTGATTTGATCCCCTTTCCATAATTGGTATCCTAAGGTTGAATGCATTCATCATGATCATGGACGATCAGAGAAATGATCGGCCCGGTTAGAAACGGATGGCTTGAAATTGAAAAACGAATTAGAGGTGGCCTGCACATGTATCAAAGAAGCTGGGCATCGAGCGATGCAATTATCAAAAGAAGGCTTTGAAGTCTTTCAAAAAAAGGACAACTCTCCCGTAACCTCCGCCGACCTCGAAGTCAATCGAATTCTCCAAGAAGGGTTGCTCAAGGCATTTCCCGAAGACGGTTGGCTATCAGAAGAAACACCCGACGATCCCATCCGGCTCAAGAAATCTCGTGTCTGGATCATTGATCCCATCGATGGGACCTCCTATTTCATAAAAGGCGCTCCCCAATTTTCTATTTCCGTGGCCCTTATTGAAAATCAGCAACCACAATTAGGTGTGGTATTTAATCCGGCGACCGAAGAATGGTTTACAGCCATTCGAGGCAAGGGTGCGTTTCTCAATGGCCTCCAGCTCAACCCCAAAACCACACCAAACGAAAAATTAACGGTCTTAGTCAATCCATCACGATTAACAAACGGTGAGTTTCAGCCCTACCAAGAATTGGCCAACTGCGAGCCGATGGGCTCCATCGCGTATACGCTCGCATTAGTCGCGGCAGGACAGGCGGATGCGACATTAAATTTTGATCATCTCCATGAATGGGATATTGCAGCGGGGGTCTTGCTCGTTGAAGAAGCAGGGGGAGCCGTAAAAGACCGTGCAGGGAACCCCCTCACCTTTAATCAGCCAATCACGAAAGTAATGGGGGTCCTCGCCGCCAAACACGGCGCATCATCACAGGTGGAACAATTGCTGGCTTTGGTCACCAAGACGTCCATTTCTCTTATGGCTTAGGCAAATCACTCGTCTGGATTATGTTCCAACTCCGTGGATCTTTACTCCTTGCCTGAAGCACATAAAGTGCTGCGACATCAAAAATTCTCGGGACATCTTTGGGTAATCCTGATGCCATAGGTTCCTTGTCCTGAGAAGGAAAGGTGCCATAGAGCAAACTCACATGAGGCATAAACGGTTGCGATTCCGAATGATCAAAGATCCGTTGCGCCTCACGATAGCATTGCTGTAAGGGAGGGCTCAGCTCCACTTGCATATAGAGACATCGAAAATACACGTCTTGATACCCTGGAGCCGTCAGGTGAACAGAAAACGGCGGAATACTACTAGCCAGCTGGTCCGTTCTCTCACCAATGCATTCTGGCGACCCATTCACATCACCAAGTAACGTGACATGAGGCTCAAATATGGGCCCACCATACTGACGACTCAAATCCCCAATAAGCCTAGATAATCGTGTGTACTCCTCACCCGTTGGCATAAGCCAAATGGCATAGGAGGTCATCGCACCCCTTTCCTTTTTGGATTCTTCAGGGTTTCCATGGGTAACCCCAGTCTGCTGTTCTTTAAATCCCTCTCCTTTGTAAGGAGAGGCTAGGTGAGGTAGAGTCTTGGTAACATCGGTAAGCCATGATCGTAGCAGCCATTGAGTGCTGCAAAGAGCCTACCTCCCCTCCGCCCCTCCTTACAAAGGAGGGGAACTCAAGAACGATCAGCCATATTTTTTACCCAGGCTCCTGTCCGAAGAGCCCATTTTTTCATCATCACAAGAGTAGGGTCAGGGACTGTTTCAACATCTCGCGGTCGGCACCTGGATGGTACGAACCGTCAACGTGTACGTCGAAAATTCTGCTTCGACACGTCCGGTGACAATATAGGGAGTCGTGCCTGAAAGCAAAGAGCCATATTGCTGATAGGCCTTAGGAAAAAACGTCGCATCATACAATCCACTCAAATCTTCAAAGGTCACAAATTCCATGGACTCCCCATGCTTGGTCTGTGCCGATTTGATGGTAATGAGCCAACCAAGCATCGTCACGTCTTGCCCAACATACCGTGGCATCTCACAGGCTGAGACAACCGACAACCCATGAAAACAATGGGCATAGAGATCAAGAGGATGTTGACTCAACGGAAAGCCAAATAACTCGATCTCATGCTGGACTTTTTGAATATCCGAATAGTCATCAGGAATGGGCAGCGCCTGCGAACCAGATGCAGGAAGCGAGAGCAAGCCAGGAGAGCGCCCAGCCTGCTTCTCAGCATGTACCGGACCACACCGCGCATAGAGACGCCAGAGAAGACCGGGGCGAGTCACTTCACCAGCCAGCGAATCAAAACAACCGGCTTTAATCAACAAACGCGTCTGAGCTGATTCCGGAGACACCCGATCGCAAAAATCCTGAAACGATCGAAAGGGCCCATGGGTTGCGCGATCATCCACGATTCGATCCACCACACTGCGCCTCAACCCTTTCAGTTGCATCAACCCGACACGAACCGTCTGATCCTTTCCCGTATAGGCCCACGCACTGGCATTAATATCAGGCGGGAGCACCGTCAATCCCATCCGACGCGCTTCAGACAGATAGGCAAACGTCGAATAGAATCCACCCTGGTTGCTAATCACGGCCGCGATAAATTCAGCAGGATGATGTGCTCGCAAATACGCCGATTTGAATGACACTTGGGCATAAGAGGCCGAATGCGGCTTACAAAAACTATAGCCCACAAAGCTCATGATCATACCCCAAATCGCATCGATCTTGGGGATCGACAGCCCCTGTGTACACGCACCGTGGTAGAACTGCACCTTATAATCGGCCAGCTGATGTTCCTTGTGCTTCTTACTCAGCACTTTGCGTAATTGATCAGCATCCTCAACAGAAAATCCTGCCAGCGCCATAGCCACCTTCGTCACATCTTCTTGATACACCATGATTCCATGCGTCTCAGCTAACACCGTTTCCAGGAGAGGATGGATGGGCGGATACCAAGCCCCATGCGCCCGCTTCACAAACTCACGAATGTACCGATTCGCCGCAGGCCGAACCAACGAAGACACAATCACCAAATATTCAAAAATATCGGCATGCGCACGACGTGTCGCAGGCATACCCACCCACAGCTTCCGCAATAACAACCGTGTCGCCGGCGATTCAATATAAAAACAACCAATGGATTCGCCACGCTGAATCAAGGCATGCGTGGCCGGATCGGTCAACGGATCCCACGTCGCATAATCCAACCGACAGCCAGTATGCTGCGCCACCGCCTCAATTGCATCACGAATCACGGCCAGCGAGCGATTCCCCAAAATATCCAGCTTCACCAGGCCCGCATCTTCAGTCTGATCTTTTTCCCATTGAATCACCGGCACACCCTTGGCCGAGATCTGCACTGGGACATACCGCCGAATGTCATCAGGCACAATCACCACCCCGCCACAATGTAAGCCCAGATGCTGAAGATGCCCTTCAAGACGCACCGCAATATTCAAAATTTCTGGCCACGGGTCGGTCATGCCTAACACACCACACAAGGATTCTGCCCACCCGTCGACCGAATGATCGGATGCAGAAGGCTCAAACCTCGTCTGTCGAGTGAGCTGAGGCATCAAGCGATTCAACTCCACAGGAGACATTCCATACACCTTGGCGACCTCACGAATGGCCGCGCGTAAGCCCAACGTGTTCTGATTGGCCACCATCGCCACACGACGAGCCCCATATTGGGCAAAAATAAAATCCAAAATACGATCCCGTTCATCCCACGGAAAATCAATATCGATATCCGGGGGATCATGCCGACCAACATTTAAAAACCGTTCAAAAAATAAATTGTGCCGAATGGGATCAACATGCGTGATGCCCAGGCAGTACGAAACAATCGACGCCGCAGCCGAACCACGCCCACATGTGCGCGGCGCTTGCCGAACAATGTCCTCCACTACCAAAAAACAATGAGCAAACCCTTTCTCGCGAATCACGGCCAATTCACGCTCAATCCGCTCGTGCACCACAGGCGAAAGCATGCCATAGCGCCACACCGCACCGGCATAGGTATGCTCTTGTAAACAGGCAAACGCTTGCGCATCAGAAAATTGACGGAACGCCGGAAAGATCGTGTCCTTAAAATTCCAATCTGTATGACAGGCCTCAGCAATACGCCGCGTATTCGTCAACGCCTGAGGGACGTGTGGATAATGCAGCTCCAGTTCAGAGCAAGACATCAGTCTGTGGGAGGAGGCACAACAGGCATCGACGGGCAACTGAGACAGGGTCGTGTTCAGGGCAATGGCGCGTAAGATGCGGTGAGAAGAAAAATCGTCAGAGTGAATAAAATGGGCACGATTGGTGGCAACCGGCGGCAATCCGGAACGCCGGCTAAACGCCAGCGCCTGATGCATCATCGCACCAGGTGTGAGTTCAACATAGAGATCCTGAAGCTTGTATTTCTTCCAAGCCGTGAGCGCCGGCACATCATCCGAGCAGACAACCAACCCACGTCGGTATTGAGCAATCGCGGCAATAAAATCAAACGAGGCATCACAATGCCTGGCCGACAGCAGTCGACAAAGATTGGCATAGCCTTCAGCCGTTTTGGCCAAGAGCACCGCACGATGTTCACCACACGTAAGCTCGGTTCCAAGAAGAGGACGAAGCCCTGCCCGCCTGGCCACCTCCACAAAACGAATCGCACCGTAGAGGCCATTCGTATCCGTGAGCGCCAACATATCACTGCCTTGTGCGCACGCCGCCGCACACAAGGCCTCCAAGGACGACACCCCAGCCATGGGCGAATAATCAGAATGGACGTGCAGATGCACGAATGGCAGCATGCGTCTTACCCCACCAAATAGCTTGTGTGCCAAATCGTGAGCGGATCTGATCAAGCGCACGCGTGAGTCGATACGTACGAGTTGAGGCCATCAGGTCGCATACAGCATCCGAAGTGAACAAGGACAGCTGCTCATCAGGTGACGTAGGATCCACTACCGTCACCCGCAGCATACGCACACGCACACGACGTCGAAAACAGCGGGCAAAGAGCTGAAATAACCACGGCGCCAAATCAACCTCCCAATAGGTGCCTGGGCTCACAGGCTGAAACTTCTCCACCTCAACCGCATCACGGTAGTGAAGCAAGAGCACCAACTGATGGCACACACGCTGCTGTTTCCGAAGCTGATCACACACCTGCTCCAGCAACCCATAGAGCGCCCCACGCAGCTGATCCGTATCAATCACATCAGGATCAAGATGTCGTGTCGCTTCCAGACGGACTTGCAGAACCGGAGGCAGCACCGGAGACGAATCCACCCCATGCGCCCACGCATGCACGACGTTCGCGTGACGACCTAACACCGGTTCAAGAGCAGCAAGAGGAATATCAGTGAGCGCACCAAGCGTCTGAAGATTCAGATCATCAAACAGGCGAAACACCGTCTTGGCATACGAGACCGGAAGGGGCAGCGTCTCAACAGGCAAGGGAGCCAGAAACGCATCTTCAGACCCAGGCAGTACATCACAAAGCGTGGAAGGCGTCACAAGAGTGGAAGCAATACGCGAGACCAACTTACTACTCGCCACACCAGCGACACCCACCAAGCCATGCCGTTGAGAGACTTCACGCTCAACACGCGCCGCCGTGTCACATGCCAACCCAAACAAGCGTCGGGTCCCTGTCAAATCCAGAAACATCTGCCCCGGTTGGATGGGTTCCCAGACTGGCGCAAACTGACGAACAACCTGAAAGATCGCCTGATCGGCGTCACGCAGACGAGCCGGCTGCGGTGGCAACACCGTGAGAGACGGACATTGCCGCTGCGCATGCAACACAGACATGCCCGCACAGACACCATCCTGTTGCGCTTCAGCAGAGACTTCAGCAAGCAGTGAACGCGGCGTTACAGAAAGGGCAATGGCAACTGGCCAACTTTGTAGTTCGGGGTTGGCCAGACGGGCAAGGGCGACTTGGAGCGTCGGGATAGCAAAGCAAACAATTTGGCGGTCCATTGGTGAATGCACTCAGAGGAAGACATCATCATAATAAAACCTCATTGGTAAGAACTATTCACAGTGACGGATGAGCCCAACCACAATCCCTTCAATACGGAATTCGTCGTCGGGCCCGACAATAATCGGCGACATCGTGGCATTAGCCGGGTGCAATTCCGTTCGACCGGCTTTCCGATAAAACTTTTTCACCGTGGCCTCATTGTTCACCAACGCCACCACCGTTTGACCATTTCGAGCCGTTTCCTGCTTATGCACAATGACCAGATCCCCAGGCAGAATCCCTTCATCCCGCATCGACTCCCCTTTCACCCGAAGCGCAAAATTCTCCCCACCCCGCACCATCGAGGGAGGCACTTCAACCAGATCAGCTTGCGGAATGGGTTCAAT
>CAZKRH010000008.1:0-14977 GCA_964555115.1 uncultured Nitrospiraceae bacterium | reverse complement strand
CGCAATCCCTGTAAAACACCAAGCGGCCAGAAATTTTCCCACGACCGCTTCGGTCAAGGTGATGGGAAGGGTAAAGAGCAGTTCGATCGTGCCACCCTTGCGTTCTTCTGCCCACAACCGCATCGCGATAGCAGGAATGAGGACAAGATAGAGCCAGGGATGGAAATTAAAAAACGGGGCAAGATCCGCTTGACCGCGAGGAAAGAAATTCCCCAGGTAAAAGGTAAAAGCCCCACTCAGCAGAAGAAAAATCACGATGAACACGGCCGCAATGGGAGTAGAAAAGTATCCCGCTAATTCTCGCTGAAAGATTACGCCTATGCGTCCCACAATATAATTCCTTTCATAAAAAATTCTTCCTTTTCTCCGGCCTTTCCACGTAACCGAGAGGTGCAGCAGAATTCGGATTTACGGCGAGCACTGTTTGAGCGCAGCGAGTTGCGCAGCCGCCGAATTCTGCAAGCCTCGCAGGGTACCCGGAGGGTTACGTGGAGGCCAAAATGGTTTTGGGTCCTTTTGCCGAAACAAAAGGCCCTCGCCTGCCGAGGCGAAACCCGGCTATACATTTTGCTACGTCAACACTTGTTTATCGACCGTCAACGACCTGAACACTTCATCTAATTGCCCACGATCCTGGGACAACTCTACGACATCCCACTGTTGCTCTCGGGAACATCGACTAACCTCCGCCAACAACCGTTGGCCATGATTGGGAAATATTCGGTACCCAAGCACTTCCTCTTCCCTATTCAAATCTTCTACCTTCTGCACCCCAGAAATATTCTGGAGAGTCTCTCGTATATTGGACGCCGCCCCCGAACGGACCTTAATCGTCACCGCCATGTGATGAGGCGACATCGCCTCCAACTCAGCAGGCGTCCCATCCATGACGACTTTCCCTTTGGCAATAATGATCGCCCGCGTACACACAGCATGCACTTCTTCAAGAATATGAGTCGAGAGAATAATCGCCTTTTCTTGAGCCATCGCCTGAATCAACGAGCGGACTTCATGTTTTTGGTTGGGATCTAATCCATCGGTAGGTTCATCAAGGACCAACACGGGGGGATCATGTAAAATCGCCTGGGCTAATCCCACACGACGTTTAAACCCTTTGGACAAGGTTTCAATGGGCTGAGTAAGCACGGTCTCCAGATTTACTTTTTTGACGGTTTCTGCGACACGCCGTCGGAGATCCTTTCCTCCAAAGCCTCGAATCTTGCCCACAAATATGAGAAAGCTCCAGGGGGTCATATCCTGATAGGCTGGCGCTCCTTCCGGGAGATACCCAATGCCTTTTTTGGCTTCGAGCGGTTGCTCTTGGATATCATACCCGTTGACTTTAATTGTCCCTTTCGTGGGAGTGAGAAACCCAGTGATCATTTTCATGGTGGTGGATTTTCCGGCACCATTGGGGCCAAGAAATCCTAGGACTTCACCTTTTTGTACCGTAAACGATACATTATCCACAGCCACAATTGGGCCAAATGTTTTTTGGAGCTGTTGGATTTCAACCATGGGTGCCATGGAAATGGGTTAGCCTCCTCTTCGAGTTGTATAGGGAAATTGGGTAATTGACTTTTTGAGCATCAACCGTTTTATCCTAACTGAAACCATACTTTTTGGCGAGTCAACCCACCATCTTTTCTTTTGAAGGCGGAAAATACAGTGGCGGCAAGTCATTCCTTCGTCGAGGAGACTTGCGGGATGCTTGTTGTAACGCTGGCTCCACCACTGCCAAAAATGGATGGGGGTATGTGTACCAGAACGGTGGAATTTCTTCACATATTAAATACGAGAGGGTTGCTGTGGCGACTGAACCTGGAGAACTCCCCGCATGATGGGATGGATGGTGCAATGATAGGCATAGGTACCGGGAGAAAGAGAAGGTATTGCAAATGTCTGGTTGGGCGGGATCGAGCCAGAATCAAAAGCACAAGGGCCTTTTTCCAAACACCCATCATGGCGAATACTGTGATGAGTGGCCGTGGGATTCGTCCAAATAATCGACTCGCCTGATCGGACAGTGGCAACGTGTGGAGAATAATACGGCGACCAACCCTCAATTTGGATGTGGAAAGAGGATGGCTTGGCAAAAGCAATGACCGCCATGCACAGGAGGCTAGTCAAAACACTGCTAACAAAGACCCAATTTAAAGGATTTTTCGAAATTAAATTCTTCCCGATTTTCATGAATACCTACAATTTCCTAGGTTATTGATGGCCCTGTTTGAAAATTAGTGAGGGGCCTAGGGATACATTTTCAAAAACCTAAACATTCCCTATATTATTCCTCTCCCTCATTATACCCAATGGAGATCCTCTTATGCGGGACCAACAGTTTATAAGAATAAATACCTAGGACAAATTTTAATTCTTCTAACCCATTCACAAATATTCCATTCCCTACAGGGAAGACTGGGACAGGGAGGAATCTTTAATGAGACCTTTTATGTCAGAAATAAATTGCATTTTTTAATAAAATGACTCCCGACCCCTTTCTTGTTTTCCCATTTTCCAAAACCAAGGTCATACGGTATTATAAAATCTAGGCACGTCTCGTATTAAATCTTTTTTTATACCGGTACTTTGTGAAATTAATTCACCTTTTTATGATTGGTGGCATGATCCTGGGTTTATTCGTATGGGAGTATCGCTATCGTTCCGTTGCCCTGGTTGCCACACTTCCAGGACCTTAATATTTAACATGCCCTCGAGTACAGATTACAGGATTGTGTATTTTTTTGAGGGAACCTCTGGCCCAGGCCAAATCACTGCAAATATTTCAGACATGTCAAAATCGATTATTCTTTCCCCAGAAGGAGTTTCAGGAAGTTTCTCTCATTCCTATGGTGGTGATTGGTATTCCGATGTCGAATTAAAAGTTACCAATAGAGACAATATCCCTTGTTCTCTCAAATTTAAGTATCGGTTTGGAACTTACTTCCTATTCTTCTAATTTCCATTGGCTATTAACGAATTGGAATTTCACTATAATGGACATGTAAATTTTCTTGAAACAAAACACCATTCCAATTCAAAACCACCCTTCAAAATTCCCCACAAGTTTTAACCAAATTATTCACAGAAACTTCGACCTGTCCTTCTCTTCATAACTTCATCTTTTCTATTCCTCGTCCGATACATTCTTCTGTTGGGATTCCAACTTCGTTTGTCAAATTTCTGACTGGGTCTCTTGTTTGAAACATTCCCACAGTCAGATCCCTTGCGCAATCATTTGAAAACTTCTGAATTTGAACGTACCAACTTTTCATAATGATTCCAGAAAACCTGGTACGGGTTTTGCGTTCTTTCCCATCATGACTAATGAGCACAATTGTTTATTCACCTTTCGCGCGGCTCCTTCCGCATCAAGGGCAACATTTATGGAATATTATCAACAGGCTCCGCTCCGCCGAACAGTCTCTTTCATGAGAGTACCTCGTTTTGAATTCACTGAGTCCCATACGACCAAAAACAAACACATCAAATCTCCACAACCCGCAAAAGCACCGAAGCGGATCGATGGCCTGACCGAGACACTGCTCGACCCATTTACCACAGTGGGCGAAGCTATTGTGGATTCTCAAATGAATACCCAACAAAAAACCCGTTGAAAAAGTCCACCTTAGGTTTTAAGTATCCTTCCCTCGCCCTCAGGCTGGCCTTGAGGCGAAACTGAATCTGGAATCATGGCGAGCACTGTCTGAGCGGAGCGAATTGCGCAGCCTCCGGATTCTGTGAGCCGAATAAAAAGTTTTTTGGCTAGGCTGGGCGAAAATGGTTTTGCGTTCTTTTGCCGAAACAAAAGAGCCTCGTCTCCCGGGGCGAAACCCGGGGAATCGTCATGCGAAATTGAGAAGCATAGCGGAATAGGTTTTTAAGACTTTATGGTTTGAGGCTTTCCCGCTACCCACCGGATCAATTGGCCGACGGTCAGCCCTTGGACGAGAATGGAGAACACCACCACCATATAGGTGATCGCGACAATGAGATCGCGTTCGGGACCCTTAGGAATCGATAACGCTAAGGCCACGGAAATCCCTCCTCGAAGCCCTCCCCACGTCAGTACCCATATGGCACCCGGTGTGAATGTTCTGAACCGTTGAAGGATGGCCAACGGTATGCCAATGGATACCAATCGACCCAAGAGCACTAAAGGGATGAGGAGCAGGCCTGCTGTCACATATTCTTGAGTAAAGGTGAGAACTAAAACTTCCAACCCAATCAAGACAAACAAGACCACGTTTAATATTTCATCGATCAATTCCCAAAAAACATCCAAATGCTCGCGCGTGGATTCCGACATGGCAAACAATCTTCCCTGATTGCCAATGACTAATCCGGCGATGACCATAGCAAGTGGGCCTGAAAGATGTAAGGCTTGCGCGAGTGCATAGCCTCCCGTCACCAAAGCCAGGGTAATCAATATCTCCACTTGATAGTTATTGACACTTTTCAAAAGCAGATAGGCGAGATACCCAATCCCCAATCCAAACACGGCCCCGCCGACCGCTTCTTGGAGGAAAAGCCCGGCGATATGTCCGACACTCAGCTCATGGCTGCCAGTCGCAATTTCTAGAATCGTGATAAACACCACCACCCCCACTCCATCATTAAAGAGTGATTCCCCGGTGATTTTCGTTTCTAAGCTCTTGGGTGCCCCGGCTCTTTTGAGTATTCCTAACACCGCGATGGGATCGGTTGGTGAAATCAGGGCACCAAATACCAGGCAATACAAAAACGAAATGTTGAACCCCAACCACCCCAGTACCACCCAGGTGACCCACCCCAATAAAAAGGTGGACAGCAGAGTTCCTACGACCGCCAACGATCCAATCACCCATTTATTTTTGGCGAGGTCATTAAGGTTGACATGCAGTGCTCCTGCAAAAAGGAGAAAACTCAACATGCCATGCATCAACGTTTGGTTAAAATCAATGCTGGAGAGCCACACCGCGGCTTGGTCTTTTAGCGTAAATCCCCATTGATCAATAAGGTGAAGAAGCAGGGACAGGACCAAAGCAATGAGCATGACCCCAATGGTGACAGGAAGGCGAATTATTCGCTCGTTGAGATAACTAAACCCCGCTGCCAGCGTGAGAACCAAAGCTAGGAGTTCAAATAAATCCATAGGGCCTGAATCTGGGGAATTAAAAAAGAAGTGAATACTTTTGGGTACGTATCAATTTGTGCGTAGCCTAACCTCGTGAGACGAACCTTACTGAAATAACTCATTAAAAAATGTTTGCATGTATGCCCACGACCGTTTATCGGCAACGGGACTATACTTTATGGCATCTATCCCATAAGACCCTGCAATGGGATTGGTAAAGCTGTGGTGCGTCCCGGAAAATACGATCATCTGCCAATCGAGCTGGGCTTCTTCCACCGCCTTTCGAAACTTTTGAACATGACTTTCTGGGACAAACTGATCCGCATTGCCGTGAGCAATCAAAACCTTTGCCGGCGTCTGAACGTTGTGTGGATCTTCAGGTAAGGGCAGTGATCCATGAAAACTCACTACCCCTTGAATATCTGTTCCGCTATAGGCCAACTGCATGACCGTCGCGCCTCCAAAACAATAGCCAATGGCAGCCACTTTTCCGGGTGCGACTAAAGGATGGTTTCGGAGCACCTCTAATCCCGTGATGGCTCGGGCTTGCCACTCCTTTACATTGTTCTGAATGTGCATCATCCACGTCTTTGCTTGGTCTGGGTGGATGGTCACTTGCCCTTTCCCATACATGTCGATGGCAAAGGCCACATAGCCTAACGCTGCCAACTGTTCAGCCCGCTGCCGGGCATAGTCATTGAGACCCCACCATTCATGAATCACCAACACCCCCGGACGTTTTCCCTGAACCCGATCATCCCAGGCGAGGTATCCTTCTAATTGGGTTTGGCCATGGGTATAAGGAATAATTTTCGTTTGGACGGCCGCGTAGCTTCCTATTGGAAAGAGCAAGATGCCTATCGTGATCAAAATAACTTTTCTCATCATGTTGACCCTCACAAAAATGGTAGCAGGACATTAATCTGTATCAAGAAATTGATGCTCAGGAGTGCCTTATACCGAAAAATCTATCCCCTGACAATGAAGTTGTGTTCTGTGTTCATTCTAGTTGAGTGCAAGCCCAAGAAAATCTTGGCTATTTGCGGGGAAGAGGTATTGGGAGACAAAGGCCCCACGGGAAGGAAGAGCCTCCCGACTTTCAACTTGTGGTCTTAACCCGAAAAAGTTGGGATGTCGGAGGTTTTTGGGAAATAGGCCGTCATCCGATGAGGACTCAGATACTGCCGAATGTTTGAAGAGACAGTGGCTGGAGGGAGACTTCGAGTAATGTGAAGATCGTCATTCTCTCCCAAATCAACGACCACAGCCTCCTTTCGTCCCCCATGAGGGGTATACAACAGGACTTGAGGCTTTGACCTATTGATCGCATTGATGTTGACCACCACACCAATCTTTCCATCATTGAGTTCTACCAATGTTCCTGGTGGATATACCCCAAGAAGCTGAATGAGGGTCACGAGGATTTCTCCATTGAACGCATGGATCTTATTAATGGTGACATCTCGGTACATTTGAGAAAGAATCTCATGGGGTGTGACATGATGACGGTTTTCCGAGAGGTTGCAAAGATCGTCATATTCATCGACCACCATCACAATCTGGGAGAGGAGGGATATTTCGTCTTCCTGTAATCCTAGGGGTAATCCTGTCCCATTTAATCGTTCATGATGTTGAGCAATCACCTTTGCAACCGACCCCGGAAAATTATCGAATCGCGCCGGGAAAAGTGAAAACCTTCAAGGAATGGTTGGATTATGTCGGCAAGGATCACCTTCATCATCGGCTCGCCCGAGCCTTAGGGGGATGCCAACGCAATAGTGTGTTGTTGATCTTTGCCCTCACGGTGTGTTTGGGCTTAGGCGCCATGGCCTTGCGCACCGCGGAACTGGCGGATGCTATTATTCTTCTGGCTCAAGCGGCCTTGATTGTCACCATGCTGACCATATTCGAATTTCGAGGTCGTCCAGAAAAAAATCTTCCTGCGAAACCATCTCACGAAAACCATAAGGGAGAAATACAAGACTGGAATAGGCAGGGAGTATTAACGGGCAGCAAGAATTGCTGAGGAATTGGGAAAGTAATTCGTGATTCGTTGAGGACTGAGATAATTTCGGATCTCTTTGGAAACCTTCTTGGGGCGTAGACTTTGAACGATTTTTAAATCTTCTTCTTCCGCTAAATCCACCACGATAGATTCATCCCGAGGAAGATCGCTGCTATACAATAGAACTTGGGGCGACGTCCGATTCGAGGTATTAATATTAATCACTACACCAATTGATCCATTATTAAGCTCCACGAGCGTACCCGGAGGATAGACACCGAGTATACGAATTAAGGTTAACAGGATGTTTTCATCATATTCTCCTGACCGTTTGACTTTTAGGTTTTGATAGAGTTGGGACAGAGTTTCATAGGGTGTGAGAGCATTCTGACGTTCAGGGTTATTACATCGTTCATCGTATTCATCGACCACCATCACGATTTGGGCAAGATAGGAAATGTCCTCTTTTTGTAAACCCTTTGGATATCCTTTTCCATTTAACCGTTCATGATGTTGTTGAACAATCGTTTCGCATTCTACCGGGAAATTTGATAGCCGCTCGATAACCTGCAAGCCATGATTAATGTGCCTATCAAAATTTGCTTCGTTTTGGGCAAACCCGGCGGTAGTTAATTTGAGGCTTTGGGGAAGACTGACCTTTCCAATATCATGAGTAAGTGCCCCGACTCCCAAGAAATAGACTTCTTCATCATTTAATTTTAATTCCTTTCCAACCATCATCGAAACAATTGCCACATTCAGGGAATGAAATACCACGGGATCTTCTTGCTCACCTGCATTCATCATCTCAATGAGAGTCGTCGTGGCCCTATCTTGTCTTAATAACTGAACCACACTCGCCAACATCCGCTCCACAGCTTTGAACCCTTCCTCATCCCCACTACTCATCTTTTTTAAAGCCAACTTGCTTTGCAGCAAGGCTTCTTGATGGACCCGCTCGGTTTGTTTCACGATTTCCCGACGGATCTTGAAGGCCTCGAGGCGTTGGTTTTGGTCGCCTCCAAGCGAAGATAGGTCCGCCGGATCCTTCTGTTCAACAGGTTCTTCCTCTTGTTCAGAAGTAATCTCTTCTGTAACTTCCGATTCTTCTGGAGTGTCAGATGAGGCTTCCGCTTCTTCCTCAGCGCCAAGAAGTGATTCGGGATCCGAAAGATCAGGATCGTAATAGAGGGTCAGCTTGCCAATCTTTTTAATCGCTTTTAGATCTTTTTTGGAAGCCAACTTGAATTTATTGGCGGCAAAGGGGTGCCTCCACCACGAACACTCGAGCTTGATGTACATCCCGAATCGTAATTCTTCAATGTTGATTTCCTGAAAGGCCATACGATTTTTCTAAGAGGTGGTACCCCTATCCTTTATTCAAGATATTCTCTTCCCCTCGTTACCCACGATGGACTAACGACTGTAAGGCCCGGGCCTGGGAGGAAATGTGAACAGAATCGGATGACACACGTTGATTTCCCGGTGCAGGCACCTGTTGAACCGCCGCTCTCAGAAGAATTAAGACTGGATTATTTTCTACGGATTGGGAAATCTTCATATTCACTAATAGTAAATAGAGCAATGTCATCCGGTTTATATGATTTTTCGACTGGTTTTTTACGGACTTGAAGGTTTTTCTCGATAACCGATGGAAGGGGAGAGGGACGAAGACAAACGGAGAATAACTAACCACAACATGCGCAAGTTTTGTTCAAAAATTGGGATTCTTGTAGGGTAATTTCTTACAGAATTTTTCTCCTGGATGGGGAAGGGAATGGTCACGTATACAACCTTTTTTTATTACTCTTTTTATCACATCCTTCAAAATTGATTAGGAGAGATATCCGCCATCTGTTTTTTTTGATGGCATATCTGACGCATCAAAAGAAGAATGAAATTTTTCTCAAGGTTCCTCCACGTTCACCTTTTGGGAAAGGGCATTTGATCTCCCCAGTACGGTAAGGTAAAACAAGGGGAAACCAATTAGATGTAATCTCTAGTTTCAAAGCCCTTTCCCCATTATTATCCTCATCCCCCATGGAGGAGGTTATGAAACATCCCGAAAATTCTTCTTCTCCTCAATCTGGACATTCCTCTCTTTCTTCCTCTCTTAACCGTCGCCGATTTTTAATAGGAATGAGTTCCTTCATTGGGGCCACTGCCACTCATTGGTTACTCTCACCAGGGCCTGCCCAAAGCCAGGGTGCCTATCCGGATCCAACCAAAATTCCGGGTCGTCCAGCCAGTATTTACGGGACACGATCGAATTTCGCGGCTTCGAAACGTTTGGAAACAACAGACCGCTCCTTAACACCTTTGCAGGATTTACATGGAATCGTGACACCTTCTGCGTTACATTTTGAGCGGCACCATAATGGCATTCCCCACATTGACCCCACACATCATCGACTCTTGATCCATGGATTGGTGAACCAACCCATGACTTTTACGATCGAGGAACTTCAACGTTTTCCGGCCGTCTCACGACTCGCTTTCATTGAATGTTCCGGCAATACCGGAAAGGAATGGAAAAAGGCAACGGGATCAACTGTACAACACACACATGGACTCACCAGCACCAGCGAGTGGACAGGTGTGGCCCTTTCCACCCTTATTCGTGAAGTCGGCTTACATCCCACCGCCACCTGGATGTTGGCTGAGGGAAGTGATGCTGCTGCCCTGACTCGAAGTCTCCCCGTAGAAGCCATGTCACAAGAAGCGATTCTTTGTTATGCCCAAAACGGGGAGGCCCTACGACCCGAACAAGGCTATCCCCTTCGACTCCTTCTTCCCGGGTGGGAGGGGAATGCCTGTATCAAATGGGTACGACGCTTGAAATTCATGGCCGAACCAGCCATGACTCGGGAAGAGACCTCCAAATACACTGACCTCATGCCGGATGGAACCGCTCGACAATTTACTTTCGAGATGGAAGCCAAGTCTGTGATTACTTCTCCCTCAGGAGGCCAACATCTGACACAACGAGGGTTTGTCGAAATTCGTGGGCTGGCGTGGAGTGGGCGCGGACGGATTACACAAGTAGAAGTGAGCACCAATGGCGGAAATACCTGGACCCCTGCCGAATTACAAAATCCGATTCTCCCCAAATGCCACACCCGTTTTCGGTTTCCGTGGCATTGGAATGGGCAGGAAGCTTTTCTTCAAAGTCGGTGTGTGGATGAAACGGGTTACAGGCAGCCAACCCTATCTGCCCTCGTTCACAAAAGAGGGACACATTCGTATTATCATAATAATGCCATTCAAAGCTGGCACATTTTTTCAGATGGACATATTGAAAATGTTCACATCTAGGCTGGTACTCATCGTCCTGTGCAGTCTGGGGATAGGAGGAGGACCTCTGGCTTGGAGTCACTCATCCCCAGGCCAATCAGGGAACACATACGGAATAGGGCAGGCTGCTACTCAACAGGAAATTGAGGCGTGGAACATTGATATTAATCCCCAAGGAAAAGGTCTTCCTCCGGGAAAGGGATCGGTTCAAGAGGGAGAGACGGTGTTTCTCCAATATTGCGCATTTTGCCATGGAGCAACAGGGATAGAAGGACCAAACAATAAACTCGTGGGGGGCGCCGACTCGTTACACACCAACCGACCCTCAAAAACGGTGGGAAGTTATTGGCCGTATGCCACCACCCTCTATGATTATATTTTCCGAGCCATGCCGTTCACAGCGCCACAGTCGCTCACACCTGATCAGGTGTATGCATTAGTCGCGTGGATTTTATTTCGTAATGGGATCCTTGAAGAAACCGTCACTCTGGACGCTCAAACCCTCCCCAGAGTTCGCATGCCCAACCGAGCAGGCTTTGTAGTTGATCCACGACCAGATGTCCCCTAACACCATTATCGTATGAACGCACTTCTCACATCTTCCCTGATCCTTGTTCTGCTTGGCGGGATAGTACCCATCACGTTTGCTCAAGATGCGCCTTCAACTTGGAACCATACAAGCCTAGGCACCATTGTCTTCCCAACTTCTGGCCCCGATGACGCTCAACCATATTTTCTCCGTGGAGTTCTGCTTCTCCACAGTTTTCAATACGACGATGCCAAAGAAGCCTTTCAACAGGCCCAAGCCATTGATCCCAATTTTGCCATGGCTTATTGGGGAGAAGCCATGACTGAAAATCATCCACTCTGGGGCGAGCAAAATCTTGAGGAAGCCCGAGCCATTCTTTCCCGACTCAGCGACACACACGAAGGACGGTTGAGCAAAGCACAAACCGAGAGGGAAAAAGGATACCTTCAGGCCATTGAAGGGCTGTATGGGGAGGGAACGAAAGAATCACGAAACCAGGCCTATGCCCAGGCCATGCAACAGCTGGTCGAACAATTTCCAGAAGACTTAGAAGCTTCAGCGTTCTATGCACTCGCTCTTCTGGGATCGGCCCAAGGCGTGCGAGATGATCGCATCTATATGAAAGCAGCCAGTATTGCCGAAGGCGTATTTCAACGACATCCACGACATCCTGGAGCCGTTCATTATCTTATTCATTCATATGACGATCCCATTCATGCTCCCTTGGGTCTTCGGGCCGCGAATATTTATGCCTCGATAGCGCCAGCTGCCGCTCACGCCCAGCATATGCCCTCACATATATTTATGGCTCTGGGTATGTGGGACAAAGTCGTCCAGGCTAATGAGACCGCATGGGCTGCCAGCGAAACACGACGAAAGATAAAAGGCCTGTCCATTGGAGACCGGCCATATCACACGCTGTACTGGCTGGAATATGCGTACCTCCAACAAGGAAAATTCCAAAAGGCCAAACAGTTGTTAGCTCTTATCGAAGATGATGCTCAAATCGCTCCCTCACGATACACCAGAGGTTATCTGGCATCCATGCGCGCCACGTATATCATTGAAACCCAACAATGGAATACAGACGCCTACACTGCCGACCGTTCAGGATTACGATATTCCGCAGCAGTCAGTGAACTCTTTGCCGTTGGCTTCAGTGCGGCGCACACCAATAACTGGGCTTTGGTGGAAACTGTGCACCGGGAATTACACAATCGGACGGATCCGAAAACCCATGCATCCCAATCTCAGGATGGTGTGGGTGGATGGATTATGGCCCAACAACTTGAGGCCCTGCTGGTCCTCAATAAGGGCAACACCCAAAGGGCCCTTCAATTACTAAAAGAGGCCGCCCAAGAAGAAGAGGACATGCCCTATGACTACGGCCCTCCGTATCCTATTAAACCTTCCCACGAATTGTTGGGAGAAGTCTTGTTGAGTTTGGATAAACCGATTGAGGCGCAAACCCACTTTCAGCAGGCCCTTAGTCGCACCACAAACCGGACCTTGTCGAAAAAAGGGTTACTTCAAGCCACCCGTTCTGAAAAAGAGTAAGGTTCCCTACTATTCTCTAAGTAGAAATCTAAGGTGGTCGTCATTCCATCTTTTCCATGACCTTTCCTAATTCTGCCCATTCCTGATCATTTTTTTTCGTCCATCCATTTTCTGAAACTTTTTTCTCAATGACACAATCGCCCCCATACCACAACAATGATACTTAAATGACAGAGACGTACGGACAAAGTGGTAGTGAACATCAAATATTGTCCAAAAACGTCATTTTCCCCGATTTAAGGGAAATCAATGGAGACCCGAACGGTTCTGTAGAACAAGAAGGTTCACCTATTCAATAAGGAGGATCCTTATGGATGTTTCGTCAGTAAGTCAGTCGGGTCAGAGCCAGGACGTGCAACAGAAGGCTGCGGCCCAAGAACAAGTACCACCTCCACCACCCACGGAAGATGATTCGGTTCAACTCTCGAGTGAGGCCAAAGCTTTGGCGTCTAGTGTGTTGGCCGACGAGTAGAGGTTAGGCTTACCTTCCTGAAGGGTACGTCAACGGATGGACGTACCCCCTCGAATCTCCACAAAATATTTTCCCCATTCTTCCCAAATCTTAAAAATTTTCTCACTCCCAGATTCAGCAATTTCAATAAATAGTCAGCTGTAAGAAATACCAGAATGAAACTGCCTTCCGGCTTAGCCTTATAAAAAAATACGGGATACGTCGTATGAGGCTCGTCGCTCAAAAAAAAGAAGATGCATCAGATCCCTTCATTCATTTCTACGGAAGTGCATGGTATACTCCGCCTCGTGTAATCCATTAATTCATCTATACCAAAATTTGGACATGGAGACTGTTTGAATGCCCACCATACTTCCCGCCAAGGACCGCCTGATATTTGCCCTGGATGTTCCCAGTGCCAAGGATGCCCAACAATGTATTCAAGACCTGGAAGGAATCGTGACATTTTTTAAAATAGGGTTGGAACTCTTCGTCGCCTCAGGAATGGATTTACTCATAGAATTACAGGACCGAGGGTGCCGAATCTTTCTAGATCTAAAGATGCAAGATGTCGATGAAACTATTCGCCGCGCCGTGGCAGCTGCCACTCAGCGTGGAGTCGACTTTCTGACCATTCAGGGAGGGGCCGCAACCAACAAAGCCGCCAAACTCGGAAGAGGGGATTCTAAGTGTCAACTTCTTTCAGTCCCATTGCTCTCGAGTTTTGCCGAAGACGATTTGCGGGACCTTCATCTCATTGGACCCAGTACCGACTTTCAGCCGCGATTTTCCAGTTTGGATGAATATGTGTTGTGGAGAGCAGGGGAAGCGTTAGACACCGGGTGTGATGGCCTGATTGGTTCTGGAGAATACGTGGGGAAATTTCGACAGTCCTTTCCCCAGGCGCTCATTGTCAGCCCCGCTATTCGACCACCCGGCAGTTCCACTGATGAACATAAACGATTTTTAACTCCCGCTGAAGCCATCAAAGCCGGCGCTGATTTTCTGGTGGTTGGCCGGCCCATTCGTGATGCCACAAACCGAAAGGAAGCCGCCCAAGCCATTATTCAAGATATGGAAGCCGCTCTTGAATAATCCTAGAGCCAGGGCTGGTGTATTAGTTTTATTTTCTCTCTCTTCCCTGTAAACTGATTAGGATGTGGTCTCACCCCAAATTCCTTCCCCCTCCCTTCCGATCTCTACTAATCACCTGTTTTCATGTTTGTGTGGCATTGACAGTGGGCCTGCTGCTTGCTAGTTGCGGGGATGAAGAAGGATCCAAGGAAGCCTCCAAACCTACTGCGTTTGTCGACTCAGCTCCAACCTATCTAGAAACTGGTGATCTTTCCTCTCTTACATCTCGTGGTTATCTTCGTGTGCTGAGTCTACCGCATGCTGCGGTGGAACATCTGCCTCGCCAAGGATTTCCGCATGATGTTGAAGAGGAATTGCTGGAGTCACTAGCCTCATCATTGAATTTGAAACTCACTCGGGTGATCGTAGAGGGCCTCGAAGAGTTGATCCCTTCCTTATTAGAAGGCAAGGGTGATGTGATTGCGGAAAATTTTACGGTGACGCCAGAGCGAAAAACGCAGATTGGGTTTTCTGTCCCTGTCACGATTGTGCAAGAACAGTTGGTCACACGGCAGTCTGAGGAGGCCTTGTCCAAACCTGCCGATTTGAAGGGCCGGACGATTGTTGTTCCACGTTCGTCTTCTTTTTGGGATTCAGCGGTGGACTTACAGAAAACATATAAAGGCATTCACATACAGGAAGCGCCGGCCCATTTGGATCCGGAACAGATTTTGGATGGCGTGGCCCGTGGCGATTTTGATGTCACGGTGATTGACAGTAATTTAATGCGCGCCGTCCTCACCTACCGTTCTGACCTGAAGCCGGCGTTTGATCTCACGGAGGATCGGCCGGTGGCCTGGGGTGTGCGGCCTGACTCTCCTGATTTGCTCTCCGCGCTGAATACGTTTTTAACCGATGCGAAGCTTGCCCATTCTCGCCCTTCGGTGTCGC
>CAZKRH010000007.1:0-11763 GCA_964555115.1 uncultured Nitrospiraceae bacterium | reverse complement strand
AATAACTTCACTCGATTTCTTATTCTTTCCCAAAAAGGTTCAGAGCGCACGGGAAAAGACAAAACGTCCATTATGCTCTCAGCCAAGGACAAAGCCGGAGCCCTCTATGATCTTCTCCGCCCCTTTGCATCCCATGGCATTAACATGACCAAAATAGAATCCCGTCCTTCCCGACGTAAAGCGTGGGAATATTTCTTTTTTGTGGATGTTGAGGGCCATCAGGAAGAAGATCGGATTCGGAGAGCGATTGAGGAAGTTAAAAGTCGTTGTCTCTTTCTCAAGATCTTGGGGTCTTATCCCTCCAATCCCTAACAAACACGTGAAACGTATCTCGCATTTTGTCGTTCGCAAAAAAGGTTATTACCCCTATCCACGAGATACGAACAACGGTTCACGCTTGCGCGCCAGAGCGCTCTAACGCGCAGGCACGAAATGCGATTCCAGCGAACGCCGCTGGCGGATTTTTTCAACAGTCCCATAAGGTTTTCATGTCCTTACACGTCCATCCTAACATCGAACAACTCGTGCCCTATTCCCCTGGGAAACCCCTTGATGAATTAGAGCGAGAACTCGGCATTGCTCACGCGATTAAACTTGCGTCCAATGAAAACCCCCTGGGTCCCTCTCCCAAAGCCCTGGCTGTGCTCCGCGAGGCGGCCACCACACTCAATCGATATCCTGATGGAGGTGCGCATCATCTTGTTCGAGCCCTGGCGACACGATGGAAGGTCTCCCCGGACCAGGTAGCTGTGGGTAATGGGTCTGACGAAATTATTAGTTTACTCATTAAAGCCTTTCTTTCCCCCGGTGATGAAGCCATTATGGCTGACCATACCTTCGTGATGTATAAACTGTCCGTCACTGGTGGACATGGGAACCCTATTGAAATTCCTTTGCTGAATTGGCGACATGATCTCTCCGCCATGGCTCAGGCCATCACCGATCGTACCCGTCTGATCTTTATTTGTAATCCCAACAATCCTACTGGAACGATGATGACGGAGAAGGAAATTCGTACCTTTATGGATGTCATTCCCGATCATGTCATTGTCGTCTTTGATGAAGCCTATTATGAATATGTTCGTTCTGCGGAATACCCGGACTCTCTTCAATATGTCAGAGATCATCGCCAAGCCATTGTCCTTCGGACATTTTCAAAAGTATATGGACTGGCAGGTTTACGTATCGGCTATGGAATCACCACCCCTGACATCATAAGCTACTTGAATCGAGTTCGCCCCCCCCTTTAATACGAATTCACTGGCCCAACATGCCGCGTTGGCTGCCCTTGAAGATGAGGAACATTTGGCGACCAGTCGATCGATCAATGAGGCTGAAATGCTGGTTGTCGATGAAGGATTACGATCATTGGGACTCCATCCTCTTCCCAGTCAAGCAAATTTTCTGTATTTTGATAGCTACCGAGATGGGAAGGAGGTGTTTGATCGACTCCTTCGCCAAGGCATCATCATTCGACACATTCGTGGCTCTATGCTTCGAGTGACGATTGGACAACCGGAAGAAAATAGCCGATTCCTTGAAGCGTTAGCTAAAGTATTCCATCATCTTCCCATGACAGAAAACGTCGGAGTTTCCACATGATTATCGTTTTTAAACCCCAAGCTTCAGAACAGGACATTGATCACGTCACCGATCGTCTCCGTGAACTGGGTCTTCGCACCCAAATTTCCAAAGGAGAGGAACGCACGATTCTTGGGGTGATTGGAGATGAACGAATTTTGGAGAGCCAACCGCTGAGTGTGTTTCCTGGAGTGGAAAGCGTCACCCCTATTTTGGCTCCTTGGAAATTAGTCAGTCGAGAGTTTCAGGCCCACGACACCGTGATCGACGTCAACGGGATTGCGATTGGCGGTCCAAAAATCACCATCATGGCAGGGCCCTGTGCCGTAGAAAAATCTGAGGTCACTGTGGGGATTGCTCACGATGTGAAAGCCGCGGGTGGGCATATTCTTCGCGGGGGGGCCTATAAACCACGAACATCTCCCTACTCTTTTCAAGGATTAGGCAGAGAGGGGTTGGACTATCTGAGTGAAGCCAGAAAGCAAACGGGACTCCCTATTGTCAGTGAAATTATTGATCCGCGAGATATCGATGCATTCTTGGAAAAGGCAGATATTATCCAAATAGGCGCGCGAAATATGCAAAACTTTGAACTGCTCAAAGAAGTCGGCGCCTACGATAAACCTGTATTGTTAAAACGAGGGCTTGCAGCGACGATAAAAGAATTTCTCCTATCAGCCGAATATATTATGTCCCGCGGCAATCGTAATGTGATGATGTGCGAACGAGGTATTCGAACGTTTGAAACCCAGTATCGGAATACGCTCGATCTCACTGCTGTTCCTACGTTAAAATCATTGTCTCATTTACCCGTCATTGTTGATCCCAGCCACGCAACCGGCAGATGGGACCTTGTCGCTCCCATGGCGAAGGCTGCGATTGCGGCCGGGGCTGATGGATTACTCATTGAAGTCCATTCCAACCCAGAATGTGCCTTATGTGATGGGGAAGAATCCTTAAAACCCCATCGCTTTAAAACACTCATGACTGATTTAGGGAAAATTGCAGAAGCCGTCGGACGCACTATCTAAGGACCTGATTGAAAACCGCAGACGATTTTCAATCAGGGACTCCCCACAAGCATTCTTCAATCTTTAGGGTTTTTTCACTTCACAAACATGCCCCCTCATTTCAAACAAGTCACGATTATTGGTGTGGGCCTCATTGGCGGATCGTTGGGAATTATTCTGAAGCAACAGAGGATGGCCGACTCTGTGGTCGGCCTTGGTCGCACGGTGGAAAACCTTCAATTAGCCGTCAAAGTTGGGGCCATCGACCGGTATGAGCGAGACCCTCAACCTGCCCTCTCGGGCACGGACCTGGTCATCCTGGCTACTCCTGTCGATAGTTATGCCTCTCAGGTAGAGGCGTGGGGGCACCTGCTGGAACCAGGCACGATTGTCAGCGATGTCGGTAGTATTAAGGGGCCATTAGTTGAACACATGGAAAAACTCCTCCCTCCAGGCATCCGCTTTGTGGGAGCTCACCCTATTGCAGGCAAAGAAAAATCCGGTGCTGGCGAAGCCACCTCCGATCTTTTCCAAAAAGCCTTATGTATCGTCACTCCCACCTCTCGGACTGATGGTGATGCCCTTTCGGTTATTAAAGAACTTTGGACCGCCGCAGGCTCGCACCTGGTCTCAATCGACCCCTTTTCGCACGATAGGATGTTAGGGGCTGTGAGCCACTTACCCCATATTGTCGCTTTTGCCCTCATGAATGCCCTGACCGACCTTCAGGGAACGGGAGACCAACAAGAAGACCTGCTGAAGTTTTCAGGGGGTGGGTTACGGGATACCACCAGAATTGCTGCTAGTTCTCCTGAAATGTGGCGCGATATCTGTTTGGGCAATCGGGAAAATTTAATTTCCATGATTGAACGGTATGAGCATCATCTTAAGACGTTCAAAACCCTTCTTCAAAATCAGGACAGCATGGGACTGGAACATGCGATCCATCAAGCCAAGGAAGCCCGTCTTCGCCTTCCATGAGTGCGTTGACCATTTCCCCTGCAGGACCTCTTTCTGGAACCATTACCGTTCCAGGTGATAAATCCATCACCCATCGGGCCTTCATTTTGAGCGCTTTGGCCGAAGGCTCCAGTACCATCACCGGCTTTAGTACGGGAGAAGACTGCCTGAACACTTTACGGGCACTACAAGCCTTGGGCATTCCCATGACCGTCCATCCAGATTCTATGGAGGTAACCGGAAAAGGGTTGTGGGGACTCACCGAACCAACTCAACCCTTGGATTTCGGAAATTCCGGAACAGGGTTTCGGTTATTGAGCGGCATCCTCGCCGCCCAAGATTTTTTCACTGTATTAACAGGTGATGAATCCTTGAGTAGTCG
Source organism: uncultured Nitrospiraceae bacterium (assembly GCA_964555115.1). Lineage (GTDB taxonomy): Bacteria > Nitrospirota > Nitrospiria > Nitrospirales > UBA8639 > CAZKRH01. The sequence goes on along the minus strand of CAZKRH010000007.1, from coordinate 7,830 downwards.
GCCAATGGGTCGGGTCGTGACTCCTCTCAGAAAAATGGGAGCCATTATTACAGGAAGAAAAGGAGGGGACTTAGCCCCTTTGGCCATTTCCGGGACAAAACTTCAGGCCATTGACTATACCTCTCCGGTATCAAGTGCCCAAGTGAAATCTTGTGTGTTACTCGCTGGTTTGTTTGCCCAGGGGACTACACGTTTTACGGAACCTCAACTTTCCCGAGACCATACTGAACGCATGTTTCACTATTTGGGCATCCCCTTCCAAAAACAAGATCTCACACTCCACCTTACTGGGGGACATTCGTTTACTGCCAAGAACTTCTCCATACCTGGTGACCTTTCAGCGGCCGCATTTTTTCTCGTCGGTGGCTCTATTGTCCCTCATTCTGATATTTGCATCAGAAATATCGGTATGAACCCTGCTCGAACCGGGATTGTGGATATCCTTCAACGCATGGGGGCGAATATCTCCATTTTGAATGAACGAGAGGAGGCAGGAGAACCCGTAGCGGACCTTCGCGTCCAATCAGCGCCGTTACGAGGCATTACGATCACGAAAGAGCAGGTTCCACAAAGCATTGATGAATTTCCCATTATTTGTGTCGCCGCAGCTCTAGCTCAAGGAAGAACCGTGGTCAGTGGGGCTGAAGAACTTCACGTCAAGGAAACTGACCGCATTGAAGCGATGGTTCAGGAACTCACGAAGCTCGGAGTCAATATTCAGGGAACTCCTGATGGATTCAGCATTGAAGGAAAATCCACTATCCATGGAGCGACCTGCACCAGCTATGGAGACCATCGGGTAGCCATGTCCTTGGCTATTGCGGCCTTAACTGGAAATTCTCCCACTACGATCGACAATGCCAGTTGTATTGACACGTCCTTTCCTGGATTTCACGGCAAACTATTGGAATTATTGACAAATTCATGATGAGTCCTATAATAATGGGGCTTTCCTCCTAATAAGGTTGACTTGAGGGTCACAAATCATCGATGGGTCATTACGATTGATGGCCCTGCAGGTGCGGGAAAAAGCACAACAGCGAAGCTTCTCGCATCTCGCCTTGGGTATATATATTTGGATACCGGAGCCCTGTATCGAGCCGTAGCTTGGCAGGTTCAGACAACACAGACAGATTATTCTCACCCCACGGATATGGGTGTATTATTGGACTCTCTTCAACTGCACTTATCCTTTCGAGATGGCAACACTGTGGTTTCCGTCAATTCCCAGGACGTGACCCCACATCTCCGAACTCCAGAAATTAGCCGTTTAGCTTCCACCATTGCCGCTCTTCCTTCAGTGCGTGAGTGGCTATTACCCTTTCAGCAAGGCTTTGCTGAATCAGGAGGTATCGTGGTCGAAGGTAGAGATATGGGGACTCGCGTGTTTCCTCTGGCCGAGAAAAAGTTTTTCCTCGAAGCGGATGTTCACACCCGAGCCACCCGTCGCCACAAAGATGTGATTCAGGCTGGACATTCCATTGAACTTCAGGAGGTCGAGAAAGAGGTTGTCAATCGTGATACCCAAGATCGTTCACGTAACATTTCCCCTTTGACCCCTGCTCCTGATGCAATCATCATCGACTCCTCCACCATGACCATTGATCAGGTCGTCGACACGATGATGGAGTCACTACCGGCTCCATTGTGAGCACAGTGTTTTATGGGATCCTCTGGATCCTAGTCAATGGATTTGGACGAGTTTTTCTCAGATATCGAACCAGTGGGACAGAGCATATTCCCAAATCCGGGGGCATTGTGCTGGCCGCCAATCATGCCAGCTATGCAGATATCCCCCTTCTGGGATGTGGGGTTGGTCGACGACTCTGGTATTTAGGTCGGTCAAATTTATTTCCCAACCCTCTGTTTAACAAGATATGTCTGAGCTTGGGGTGGATTCCCCTCAAACCTGAACGGCTGGATCGTCATGCGTTTGGTATCGCCCAGCAATTACTGAAAGAAGGAAAGGCGGTCGTCATTTTTCCTGAAGGGACACGAACACATAATGGGCAACTGCAACCAGGCAAACCCGGGCTTGGAGTCATTGTGGCTGAAGCCCAGTGCCCTGTGATTCCCGTCTACATTCAGGGAACCTATGAATTTTTACCCATGGGATCCTCCTGGCCTCGCTTGTCTCGTGTGGAAATTAAATTTGGACAACCCCTGCATTTTCACGAGGATAATCAGGGGCTTCAAGGGAAAACGTTTTTTCGACATATCAGCCAAACAGTTATGACCCGGATCGCAGAATTGGGAAACGTGGCTCAACCTGCTGATCCTCCTTTATCAACCCCCGTCACTCAGCCGCCCGCTACATCATAACGAGCCTGAGTGTCATACCTTTGTCGTGAAACCCATAGACGAAGACGTAAGGAATCGGATGGATACTGCAGCAAACCCAATTGAAGAAATGGATCAGGAAACTCTCGCAGCCCTCTATGAGGAAACGTTTCGCAATTTTGAAGAAGGGACCATTACTGAAGGACGAGTTGTGGCCATTCAAAAAGATAAAGTCATTGTCGATATTGGCTATAAATCCGAAGGCGTCATTTCCACCAACCAATTCATGCCGGATGAATTGCCGACCTTAGCTATTGGCGACCAGATTCAAGTGTATATCGAGCAACGCGAAGATTCTGAAGGCAATCTGTTGCTGTCCAAAGAAAAAGCGGACAAGATGAAAACCTGGGAAGATTTAGAAGTTGCTCACGAAGAAGATCGGGAGGTTCAAGGCAAGGTCATTTCTCGTATTAAAGGTGGAATGATGGTGGACATTGGGGTGAAAGCGTTTTTGCCTGGGTCCCAAATTGATTTGACACCGGTGCGGGATCTAGATGGGCTGGTCGGCAAAACCTTTCCCTTTAAAATCATTAAGATTAATCATCGCCGTGGCAATGTGGTGATTTCCCGACGAGCCCTCCTTGAAGAATCTCGAGACAAAAAACGACAAACCACGCTAGCGACCCTCAAAGAAGGACAACTCATCCAAGGCACCGTGAAAAATATTACGGATTATGGAGCCTTTTTGGATCTCGGGGGCATTGATGGGCTCCTCCATATCACTGATATTTCCTGGGGTCGAGTGGGACATCCGTCAGATATGTTTTCTGTTGGAGATCGCCTAGAAGTGTTGGTGCTTAAATATGACCGGGAAACCGGGAGAATCTCCTTGGGATTGAAACAAAAAACTGCTGATCCGTGGACCGATGTCTCAGCCAAATACCCTGAAGGGACCCGGGTCAATGGGAAAGTGGTCAGCCTCACTGATTACGGGGCCTTTGTGGAACTCGTACCGGGAGTCGAGGGCCTGGTGCATGTGTCCGAAATGTCCTGGACTCATGAAGTTCGACATCCTTCTCGGGTGGTATCCATTGGCGATGAAATTGAGGCTCAAGTCCTCCATGTCGATCAACAAGGCCGAAAAATCTCTCTTGGCATGAAACAGACCGCCCCAAACCCCTGGGATATTATTCAATCTCGGTATCCGCTCGGAACCCAGATTGAGGGGAAAGTAAAAAGCGTCACCGACTTCGGAGCCTTTATCGGGCTAGATGAAGGCATTGATGGCCTGATTCACATTTCTGACATGTCTTGGACAAAACATATCAAACATCCTTCCGAGCTCTTTAAAAAAGGACAACGGGTGGAAGCTATTATTCTGCGTATCGATAAAGAAAAAGAACGGCTATCCCTTGGGTACAAGCAATTGTCCAATGATCCTTGGGAAACAGATATTCCAACCCGATATCAGGTGGGTACCTCCACGGAGGGGGTCATATCGAAAATTGCCGATTTTGGAATTTTTGTGGAACTTGAGGGTGGCGTGGAAGGCCTCATTCATATTAGTGAGGCGGGCGAAGAAGGCCACCAAAAACTCGAAGAAAAATTTCAAGTGGGCAACACCGTTACAGCTAAGGTCGTGAAAGTTGACTGTGAAGAACGAAAAATCGCCTTGAGCCTTCGGGAATATATTCAGGATGCAGAAACTCAAGAACTCAAGGATTTTCATTCGTCCCAGGGAGAAGTCGATACCTCATTGGGTCGAGCTGCTCAGGCGAATGAACCAGCAACAACCTCTGAAGGCGAAGACGCCTAATTATCCTTGGTGATCGAGGCAACGATGGCAGACACACTTCCTCATTCCCCTGTCCAACGCCCCTCACGGTGGCGTCGGATATTTTGGATGCTCGCAAGTGCAATAGTTGTGTTCCTCGTGGGCAAGGCGGTGATATCGGAAATTCCTTCTGTGGGTGCGGATCAAATTGCTTTGGTGCGCATCGAAGGTCCGATTCTTGATTCACAACAAATCGTCAATGAGCTCAAAACCTTTGGAGAAAATCCAATGGTGAAGGCCGTTGTGATCCGTATAGATAGTCCAGGGGGAGGAGTGGCGCCCTCACAAGAGATTTATTCGGCTGTCAAACGACTTCGTGAGGAAAAAAATAAAACGGTCGTGGCCTCAATGGGAAACGTTGCAGCTTCTGGAGGCTACTACATTGCCGTGGCGACTGACCGAATTATTGCCAATCCAGGCAGTTTGACCGGAAGTATTGGTGTAATTATGCAATTACCCAATTTTGAAGAGGTGTTAGAAAAAATTGGGGTCAAAAATATCACGATTAAAAGTGGACGATATAAGGATATGGGCTCCCCATTTCGTCCAATGTCAGATGAGGATCGCCAATTATTTCAATCCCTCATGGATGATGCCCACCGTCAATTCATCGAGGCCGTTGCCGAAGGCCGATCCCTCGATATTGCGGATGTAGAGCTTTTAGCAGATGGACGAGTATTTACTGGACAACAAGCCAAAGACATGCTGTTGGTCGATGAATTAGGAGATCTTCACGCCGCGGTAAAAATTGCGGCAGAGATGAGTGGGATACAGGAACCTCATCGACTCGTGGAACCCTCAAGGAGCTTTTCTTTCCGAGAATTCATGCAAAGTCAATTTTGGGGAAATCATAGCTTATTCCCGACTAGCTCGGGATTACGCTTGATGTATTTGATGGCATTTTAACGTTCAAAGAATAAGAGCTTGCCCAAAAAGCCCTTTTCTTCGAACTCTTGACAATAACCACCTGGGAAGAGGAAAACGGAGATGACAAAAGCTCACCTCATTGATTTGGTGGCCCAAAAAATTTCCACTTTAAATCGAAAAGAAGCGGAAAAAATTGTCAACTGCATTTTTGATTCGATTCGCGACGCCTTGCAAAGAGGCGACAAGACGGAAATTCGCGGATTCGGAAGTTTTCGATTGCGAATTCGACGAACCAAAGATGGTCGCAATCCGAAAACGGGAGAAACCGTATCGGTACCTGAAAAACGCATGCCGTTTTTTAAGGCCGGAAAAGAAATTAAGGAACTCCTGAATCAAGAACCACATCAGGAACAAGGATTTCTCCATTGAGTACTTCAGACTCTTCGGCAACCCCTTCTGACATTACATGGGCGCCGGATGCGCTCCAACGAATGGAACGTGCTCCAATTTTCCTTCGAGGAATGGTTTCTCGTCTGGCTGAAAGGAAGGCGAGAGAGTTAGGCCATTCCACTATTACTGGAGAATTGCTAGATCAATTTAAAAATCAAATGATGGGAAAAATGGGCGGGGCCACCGGGATGGAAGAGGCTGCTTCCGCCATGGCGGAGGGAAAATTACCCTGGACCGCTGAAGCTCGAAAACGTCTGGAATCCGTTCCTGAATTTATGCGGGGAATGATCAAACAAATTGCGGAAGAAGTGGCTCGAGAAGGTGGGCATCTAGAAGTCAATATTGACCTCTTTGAAAAAGTTGAATCGCTTGGTGATGCGAAAGAAGCCCAGGCCACCCCAATGGAATGGACAGAGGGTGCTCAAACCTTACTGCAAGAGAAAATCAAAAACTCTCCTCCCATTGCCTTAGAATTTGTGGCGGATATGTTGAAACACGATGCCGAGGAATTGGCTCGAGAAAAGGGACTCACCGTCATGGATGAATCCACCTTGACCGCTCTCTGGGATGCCCCGCAAGAGCATGTCGAATGGACCGATGAAGCCTGGAAACGCTTGTTGACCTCACCTGACTTTGTCCGAAGTGGGATTCGAAAAGCGGCTGAACGACGTGCCAGAAAACTGGGGCTGAAAGAAATTGACTCGGAGCATCTGACTCAATTTCGAAACGGGGCTATGATGAAAGCTGTCAAGCGTATTCGAGCTTTTGGGTATAAGGAGCTAACCTTTGATGCCTTTGATGATGCCTTAGTCAAAGTCAAACGGTTGAAAGGCAATGACCAAGCCGAACAACGACTGACGGAAATTCGAGAGTTTATGACTAAAGAAAAACCGGAAGTTGGAGTTCTCGGAGACGATCTCATGAATCGATTTCGAAATTATCTCAAAGGTGACGGCAAGTTAGAATAGGCTTAAAGGAAAACCTGCGTTCTTAGCATTCCCACGATATTCATAACCTCCTTTCCTCACCGACATCTCTCTCAGCCAGATTTCTCATCCCGTTCCGCTGCTTCCTTCGCGAGTTGATCAACCAGTTCGTTCTGAGGAACTCCCGAATGAGCTTGAACCTTGACCCACTCTACCTGGACTCCTGAATGCTGTACAGTTTCTGCATAGCGCTGAGTCCAGGAATTTTTAGTCTTCCAGGTCCCATCTGGCCAACTTGCGAGACCTTGATAATCATAATAAATCTTCGCGGAAGAAATTCCCTTCTGTTGACACCACGTTAAGGCCCGCAAGACGGCACATATTTCCCCGGCCACATTGCGTTGCGGCCTGGCTTCCTCAGGAATATCATTTCCATTGGCTCGATGAAGTTCACGCTCACCTTCAAACACCGCAAATGCCCACCCACATTTCAAACCATGTTGAGCATGTTGAAAACAGGATCCATCAACCCAAATATCGACAGAGAGAGAGGAAGGGGATACTGAATCCTTTCCTTCTTGTATGTCTGTTGGCTTGTGTCTGGAGTTGCCGTCAATAAAAACCTGGGCATCTTCTTCGCTGGTAAACGATTTGTACATGGCTCCAGGAAATCCCTTCACCTCTTTTTGACAGGCATCCCACGTGGAATAAATTCCAGGACGTCGGCCCACCCGAACAGCGTAAAATTTCATGTTGTCCTATAGAACGCCCCAAAGGGCCATGGGAATAAGGACCCCAATCACTCTTTCAAAAGTTGGTCCTATTCTCCTTTGAGTTTTTTCACCCGTTGTTGCGCCAACACTGCTTGGTGTTCTTCCTCGGGAATTCCTTCAACAAGAGCCAAATAGGTTTCATATTCTACTATAGCCCGTCGCTGATTAATTCGCTCTAAAGCTTCAGCCAAATTGAACCGCGCTTTGGCATAATTCGGCCTGAACACGATAGCCTGCTCAAATTGTTTCACGGCCTCTGGGCCATACCCTCTTTGGGCGAATATCGTCCCCAAACTATTCACGATGGTAGAATTATTAGGGGAAATAGATAAGGCCTGTTCAATGGCTTTTTGGGCTTCGGGTAACTTGCCTGACTCTTTGAGCGCCAGGCCTAATTTATGATGGGCTTCCGCTAACCGCGGTTGCTTGGCAAAACCTTTTTGAATGGCCGATTGATAGGCTTCTAAGGCAATAGGCGTCTTTCGCTGTCCACAAGAAGAAAACCAAGCCACCTCTCCACGAGCAAACTGCTGGAGCGCTAAAAAATCCTCCAGTTTTTTCCATCCAGCATTTTTCACAAAGTTTAGACTCCCTGAAGTTCCAAGTTCCGATAAAATTCCCCCCACCAATTTTCCGTGCTTTGCTCTCGGGGGAGTTGAGAAAATTGATGATTTAGCTAAAGGAACAGATGCCTGCGAAC
>CAZKRH010000006.1:0-1907 GCA_964555115.1 uncultured Nitrospiraceae bacterium | reverse complement strand
GAGGCGGTGAGTCTTCATACCCCATCAGAGAGGGGTTGGTGCAAAAATGCTTTGGAGAAAGGCCTGACTGTCACCTTGGGTTCAACCAGCGAACCCTATTTGGATGCTTTTCCACTCCCTTCTGAATTTTATGGTCTCTTGCTCTCCGGTCACTATTCGTTGGTGGAAGCCTATTACCTGACGACCCGATACCTTAGTTGGCACATGGTCCTTCTCGGAGACCCACTTTATAATCCATGGAAGAGCCAACCTGGAATCACCCCAAGTACCCTTTTGCAATATGTCCCCCAATTGGAATATTCAAAGTCATTGCCTCCCCCACCTTCACAACTCACCTTTAGGGATCCTATTTCAACCGCAAACAAGGCACGCACCCAGAGAAAAACTTTTCTTCAACAGTTTTCCTCTCTCGCCAATCGCTTGCCGTAAATTCCCTACATTTTGTCTGGGGCTGTTCAAAAAGGCCGCCAGCGGCGTTCTCGGGCCTTTGTCGTCCTCACGTACTCCCGTGTTCGCTCCGGGCGCCAAAGCCCCTACGGCCTTGCTGGACAGCCTTTTTGAACAGCCCCAGCCCTTTCCGTGTGTTAGGGCATGTATCAAGAACCGTCTGTAATCCAGAAATTTTTAATTATTCCACAGATCCTGTCTTGGACAGTATTAGCTGGAGGCCTTAGCTATCTCTCTTTTGGGCAGTAATAGATGACACGTGACCTTTTTTGTGAAATGAAGGGACGGCGGGCAATAAAAAAGATCCACTGGAAATTCTTCGTGGAGATACATGAATTCCCAGTGGATCTTTGAAGTGAAAAGAAAGGCGTAGGTTACCTTTGGTGTTCCTGAAGAACCCAACCTCCTTTAGTATTTATAGCTATCAACTTTATAGGGTCCGTCTACGGACACATTTATGTAATCTGCTTGTACGGGAGTTAATTTGGTAATCACCCCGCCAAAACCGCGAACCATATGAGCAGCCACTTCCTCATCCAGACTTTTGGGTAAAACCTGAAGCGTCACCTCCGCACCAGATTGGTCGGCAAACTTCCGTTCATATAAGAACATTTGTGCGAGGACTTGGTTAGCAAAAGACCCATCCATAATGCGAGAAGGATGACCAGTGGCATTACCTAAATTCACCAACCGTCCTTCAGACAAGAGAATCAGGTAATCATTACTGGCTTTGTCACGATAGACTTTGTGCACTTGTGGTTTGACTTCTTCCCATTCCCAGTTTTTGCGCATAAAGGCGGTATCAATTTCATTATCAAAATGCCCAATATTACAGACCACCGCCCCACATTTTAATGATTCCAACATGGCGCTATCACACACGTTCAGGTTCCCTGTGGTGGTTACCACAAGATCCGTATTTTGGAGAAGAGCCTTATTGATATCGTCCACTTTCCCCGTATTATTCCCGTTATTGTATGGAGACACGACTTCAAACCCATCCATACAAGCCTGCATCGCACAAATGGGGTCAATTTCTGTCACCTTGACGATCATACCCTCTTGTCGAAGGGATTGCGCTGACCCCTTTCCTACATCGCCATAACCAATCACAAGAGCTTTTTTTCCTGCCATCAGGTGGTCAGTACCCCGTTTAATGGCATCATTTAAACTGTGACGACACCCATACTTGTTATCATTTTTTGATTTGGTGACCGAATCATTCACATTTATCGCGGGAACCTTTAACGTTCCTTTGGTCAACATTTCTTGTAACCGATGGACTCCCGTGGTGGTTTCTTCTGTAATGCCATGAACCCGGTCCAGGATGGCTGGATATTTTTGATGAAGCATTAAGGTGAGATCCCCACCATCATCTAACACCATGTTGGCATCCCAAGGTTTCCCATCTTTCAGAATGGTTTGTTCTAAACACCAATTATATTCGTCCTCGGTCTCTC
>CAZKRH010000005.1:0-2072 GCA_964555115.1 uncultured Nitrospiraceae bacterium | reverse complement strand
GAATAGAGCCGTGACCCACATCCAGAAAGCCGCCCCGGGGCCTCCTAAAAAAATAGCCGTCGCCACACCGGCAATATTGTCACTACCCACGGTGGCGGAAAGGGCCGTCATGAGGGCTTGAAAAGGAGTAATGTCTCCTTGGTCACCCGGACTGGAAATACGACTACGACACAGGAGTAGTAAACTATAGGGCAACATTCGCCAGGTAATTGCCCGCAAGCCTATAGTCAAATAGATTCCGACCCCGACTAAAAAAGTCAGCATCAGGGGGCCCCAAACGATGCCACTAATAGAATTCAGAAATTTGTTAAGTGTGTCCAAACCGCATGTCCCATCGTATGTTCTGAGTGAAAATGTAGTGGAGAATAACGAGGATGAGCCTCACCGATGCAGACTTGCCAAGTCGACTGAACTCGCCTCTTTGATAAAGAGGGGTGGGGGGAGATTTTCCCTCTGCCATCGAGGGTATCGTGCATCTGGACCCGCATTAAATCCCCCCTGCCCCTCTTTGCGAAAGAGGGCTTAAAGACTTCTCACAATCGACAACGCAGAAATAGGAATCGGTGTCAGACTTACTTGACTTGATCAATTTCGCTGCTATGCGGCAACGTCCACCGGGAGGGCGATGGGAGAAAAACAACTGAGCCCAGGCTGATACTTACCCTACGTATCTCCCCAAAAAAGAACGTGAGAAATCTACATTTTCTCATATGCCGTATTGGAATCCTGAGAGATAATCCCAGGTTTTACAGAGGCCGTGGTCCCCAAAGAATTAAGGCGGCTCCAGCAAGGCAAATTCCAGCTCCGACAGCATCCCACAAATCAGGGACAACCCTTTCTACACCCCATAGCCACAACAGCGAAGCCGCAATATACACTCCTCCATAGGCAGCATACGCCCGCCCGGCAAAAGCCACTTCGGAGCGTGTCAATAACACTCCAAAGATAACAAGGCTCACGGTACCCACTGTTCCCCACCAAGGCGACCGACCCAACCGGAGCCATGTCCAGAAGGCAAAACATCCGCCGATTTCAGCTATCGCCGCACCAACGTATACTGCAATCGTATTCATGGGTGTTTTTCCTCAAACAGTGCATCGATAATGGGACATTCAGGAACCATCCCTCCCTCGCATTGCGATGAAATATCCGCAAGAGTCTTTTGCAGTCTCTTCAGATCAGAGATCTTCTTTTTGATATCTCCAAGGTGCTCCTCCATGAGTGCTTTTACCTCCCGACACGTGTATTGTTTTCCGTCAACCAACTTTAAAAGAGTACGAATCTCCCCAAGCGAAAAACCAAGTTCCCGGCTACGCCTGACAAACATCAACCGTTTAATGTGCTCCCTTCCATACAGTCGGTGGCCTCCTTCAGAGCGAGGAGGTTTTAATAACACTCCAATCCGCTCATAATACCGGACCGTCTCGATATGACATCCTGTCTGCTTGGATAATGCCCCAATCGTTACCATTTGCCCCTCTATACAAAAAACCCTCTTGCATCTGTAGTGACTACAGGGTTTATCATAAGTTAGACACATGAGGAAATCTAGTCTGCCAAGCCAATGCCAAAAATAGAATCGTGTCAATCACGAGATTGGGTAAGTGATACCAGGATCTATGCACTCGCATGGGGATTGCCTGGCGTAATTCTGGTCGTTGGAATCTTTCTGGACCCCTTGACCAGAACCGTGATGTGGACTGGAGCTCTTCTGTGGAAAAGTGTTGCATGCGTGGCAAATGCCGCACGGTGTGGACGAACCCATTGTTATTTTACTGGTCCATTTTTCCTACTCATGGCGTTCGTAACGATTCTCCATGGCTTCCAAGTCGTGAGCTTTGGGGAGAACGGTTGGATGTGGTTAGGATTGGCAATCATAGGCGGAACCGGATTCTTGTGGTTGTTCACGGAAAGAGTTTGGGGAAAGTTTCGTTTTGCGAAGTGTTCACCTGCGGACTTAATAGCGAGCCAATTTGGTGGAGATGAGAGGAGCCTATGAATAAGAACCCAAACACTGAAGCCATACACATTTCTGAGTCCCCTGCATTCCAAGAAAATGAGGGAACCAAACA
>CAZKRH010000004.1:0-5602 GCA_964555115.1 uncultured Nitrospiraceae bacterium | reverse complement strand
TATGCCAAAAGTAAATTGGCAGGTGAGGTTGAAGTTGGACAACATAACGCCAAGCATTTTATCGTTCGCACAGCCTGGCTCTTCCATTCCGTGGGCAAGAATTTTTTGAAGACCATGTGTGCCCTGAGTCATCGCCCAGAGGTTCGTGTCGTTGACGATCAATTCGGCTCTCCCACGTTTGCTCCGCATTTGGTAAAAGGAATAGCCAAGCTCCTGAAGACCAAAAACTATGGCATGTACCATATGGCAGGAAGTGGAAAAGCGAGTTGGTACCAATTAACACAAGTTCTCTATCAGTATTTGGGCTATTCGACAAAGATTATTCCCATACCTGGAATAGAATTCCCGCATGTTGCCCCCCGACCTCATTCTACCGTATTGACGACTCTGCACGGCCATGACTTTCTCCTTCCTCCCTGGGAAGAAGGTGTCCAGGATTTTGTAAAAGAGTATGAACGATCTCCTGATATGGTAAAAGAACCAGCCTAATTGCACCCCTAAAATGTAGATTTTTTTTGGATGAGACTCTGACCACCAACAGCTTCATTGGGAACACCATGTCCGTACCAATACAGCGACGCTTACGATAGTAATCTCGTGAGGAAACGGTAGATGAAGTGTTTTGGGAATGATCGAGGAAGAGAGAATGAATTCTGGGATCAGGAAAGTAGATGGAGAGAGATACAGACTTAGGGAAAAGGGGAAGCCATTTACAGGGAGGAAGGATGACCCTTGTGAGGACTGTTCCCTGGCGATTTGGTCTCTGGATCGGAATGGAGTCGCTTCCGAAGGAGGGCCATCCCAAAGTTAGAGTTAATGGAGGATCGGGAGAGCTCATGCCACGCAAAGGCGAGAATGACCCCCAACAGAAGGAAAAGAATAAGGTAATTCGTGAACATTAAGGAAATCCCAACTAACTAAAAGTCATTTCACCAAGTTTTTGTTTACAAGTTGTCTCGGCCCTTTCCTGCCAATCTTGAGTATTTTTTGGGAGAAAAATGAAAATTGACCTGATTTTATGGGTCCGGTCTAGTGGAACTACGTATTGGCTCCTTTCCGTTTAGATCCTTTTCTTGGAGTGAGGAAACTTTGTACAATTCAGACATGAGGTTAAATGGTCTGTGATCTGAGAGGGTGAGCGAAGTTGGAATTTGAAAAGGGGACGGGTTCATTGTCTCACACCTTCAAGGGATTATATGGTTTGTTTGATGTGGAAAAAACGCAAGAGAAACCTGGCAGCCGTTTTTTTAGCTAGTGTCGTGGGTGGAACCTGCGTGGTCATGGCCAGTCCACCTTTACTGAACGTTCCCTCAGGTCAAGGGAATGAGGTACTGATTACCGTGCAAATTCAGGCACGTCAGTTCCACCCGGCAGCTATTCAGATCCAAAAGGGTCAGAAAACCAGACTGATCATTCAAAACAACGATACCGAATTGCATGCGTTTGTGCCCAAAGGCTTACTATCAAACATAAGTCTCCAAGTGAGTGGGAATGGTGCTCCTGAATTTGGTAAGGAGGGCTTGATCAGAGTGTTGCTTCCTTCAAATGGGCAGACCGAAATCGTATTTACCCCAAACGAGTTGGGTGTCTACTCCTATTCATGCGATTTGCCCGGTCATGTCATGACGGGAAGTATCGTGGTGGCCAGTGGAAAAGATATGGTAAAGTGAGAAGATGTTGGGTGCAGAGTGTACTGTGGTGTGAATGAATTTCGTGAAGGAGAAGCGGGAAATGAGATATGCCAGTTGGAGGAATAAGGGAAAAGTGGAAAATAGTGGTCGGGAAGACGGGGTAGGTTTCCAAACAAGATTGCCGTTAAGAATGATCATAACTCTTGGAATGTTTTGTGGGATGATAGGCTTGGGGTCTGTGGGGCATGCCGTGGAAAAGGTTCAGGAGGTTGCCGTGGTTGAGGCGGTCAAGAGTTATGCCCATGCTCTGGCAACGAGCAATCCGATGGCAGTAGCCCAACAAGATTTTGTCTGTCTCTTAAAAATGCTTCAAGACAATCCTCAGCTTGGGGATTCCATGCCATCCTCCTCTGATCCCGTGTATTCCTGGTGTTGGAAACGGCTGGTGGTGGCCCATGCAGAAGCCCTCGATAGTCGCGATCGTGGGTTAGATACCCTATGGCCAGGCAAACGGGGTTTAGTCAATTTTGCAGACTTTAAAAGGTTTCTCATTGCAGAAACGGGTGCCCGACAATTGCCCCCCTCATATTTTGTCATGGAACATATTGGATCCACGGCAGGATCAGTAGGATTTTCCTTGGAACTACTGGGAACTGGGCCATTGCCTCACGCGTCCTTTCGAGTCAAGGAGGAGGACCATGTTGTCGCAGTGCCCACGACTTTGGTGCGGATGAAAGTGACCTACTCTGATCCCATTCGATCTCCGGTGGGCAATGCTCCAGGACAAAAAGATTGGGCAGTCCCGTACAAAAAACCTCTACGTCCGGTCAAAGCGGTGGTGACCAAATGGGTGGTGTTATCTGATTTGAAGCAACATGGATTTCCCATTGATATCGCCGTGCTCAATATACCGTTGGAGTCAAAATTTGGGACGACCATCCCCTTCGTGATTGAAGCAGGCGGGTATATGCCTAACACCACGGAATGGTGGGAACCTGAAGATGACCCAGCAGCCTTGAATTCCGCGGTCATTCGGGCTCAAGCGTTTCCTGATCGCCAAGAGCGAATAACCTTATTGAATCGGGTTCTGTCCATCCATCCCCAACATCAATTAGCGTTAGAATCCATTGCACAAGAATTGTATGACGGGTTCCTCGCCTATGGAGCTCGGACACATGGTGTGGAAATTAGTGATAAGGCGTTGGCCCGGCGTCACAATGAGTTGTACTGGACCATCCAGGCGCAAACCGATCGGATGGATTTATCGTTGGATATGGAAATGGGAGGAAAAGCAGAGCCGACCCCTGCGGACTACCTCTATCGAATGATTCCAGCAATGGAAAATTTGCAGGATCTTCAACCAGGTGACTTTCAAAACCGATTGCGGTTAAGTCTGGCGTATCGGTGGACCAATGACCAAATGTCAGCCATCATGACCCCCCAACAATTATTAACAGAAGTACCAGGAGAACAGGGGGAGTTTCGAGCCAGAATTCTGTTGGAATTAGCATGGTCTCGAATTAGTAAAGTGGCCTGGAACCGACACTTTGATGATCCAGATATCATGCGTGGCTATCAAGAGGCCGATGAGGCGTTTCACATGACCGAGAACTCCCTCGATAAATTTACGGCTGCCTATGCGAAAGCCTATAGTTTGGTGTTTATGCCGAACCGAGATAACCAGGCCATGTTAACATTGCTGCAAGAGGCCAGGGATTGGTATGAACAGCTTCCAGGGGCCACGCTTCAGTCATGGGCCTACCTTTTTGAAAATGATACCTTGAAGGGATTCTTTCAGACGGATCCCAGCTTTCAATCATTGCTAGCTGCTAAATAAGACTTGCCAGAGTCAGGAGGCTGTCATTGGCAAAAATGACAGCCCCCATCCAATATTTCATTTCCACAGACTGCCATGAATCCTCCAAGTTCCTTGGGGCGTGATGTCCAAAATTAAAAAAGCTATAAGAAGACGGAAGGGGAAAACCCGGAAGTTCTACTATTGAACCGAAGGAATGGCTTGAGGGCTGAATTGAGGGATACTATGGGCTCGCAAGCGAAGTGGGACACGATGGTGACAAAAATCAGTGAGCCGTTGTCGGTCGGTCTCTCGAATAGTGGTAAATCGGATGGATACAATAGAAAGGGAGTCACCTAACGGGGCTTCCTCGAGATCTGAGATGACTCCTTGGAGGGCAATGGCCGTCATGGGAGGAAGTAAGAGGCGAATATGAAGTTGAGTTCCTAAAGGAAAAGGGGATCCTGTTTCAAATCGAAGCCCAAAGGGATGAACCAGGACCGAGGTTAATTTCAACGTATGAATGGCAGGCTGTTGTTGTGGCCAGTAACTGAGCCAAAGACGTGCAGGGTTCCCAGTCGGGACGGAAAGAGGAAGGGTTGGGGAGTTGTCGTTCTTCATGGTCAAAGGCCAGGGATCCTAGAAAATAGAGTGATTGCCTGACGAAACCCAACAACTGTGAATACCTAAGTTGTCGGGATGCGAGAGTCAGTTCTTTATCGAAAAAAATTGGTTGACGGAGAGAAAACCACATCTAAAGAACGGAAAACAACTGATTCAAGGAAGCCGTGATGAAGTCAGGAAAATAGATGGGACTCGATTCTTAGATGAAATTGGGGATACGAGTCCCTTACTTCAGTTGACATTGTTGCGGGTTTTGCAAGAAGGAGACATTCGTCGAGGGGGGGATGATCGTAGTACTCACGTGAATGTCCGGTTAATGACGGCCACAAACCAAGATATGAAAAAACGCATGGCCTCCGTCGACATTCGAGAGGACTTTTATGACCGGATAAAAGTATTTGAAATTACGTTACCCCCACTGCGGGAACGAAGGGAAGATATTCCGCTGCTCGTCAATCATGTTATGAGCCAGGGGACTTCCAGAGAAAAGTCTGGTGTGAAGGGAATGGCGCAGGATGCGCTTCAGTGCCTGGTGCAGTATGCCTGGCCAGGCTAATGTTCGAGAATTTCGGAATACACATGGAGCATGCATTTGTGACCGTCACGGGTGAATATTTGATGCTATGGGATTTTTCCCCAGAAATACGAAAGCCTTTATTTGAGAGAAGTGGAGCGGTTTCCGGTGTGAGTGAAATGACAACCAAAGACCAAGGTAAACGAAGTCGCATTGTTGAGGCTCTTTAGCAATGGGAAGGTCGCAAAGGAGAAGCCTCAAAATTGCTGGGAATAAGCAGGGGCACCCTTTGGAAAAAATGAATCGTTTGAAGATTGTCGCCAATTCCTCCTTATAACGTTAACATGTTACCGCATCCCCTTATCGTTATTCCGTTAACATTCTGACATCTTGGATTTGATCCTCTTTGAAAATGTATCCCAAATAGCTGTTTTTTATATCTTAATGGATTGCCTCCGATAAAGAATAAGTTGGCATGTCTGTTGCTATATAATCTGGAGTAAATGGAGATGAGGGATAATCTGGCAGGAAAAATATTGGGGACCTCTTCCCACAAGGCCAGCATTTCAGTGTAAAGGAGTGAGATGATGGAGATGACAAAATCATTGCGGGAAATGGAATTTCGATGGATTCGCAGTCATGAAATAGTAGATGCTTCTCGGCGACAGGTGGAGAGGATCCTTGTGGATGTACGAACGCCAGGGGAGTTTGAAGAAGCGCATATTCCTGATTCAACGAATGTCCCGTTAGCCGATCTGGAACAGGTGTTGGCTGATCTGGAACGGAAAGCACAAGATAAGCAGGTTGTGTTGGTGTGCCGCACCCACAATCGAGTCAAAGTGGCCTTTAACCATTTAGTTCAAGCGGGGCTAACAAATTGCCACATGCTGGAGGGAGGGATCACAGGTTGGATCGCCGACGGGCATCCGGTCATTAGGGGACGAAAGGCCATTTCGTTAGAGCGACAAGTACGAATGGTCGTGGGGGTGTTGGTGGTGATAGGCGCAGCAATGGGAGCGTTTCTCAGCCCTTGGTTTT
>CAZKRH010000003.1:0-18908 GCA_964555115.1 uncultured Nitrospiraceae bacterium | reverse complement strand
TGTGGGACCGAGGGGATCAAGGCAGCAGGGAGGATAACCGATTGATATAAAAGAACGTCTGATTATGTGGATTCGTGGGGAAGAGATAATTATGAGGAGAATCTTATGAGACAGCTGTTCGTGATTGTGATGTTTTTGGTTCTGATAGGTCATGGATTCGGGCCTGTCGCCCATGCGATATCCATTACTGTGTATACAGATCGACCTAGTTGGGAGTCTGCTCTCTCTGGAAATTACACGGAAGAAGATTTTTCAGATACGAATCTCAATCCTGGACTCAGTGTTGTGTCCGATAGTGGTTCTGTTGATACGGGGAATCAGGTCTGGTGGGATCGAATGAGTAGTTGGAAAAAAAATAATTGGACGACCACATTTAGCTTTACGCCTAGCAGCTTAGCTTTTGGGGGCTATTGGGATTTGGCGGGACCCGGTGGACCGGGGCAAGGCATTGAGCTAACACTTCCTGGTTTGTTGGGTGTGCCTCTGTTAACGATTAACCACAGCTTTTCTGGTGGATTCTGGGGTTTTATTTCCGATACCGCGTTTGACGATGTGACTCTTCAGGCCTGGATCCAATCCGGATGGGCCGAAACCTTTGAGTTAAAAAAACTTGTCTATTCTGATTCTCCTCCTCCTCCAACCGTTGATCCCATTCCTGAACCCACGACCTTTCTCCTTGTGGGAACTGGGTTGGGTGGCTTTTTACTGTGGCGGGCAAGGCAACGGTCATCCAAAGAAAATAAATCCACCCCTCTTTTACGCTGACCTCCTGTGTCCAGGTGGACATAAAAAAAGCCCTTGGATCTTCAATGATCCAAGGGCTTTTTCATTGGTGGAGGTGAGGGGATTCGAACCCCTGTCCGAAGAACTTCAGCACAACGGATCTACATGTGTAGCCCATGTTTTCATATTCGCGCTCGCCCACGCCCATGAGCCGGCTTAGAACGACCGCTAGCCCAGAAAGTTCTCATCCGCTGCCGCTGAGCACCAGCATTGGACCAGCCTGCTAAGTGGCGTCTCTTCCCCTTCCGCAGACAAAAAGAAGAGAGACGTCGCGGGTTATTAGGCCGCGAGGGCTAATTGATCGTTGTCAATTATTGTTTTTTCCCGAAGGTTTAACGAGACTCCGAGAGCTCGACATGCACCGCTGACCTCTTGATCCCCGTCGAAACCGGTCACCCCCTTCTTTTTGTGATGTATTCCTACTCCCTTCACTATACTCCAGGTTTTGCTGGGTGAAAAGGTAGGAGCCATATTTCTTTGTCGGTCATTCTTTTCTTCTTCATGCCATAAGGCTTTTTTGGAAAAAGGCCATGACCATGGTACAACCACACATGTGGACGTATCAGGTTGTCTAACCGGAGGAGGACGGCATGGCCTGGATATGGTTATTGATTGCAGGAGTCTTTGAAGTGGTATGGGCCGTGGGGCTCAAATACACCGAGGGGTTTACTCGTTTGTGGCCTAGTGTTGTCACCATAGGGGCGATGGGGGTGAGTTTCGTGTTTCTCGCACAGGCCTTGAAATCCATTCCTTTGGGGACCGCCTATGCGATCTGGACGGGTATTGGAGTTGTGGGAACGGCCCTCCTTGGTATTGTCTTATTTGAAGAATCCCGTGACCTTATTCGGCTCTTGTGTATCTTTGTGATTGTGGTAGGAATTGCGGGATTAAAATTATCCTCTTCCGTTTAAGAGGAAGTTGATCAATCTAGGTTATATGGAATATTGGAAGGCAGGCTGCGTACCTGAGGCTTCGGCTAAAATCCCTTTGTTTTTTAGGGTCGCGATGATTTGGTGGGTCAGGTCGTCGAAGTTTTTTGGGCCAATAAAGGCCATGTCTGCCTCATTAGGTTCTTCCCCAGGGTTGGTACTCATATAGATCGTGAGCACAGGAGCCGGGTGGACCAGGGTCCGAAGCGCTTGCACGACCTGATCGGATGGAAGATCAAAAGGATTCGTGGTGGAAATCACCATCATGCCCGTGTCGATGAGCAGTCGAGCGACTTCTCCATATCGTCTGACCACTTCACCGGCATCGCCTTCTCGTAAATCCGCATCCAGGCCCCGACGAAGATTTTCTGCATCCAACATATAGGCATGTCGTCCTTCGGCGACAAGCACGGATTCGAGCTGTTTCGCTAAAAAAGTTTTTCCGGTGACGGCCGGTCCGGTAAATAACACAATGGCGGCTCGATGGCCATAGTGTTTGGCTCGATCGTCGGGACGCACATTTCCCTGGACCCAAGCAAAATCTCGTTGGCGCGCTTCCAACCGGAGCGTTTCCTGTCGATCGCGCACCATTTGGGTGATAATGCCGCCTCCTGCCACGTCGTATTCATCCACAATGACAAATCGCCCCGTGGTTTCAAAGTCACTATACAAGTCAAAAGCACACGGGTTTTTGGCTTTGAGTGTAATATCTGCGACTTCATTTCGCTGAACACTGGTCGTCTGGTTTTCGTTGCTGGTGTCTGTGAGTTCATTGGCATCCACAATACGATGGATGGCCGAGATTTGGCATTCGATTTCCTGAGTGGCTAACCGCACGAGATAGGTCTGATCTTTATCGAGTGGACGTTTCCCTAACCAAAAGATATTCGCGCGGAAGGTGGTTGAGACCAGCGGAATTTGGTCTTCATGGGTAACAATCTCACCACGTTCGACAAAAATTTGTTCATCCAACGTGATGCCAATGGATTGTCCAGCTTGGGCTTCCGTGGGAGGAGGTTCAATATTAAAAGCCTCAATGGTTTGGACCATCGCGGATTTATTCGAAGGAGAAAACAATAATCGGTCTCCCACTTTCATCGTTCCAGTGGCGATTTTTCCCACGAGAATTCTTCGGGCATCAAATTTATACACGTCCTGAATCGGAAATCGTAGGGCCTGTTGTTGTTGGGTGCCTTCGGTGGAAAATTGGGCAAGGGATTGGAGTACGGTGGGCCCATTGTACCAGCTCATCTGGTTACTGGAGTTGGCTATATTGTCTCCCTTTTTCGCGCTTACTGGAATGACAAATTGAGGGGTGACCTCGAGGTGCTCCAAAAATTCACGATATTCCTTTTCAATGCCTAAAAAAATGTCTTCACGATAATTCACGAGATCCATTTTATTCACGACCACGTTCACTTGCTTGACCCCCAGCATGGACAGGAGGAGGCCATGTCGCTTGGATTGTTCTCGCACCCCTTCTAAGGCATCAATAACGAGGAGCGCGGCTTCGGCTCGCGCTGCACCCGACACCATATTCTTGAGAAATTCTTTGTGCCCAGGGGCATCAATAATGATGTATTGTCGACCTTCCCATGAAAAAAATGTTCGGGCCGTGTCAATCGTAATGCCTTGTTGCTGCTCTTCTAAAAAGGCGTCGAAGAGGAAGGCGAATTCAAATTCTTTTCCCTGTTGTTTGCAGATTGCTTGAATTTTTTCGATCTTCCCTTCAGCGAGCGACCCGGTATCGGCATACAGCCGACCCAGTAAAGTGGATTTGCCATGATCCACATGGCCCACAATGACAATATTCATTCGATCATTGGTAGGGGTCGCTTGTAGTGTCGTCATGATTTACATATATCCATCTTTGCGGAGTAATTCCATGCCGCGACCTTCATCTTGGGCTCGTCCGGCGCGTTCAGCGACATTGGAATTACGGAGTTCTTCAATGATTTCATCAACGGTCGTTGCGGTTGATTGGATGGGCGTCGTACAGGGCGCGCATCCCAGGCTTCGATAACGGGTTCCACATCCCTTGTTGAGGTAGAGATCCATAAACGGAATATGTTCTAACTTGATGTATTCCCAAATATTAATTTCCGTCCAATCCAACAGTGGATGAATGCGAACATGAGTGCCGGGAGGAAAAGAGGTCTTGAATTGGTCCCAGAGTTCTGGTGGCTGATTACGGAAATCCCAATCGTTATTTTTATCTCTTGGTGAGAAATAGCGTTCTTTGGCTCGTGTACTTTCTTCGTCCGCACGAACACCCAAAATAATGCCGGTATATCCTTTTTCTTCCAGAAGCATTTTGAGCCCTTGCGTCTTCAGTGCGGTGCAACACTCCAACCGACCGAGCGTGTGGTTCATACCTTTGGCGAGCGCTTCTTTGTTTTGTCCTATTACCAGATCCAGGCGCCATTCCTTCGCGAGGCGATCGCGGTATTCGATCATCTCTGGAATCTTATAACTGGTGTCCACATGAAGAAGGGGAAAAGGCACATTTCCAAAGAAGGCTTTTCGCGCGAGCCACAACAGCACGGTGGAATCTTTCCCCATCGACCAGAGCATGCCCAAATTCTCAAAATGTTTATACGCTTCTCGAAGAATATAGATGCTTTGATCTTCGAGTTGTCGGATATGTTTCACGCGTGCACCTCGGCTTGGTCAAAGCTCCCGGGTGGTGGGGATTTAGGCGCGAGCGTTAAAGCCTGTAATTTTGACGCGGCTGCTCCAGAACGGATCAATTGTTGCGCTAAGGTGACACCCTCTCCAATCGATGGCACTGTGCCTCCTGCATACAACAACATCCCGGCATTGAAGACTGTCCAATCTCGTTGCCCCCCCTGAATGTGGTTCGTTAAAATTCCAAGGATGAGATGAGCCTCTTGTTGGATCGTAGACTGATCCGCAGTGGCGAGTGGGGCAGACATATCCCGAAATTCTCCAGGGTTCAGTCCGACATCTTTTGGTTTCATGTTCACGGGTGAGATGTGACCCGCACGTAATTCGCGCATGGTCGTGGGAGTGGAAATCGACAGTTCCGGATATCCCTCGACTCCCTGTAAGATCAGGAGGCGTTGGTCGTTCACCATGGCCACGGCTTCTGTAATTTTTTCTACATAGGGTGGGTGTGATACTCCAATGACCTGGGATTGAGCTCTTGCCGGATTCAGCATTCGGGCCACTGGGTGAAATACACCTTGCACCCCAAGTTCAAGCCGTAATCCTAGAAGTCGAGCGAGAGGCGGATGGTAAATGGCCAGATCGAGATAGGCAAAATGTAATTGTGTGAGTTGTTCCGTGACTTCGTGGGTTGACTGGTCAACTGGTATTCCCAAGGCTGCTAGGACACGGCTGGCATCAGATTTTACCGCAGAATTTTCAACTCCGTGCATAAGCATGTAACTTTCGCCCGCTGCGGCGACAATGGCCGCGGCGATCGACACATGAAAGGTTTCATGCTTTTCTCCATAAATGGGAAGGTCCACCACCTTCACGTGTTCCGAGAGTGAAAGCGGGGCCACGTATTTCCTGGCAGTAAGGGCAAAGGCGGCAAGTTCTGGCACGGCTTCCATTTTGATGCGCATAGCCATGAGAAAAGCTCCGGTTTGAAAGGGGGTGGCTTGGCCCTCAATCATGGCTGCTGCAGCTTCTCGAGCTTCTTCCCACGTCAGATCTTTGGATCCCCGTTGACCTTTTCCTATCTTGGCTATGAGATTATTCATGATTCCTATTCATCCTGGACATGGCGTCTTCGTTCTATACATGCTTGTTGCTACCACACCATGCCTGCTGTCTACGGAGTTGGTGCGGTCCCAGTCTGTTGATGACTCCGCGGTTGTTGGCAATTACGATGGATGGAGCCCGCACTCAGTCTTTTCAGAATGTTGCCAGCGCCCTGATCGTGGGTCCTCTCCTGGCATGACTGGTCCGGTGCAATGGGTACACCCAATACTGGGATAATGTTGATCGTGGAGACTGTTGTAGGGAACCTCATGAGTACGAATATATGACCAGACGTCCTCATTGGTCCATTTCGCTAGAGGGTTCACTTTTACCAACTGAAATTTCGTGTCCCACTCAATAACTGGGGTGTTGGCCCGAGTGGGGGATTGATCTCGACGAATACCCGTTATCCACGCTGAATAATTTTGTAACGTTCGGGTTAAGGGTTCTATTTTTCGTAATTGACAACATTCATCCGGGCGCCGAAGCCACAGGCTTGCACCATGTTGTTCGGCTTGTTCTTCTGGACTCAGTTTGGATTTCACTTGCAGGACTTGTTCCGGGGCTAAATGGTATTGCGCGATCATACGATCCCGTACGTCATGGGTTTCTGGAAACAAAAAGTCCGTATCCAAATAAAACAGTGGCGCCTGAGGATTGATCCGACACATCATATCGACGAGCACGACATCTTCGGCCCCAAAGCTACACGCCAGGATAATCCCCGGGAAATACTGGGAGAGCGCATACGTTAAAATTTCCTGAGGGGTTTGGTTCTCGAGGCGTTGATTCAGGTCGAGAAGTTGGGGCTCTGACGGTGGCGTGCTGGTTCCACTATTCATGATCCCACCGATGTCAGGCTTCGACTTTTTCGACTAATACTTTGAAATGTTCTTCGGCAGCTTCTAACGGATCTTCCGCCAAAACCTTGTGGCCATCGTTACGTAAACTCATGGGAACATTCTTAATGGGGTCCCCGGCATCGAGCCAGACTTCAAGTTGATCCCCATCATCCATCATCTCCAAGCGGAGTTTGGTTTTGACATAGTTCAGTGGGCACATGACCCCTCGAAGATCCAAAACCGGTGCCGCCGACTCTTCATTCGCCGTAGCACCATTTGTCGCAGAGGGCTCTTGTTGGGAAGAGGGTGGAACTTGCCCTATTTCGTCGACGCCGAGTTTGAGGTCTTGGCCAAGTTCCTCGGTCGCTGTTCGACAGGCATCCACAAAGCTCCGAGCAAATGCAATCTTGGATTGGGTGAATTCTGCGGATGGATCTTTCGGCCCAAGGTCTTCAACCTGGGGAGCTAAATTCCGGTAGCTGGCTGGGATGATATTTCCTTTTGAGGCCAGTACCCGATCCAATTCAGCCAAGGTGTCGGCATCGGTGTTGGGGTCAATCCCCTCAGTGACTAATATGGCTTTCGCTGCTGCGATGACCGCCCGATAGGCTTTGTTGACGGCAAACCCATGTTGATGTTTTTTCGCGGACAGTTTGGCCTGGTACAGTTCTTGATCGGCTTCCAGGATGCGATTATCGATCATTTCTAGGGCGCCACCGGCACATTCTCCGGGCCCCAGATCTTCCACTGAAAATTCTTGGTCGGCTTCCCAATCCATGTAGTAGGACGAATCTTGTTCATAGGGAGGCAGGATCGAATACGGAATGAGTTCTTCCTTTAAGGCGACTTTCCCGACTCGAGTAATAAACGCTTGAAGCCCTTCGCTGCGGGTACGATCTCTCCGGTAGATGTCAATCAAATGGGAGATGGCGGACGGGACATTTTTTGCTGGAAGCTTCACCACCATTTGTCCAATTTTTGGTGTTCCGTCAACGTTCCCACCAAGATGAAGTTCATACACGGGGGCCACATGTTCTCCAATTCGCTTTCCGACTCCATGAAGGCCAATGGTTGAAATGTGATGTTGGGCGCAGGAATTATGGCATCCGCTCACTTTGATATCCACGCCTTTGAGATCATCTGGTACTTGGCCAGGAGGAAAGACTTCGGCAAGGGCACGGGCCACGCCTTTGGATGAGGTAATGCCTAGGCTGCAGGTGTCGGTTCCGGGGCACGCCACAATATCTTCAATGAGTTCCGCCCCGGGTTCAGCCAAATGATACTCAGCGAGTTGGTGATAGAGTTCCTGGATTTTTGATTCGGGTACCCAACGAATGATGAGATTCTGATTAATGGTCGTCCGGATATTTCCATTGGAAAAGGTATCTGCCAAATCCGCCACGGCCAACATTTGATCAGTGGTAATGTCTCCCATGGGCAATTTGAGAACTGCGGCTACGAACCCCTCCTGTTTTTGCTTGACGACATTTGTTCGTTTCCAGGCGTCAAAGGGTGTGGACCCCGTCCCATGTCCGTTGCTCCCATTTTGACTTTTACTTGGCATGATCAAAGGTGCCGAATCCTCATGCGTGAGTACCTTCAAAGGTTGTTTGGAAGGTTGGGACTTTTGAATGGATTGGTAGGCTTCCTCCCATCGCTTGGTAAATTCTTCAAACCCGAGTTTGTCAATCACAAATTTCATTCGTGCTTTGCTTCGATTCTTTCTATTCCCTAGGCTATCAAACACTCGAATGACCGCCTCAATGGTCGGCAGCAATTCATCCATTGGTACAAATTCGCGTAAGAGGTGAGCAATTCGGGGTGCTGATCCTAGTCCTCCTCCAACCACCATCCGAAATCCCATCGTGCCATCTTCGGCTTTGGCGGCGAGCAGTCCGATATCGTGAATGGGAGTCAGGGCACAATCATGGCGGCATCCAGAAAACGCGATTTTGAATTTTCGGGGTAAACTTTGCGTGAGTGGATTTCTCAGTAAATGGGCGGCTACCGTTTTCGCATAGGGTGTCACGTCAAACACTTCCCCCTGACAAATCCCTGCTAAATGACAGGCGGTGACATTACGAACGGTATTGGCACAGGCCTCCCGGGTGGTGATGTCCACCTCCGCCAACTTTCTCATCACCGTTCCCACTTGGGTGAGCGGTACATAGTGGAATTGGATATCCTGACGGGTGGTCACATGTCCAACCCCTGTGGCATGGGTATCGGCGAGTTCGGCAATTCGTCTCAATTGGTTGGCCGTAAGACCTCCAAAGGGAATTTTAATCCGGACCATTTGCACATCTGGTTGTCGTTGGCCATAGATTCCATGTTGGAGGCGAAAGGGTTTAAACACATCAAGAGGTGTATCTCCACTTTCCAGACGTTTGACTTCTTCTTCAAACGTTTCGATCTCCTCCAAGATTTCCTGGGGAATGGGAGTCGTTTTAATTTCTGGAATGGTTGTCGTGTGGCCAGTCTTCATGATGTGCTTCCTATTTCCTCCTATTTACGGGTCAATTTTTTGGTTTTTTCACATCTATTTAAGTTTGAGCTTCTGGACCGGCTTCCCGTTTTATAGGATGTCGATCTTGCTTCAGGTGGCGTAGTCGAACTGGCCTCTTCTTCTTTTGCTTTGGCTTTGGCAGCCCGTTGTCCTGCTTGGGCTTTCAAGGCGGCGCTTCTTCCACTTGGAGAGTCATCACTGATATAGAGCAATGATTCATCCACAGTGATGCCATCAGACCAGGCTCGGCAGGAATCACACATCCGAATTCTCCGACGATCAGGACTCCAAAATTTCTCTTCACAATGAAGGGCTTTTCCACATAAGCATTGGACGTACCCAGAATATTCCGAGGGTTTGGGGGCAAATTCTTGTTGAAGATGCATATAGGCTTTGGCTTGTTCGACGGCTTGTGCCCATGAGCCCCAATGCCTTATGAAAAATTGAACGTTGTGAGCTTTGTCAGGCGTGAGGTCATATTCCATTTGAGTAATCCATTGTCGATCAGCCTCAACCATCAGTCGTGCTAAATCTTTCAATGCCTCTTCATGCTCGGTATTGAGGACCACTTTGTTTTCCGTATTTAGTGTTATGTGTTTATTGGCCTGTGCCATGGTTCCCTTTCCTTAGCCGAAACAACGGCATAATAAAATTTAAATATGGTACATGAGCCCATCTTGACCTTCGAGTTGACTAC
The DNA here is from genome assembly GCA_964555115.1 of uncultured Nitrospiraceae bacterium. Classification (GTDB taxonomy): domain Bacteria; phylum Nitrospirota; class Nitrospiria; order Nitrospirales; family UBA8639; genus CAZKRH01. The sequence goes on along the minus strand of CAZKRH010000003.1, from coordinate 9,419 downwards.
ATTGTTCAACAAGGGACTCAAGTGTGATGGAGGATAAAACCTTCTCCTCCGCTTCCTTTACTTTCCCCCATATTGTAGTTAACAAGACCGCCCGATGTATATGGGTCGGAGAGTGGCCATTAGACCTACCGTTTTGGGCATGGGAAAGGGATTGAGAGCCATTAATGGCCTGAACAATGTCGGATAAGGACACCTTCCCTGGGGCCCGGGAGAGTGTATAGCCTCCCTGAGCTCCTCTTGAACTTTCCACTATTCCCGCATGTTTGAGAGCTAGCAATATTTGTTCAATAAAGCGTGCAGGAATGGTTTGCCTGTGTGCAATAACTTTGGCTTGAATGGGATTGGCCCCATAATGATGGGCTAAATCCAACGCAGCCAGGATTCCATAGGTTAATTTTAGTGGAACCTTTAGCATTAAATCCTACTATTCCGATAGGAATTAAAAAATTTAGTATAGATTGTACCTGTTGATTTGTCAATAAAATATTTAACTTGTTGATTTTAAAAACAATTATTTGATGAAAAACCCTAGGCACCTAATCTGGTTTTTGATAAGGGGACTTCCATTTCTTAACTCCACTTTTTGTGTATGGAATTCTCTTCTCATAGGGTAGTGCTTGCGTAGCTGGTCAAAATTCTGTGGTCGATTTTCATCGGGGTGTTGGAGAAGGTTTTTCAGGCGAGTATGGTCCTCGTGGAGGGAATAGGCTTGGGTCACTAATTCGTAGAAGATATTCTCAGGGTCTTTTCCCTTTGCGTCGATCAAGATGGAGCAGGGGGCTTCAGTGTGGAGTTCTTGGAGGACAGGGGCATGGAGTGGGCTTTGGAAGAAATCACATGCTGCTTGAAAAACCTGTTTGGCCCCCTGAACTTTGCCATCGAAGGAATGGCCGGCAATATGCGGAGTTCCGAAGGCGACGTGGTTCAAGAGTTCCCAACTAATATTGGGCTCATGTTCCCACACATCCAAAATTGGTGGTGGCAACGTTTTTTTCTTGATTCCCTCGAGCAAGGCTTGGTTATCGACAACTGCTCCACGTGATGTGTTGATTAGGGTCGTGTGAGAGGATAGTTGGGCAAGGTCATCCTCATCAAACAAATGAAACGTAGCATGCGGTCCTTCATTGGAAAGGGGGACATGTAGTGTCAGGAAGTCAGTTTCACATAAGGCTTCTAAGGGTAGAAAGTTGGCGTCCCCGGTGGCCAGGGCTCGAGGTGGGTCATGTAATAAAGTCTTCATCCCTAGCCCTTTGGCCTTTTGAGCGACGAGGGTGCCAATATTCCCTACTCCCACAATGCCCACGGTGATCTCATTGATGCGTAAGCCTCTTTGATGGCTGTGCATGAGAATGGCTGTTAGGACGTATTCTGCCACCGAATTAGCGTTGGCCCCAATGGCGGCACTAAACCCAATCCTTTCCTGTTTCAAATACTCGACATCTATGTGGTCGATTCCAGTCGTCGTGCTTCCCACAAACTGAATGTTCGTTCCGGCAAGAAGGACCTCATTGACGGGTGTAATGGATCGAACAATGAGGGCCGATGCACCTTGGAGGGTATCGTGGGTAATATGTCTCCCAGAGAGGAGGGTCACCTCGCCCAACGAACCAAAGAACTCTCTTCCAAAGGGGATATTTTCATCAACAATAATTTTTATGCTCATGGGATTTTCTTGAGGTTGACGTAATTTATCATCTACGATGGATTGGTCTAATGGGTTATTCTCATAAGACTTTAAAACGACTATCACTCACAATGCTATAAAATTATGAAACCAAGGTCCCGCTCCGGGCAGGAAGGATGAACAAGTATGAAAGCTACTATCAAAAAGAAAGTATCCACATCAAAAGGAAAGGTCAGTGTAAAGAAAAGCCCATCTCAAAAACCAGCGAACAAAAAATCCAACACGAAAAAAGCCACAACCCCCCAAGCCACCAAGAAAAGTGCGACTTCATCAAAGAAAACGAGTACTTCCTCAAAAAAAGCCCACCCGAAAAAAATCTCCTCGTCTAATAAGGTAAAGGAGTTAAAGGAAGGACAAATGGCTCCAGCGGTGGCCTTGATGGATGGGCAGGGGAAAAAGGTCACGCTCGGTGATTTTCGAGGGAAACGAGTGGTGCTGTTTTTTTATCCCAAGGATGATACTCCCGGTTGTACCAAAGAGGCCTGCTCTTTTCGTGATGGGCTCAGTGCGATACGAAAAAGTGGGGCTGTCGTATTCGGAGTGAGTCCTGATTCGGTGGAGTCTCACAAAAAGTTTGCCAACAAATTTGGTTTGAATTTTCCCTTATTAAGCGATGTGGACAAAAAAGTGGTGGAAGCCTATGGCGTGTGGAAAGAAAAATCATTGTATGGACGAAAATATATGGGCGTAGAGCGGACAACCTTTATCATTAATGAACTAGGAAAAATTGGGAAAATCTTTCCTAAGGTCAAGGTCGATCAGCATTATGAGGAGGTCTTGGAGGCCTTAAAGTCTCGGCAAATGTAAAGGGGCAATTGAAAAAGTCCGTTAGTAGCGTTCTCCTGGTTAGTCGCTTGTTGCTCGTTGCTGGTCGCTGGTATTTTAGTTCTTAACCGTCCTGTTTTTCACGAGCGACAAGCGACGGGGATCCTGTGTTCATAGGAGGGCTGACTTACTGGGGAGGAGCTAGTTAAGGAGAATATTTTTTGCTTTGTGATAGGTCGGGTTCTTCATCCGGTCGAGATCTAAGCGGACTAACCCCAGGCCGGCCACACACCATTCGAAATTCGAAGAAAGGGTTTGAAACAGGGCTGGTGAGCCAGAGTTATCGGTTTGAGCAAATTCCGCCACAATTCCATACGATCGTTTTCCAGTTTTCACATAATCCACTAAAAAATCCTGATGGTACACGAGCCCAGAAGTTTTAATATTGGTCAGGTATTCAGGAAATAGACCCATCATAAATAATGTGAAATCTCCAATGTGACGATGGACCTCTCGTTCATGGTCACATTCCACCGATTCTTTGGCGATCTCGGATTCGTATAACAGATCAACCACTGATTCCACGGTTTGACCCTCCTGGTCTTTAATGCAGGCCAATTGATCGATGTGAGCGAATTGAACCAGAAGATTGGAAAGGTAATCGGTGACATTGAAGTTAGGCCACCCTAAGGTTTCTGTAAAACTTCGTTCTGTTAAAGAGCCGAATAGTTTTCTCAGGGGATGGTTCACTGAAATCTGAGTTCCCATTCTGCTTCCTCCCTGAACTCGGTCGTCCGTAAGGTGAGCGGTTCTTCCCTAGGGTGATCTATGTCTTATCGGAGGGGTATTTGTCTCCCTTTACCCTTTACCATTTGTCGGACCTTTTAGAATCCAGTTTCCAGTCCCTCGTCGTTGATACAAGAGAAAACTTAGTGAATAGCTTGGCTCACTTTCTGTCCATACTAGCATGTTGAGGGTATTTCCTTTTCGTTTCATCTTTCATTTCATATTGGGATTTTTGGGAATTCGGCGATTTTGGCTATCAAGGATGAAGGTGACGGGTCCATCATTTTGAAGGGTCACCTGCATATGGGCACCAAATTCTCCTGTCGCCACATATAGGGATTTTTCCCGAAATTGCTGGATGAGCGAATCATACAGTTGTTTGGCCAGAGCCGGAGGGGCGGCCAAATCAAAGCCAGGCCGCTTCCCCTTGGTGAGGTCACCTAACAGGGTAAATTGAGAAACCAGAAGAATGGCTCCCCCTACCTCGATTAATGAGACATTCATTTTTCCTGAAGAGTCAGAAAAAATCCGAAGATGAGGAATTTTTTCAACCATAAACTTGACGTCATGAAGGTCATCCCCTTTCGCTGCACCAAGAAGAACGACTATGCCTTGTGCAATGTGTCCAATGATCGACCCCTCGACTGCCACGGATGCGGATACGACTCTTTGAATAACGGCCTTCATGAAAATTATCCCTGGGGAAAATAAGGTTCGTTAGGTTCCTGGTGGCTGGGTCTTGGAGGGATACATCGTTTTCCTGATCATCTGCCAATAGACATCTAATTCTTCTGATCGAAAGAGAGCATGAATAGCGATATAGCCGGTCAGGCTTAACCCAATACCCACAACTAACATCAAACTCTTTGCGATCCATTCGTCCGGTCGAACCCATACGGCCAAGCCTTCTACCCACACACAAGCAACCACCAGGGGAATACTGGCCATGATGGTACGGATGGCTGACATTCCAAACCGCCCCCAATCAATTCCGCCCAACCGATTGTTCAAAATGATGAACAGGATACTGATATTGACCATGGCTGCCACCGCTGTGGCTAAGGCTAGTCCCACATGACGTAAGGGGCCCATAAATAAGACGGATAAGGCAATATTCACAAACATGGCGCCAAATGCGGTGAGGGCCGGCGTCTTTGTATCTTTCATGGAATAGAAGGCTGAGACGATAATTCGAACTCCGGCAAAAGCCCATAACCCCACAGCGTACCCAAAGAGTGCGGCTGCGGTTTGTCGTGTGTCTTCGGGAGAAAACGCTCCATGTTCAAAAAACAGATGAATAATGGGGATACGAAGCAGGATCAATCCAAGCATGGCTGGGAGGATAATGAACCAGATCATTCTCAACCCAAATTCCAATGTCTTTCGGAGTTCCTGATGATCACCGCGTGCTGCTTGGGCGGAAAACGTAGGAAGAATGGCGGTTGCCAACGCAATACCAAAAATCCCTAATGGAAATTGAATCAATCGCATGCCATAGAATAAGTAGGTAGGGCCGCCTGGAAACGACGAGGCCAAAATGGTGCTGACCGTGAGGTTGATTTGAGTGACAGATAATCCTAGAAGCGTCGGCACCATGAGTGTCCCGATCTGCCTTACTCCGGGGTGACGCAGATTCCAGTTCCACTTGAACGCAAATCCTCTTTTTTGAATGCCAGGAAGTTGAATGAGAAATTGGAAGATTCCTCCTGCGACCACACCCATCGCGATGCCCAGAACAGGTTCATCTAAGAAAGGGGAAATCCCTAATGCCGCTGTGATTACGCATACATTGAAAAACATCGGGGCCAAAGCAGGCGCGGCAAATGCACGAAGGGAATTTAAAATGCCCATCGCCAAGGCCGCGAGACTAATGAACAGTAAATAGGGAAACATGATTTGAGTCAGCAGGGTCGTGGTGGCTAATTTTTGCGGGTCATCATGAAACCCCCATCCTAAGACCCACACGATTCCCGGTGCCGCCATGATTCCAATCAGTGTGAGTACCGTGACAATAGTCAACAAGGTGGTGAACGCCGCACTGACCAATTCCCACGTGTCTTTTTGTGTTTTTTGGGTGTGGTATTCCGTGAACACTGGAATAAAGGCCGAGGACATGGATCCCTCTGCCACCAATTCACGGAGCAGACTCGGGACTCGAAAGGCTACAAAGAAGGCGTCAGCTGATGCGGTGGCTCCAAATAATTTGGCCAAGATGATATCTCGAATAAATCCGAGAATACGGCTGGATAAAGTAGCGGCCCCGATGAGACCAGCTGCTTTTGCGATAGAGCGGGTTTCTTCCTGGTGGAGTTGGGATAAAGGGGAGGGAGAATCAGCCATTCCAATGGAATTCTAGACGAATGGGGGATTGGAATCCAGAAGGGTGTTTTCGCTTCAGTTTTTCTTCAAAAAATCTTTCTCCCACTCTCATGTATTTTCTTCCCCGCTATTCAAGAATAGACGAGTGGATGGTGGAGTCCACGATTTATAAGCCTTTCCGATCTTCTCTAGAAATCGTCAGTTTAGCCTCAATAAACTCTTGATGGGGTAACTCCAGTGACAGGGCGATTCCGCGAATTTCTTCGATCTCCGCATGTGAGGTGTGATTCGCTGCGTTGGCGACGGCAAATAGACATCGGAGAAAGACTTTTCGTTCTTCTTTAGATGTACATTCACAAAATCCAGTCGTTAATCGGACCAGATCCAATCCCTTCATGACCCGTGCATGGGAAATATCAACAATTAATTGGGCTTCTTCTTTAGGAATGTTCCACTGTTCCACCAGTGCCTGTTGCATGGCGTCCTGTTCTTGTTGACACACTTCCTGATCCACCCAGGCTACTCTGGCCATTAACCCTGCAGCTAGGCAGATTTTCTTGGCCTGAGATTCGGGAATCTGCGTAGTATGACCTTTGGACTGTAATTCTGAAATCAATTGAAAGTAAATCGTATTTTTAATGAAATCTTCGATCCGGGCCTCCCGAGATTGTTCACCCTGGTAATACGTGGAACGAAATTTGATGACTTGCCGAAGAGGGCCGGTGAGGTGAGCCAAGAGGCCTGTGTGTTGGTTTTCAATATCTTGTTTGATTTCCTCCAGAGGTGCGATGGAGCCGTGGGGGTCTGACGAATTCATGGACATCAAGTTTTGAAGGGTATCAATGGCCAATTGTTTATCTGAAGTGGAACGGATCCCGTGAAGGACTTGGTGTAACAAGGTTTGCCGTTCCTCTGCATTGACTGGCGAAACCATATATATTTCCAGCTGCATCCACTCTTCACCGGATATGTCTGGTAACAGAAAGAGGAGTTCTTTCAAGGCATTGATTTCCTCTTGTTGAAGTTTCCCATCTGTCCAGGCCGCCGCGATGACCAGTTTCCCTAAATTTAAGATGAATTCTTTATTGGCCATATCCTCCAATTCCTATCTCAAAAGATGATTCATTGACACTCAGGCGATGGTTTCTATAGCATCTTTTTTGGGTTTTGTCCTGACCTGCTTTTTGCGAAATCCTTCTTCTGCCCCTGTGGTACAAGGGGAATGCTGATATCTAGTCGCTAAAATAAGAGGCCCCACTGTTCCTTTTTATTGGTGGCCCTTCGGAATCGGGACATAAGTGAATTTAGAGATTTTGTGGGATGGTGCATAGAATAATCGTTCAAGGTAAAGGCATCAATCTTGGATGATTCTACTCGGTATTGGTCGAAGAGCGTACCCTTACCTAGTCCGTTTCCACCTTCTCTTTCTATCGAAACCCCCTAAATGATCAAATGAAAGTTTGAGTGTGTCCTGATGAGTGTTCCTAGTTCCTCCTCCCCCTGGTCTCGATCCTGGTTTTTTGCCACGGCGTTTACCACCGGAGCGGTGGTCATGGCCTTGGAAATTTTAGGAAGTCGTCTATTGGCTCCAATTTTTGGGAGTTCTCTGTTTGTGTGGGGGGGACTGATTGGAGTCGTGCTGGCTGCCATGAGTAGTGGATATGCCACAGGAGGGTGGCTGGCTGATCGATATGCTCCCGGGAAGGTGTTGACCTGGTTCCTCTTAGGTGCAGGAGTGTGGACGTTATTGTTAGCAGGGTTTGGGCAGCCCATGGTGTTTACCGTTTCACGATGGATCCATGATCCTCGGTGGGGGCCTTGTTTGGCTGCCGGGGTGTTATTGGGGATTCCAGCTTTTGGTTTAAGTGGCGTGCTCCCAGCACTTCTTCGGTTGGCCATTGCCGACATGGGTCATTTGGGTCGTCATACTGGGAGAATGATTGCCGTATCCACCATTGGCAGTCTGGTCGGAACGTGGGGCACGTCGTTTTTTTTATTAACGTGGTTGGGCACCATTACCTTGGTGGCCATGTTAGGTGTGGTCCTCGTGATGTTAGCGCTCCTTTGGGGGTGGTGGGCTCGGGGAATAAAAGGATTGATGGTTGCTCCCGTTCTCGTCCTGATAGCCTATGCCAGTTGGGTAGCGTTTCACCCAGCGATGGTTCAGTCGCCTTCGCTTCATGAAGAAGATAGTCCCTATCAGCAGATAAGGGTTCGAGACAACGATCTTTTTCGATCTTTGATTCTGAATAACACCTTTCATGCCATTATGTGGAGAGTTTCCCCTATTCAACTTGCTCTTCCCTATAGCCAAATGATGATGGCGGCCTTAGGGCTTCCTGATTCGACTCCCCAACGGGGATTAATTTTAGGACAGGGTGGCGGTTCCTTGGCTAAGTGGTTAGCCACCTATTGGCCCTCTTTGGAAATGGATGTCGTGGAAATGGACCCATCGGTTGTCCAGATTGCCGAAGAGTTCTTTTCCTATGAGCCTCCAGCAGAACATCATGTGTATGTGGAGGATGCCCGCACGTTTTTACGGTCAGCTTCTGTGAAGTACGATGTGATTTGGGTGGATGTGTTTGCCAGGCATCTCATTCCTTTTCATTTAATCACCGAAGAATTTTTTACAGAATTACAAAATCATTTAAATCCCGGGGGAGTGGTTGCCGTCAATTTGGCCTCGTCTAAGGCAGAAATGGACCAAAAGCGAGCGGAGGCCGTGGTCACGACGTTGATGACGGTTTTCCCCAAGGTTGAGCGATTTAGTATCCCAGGCCCAGCCTGGTTGAGAACGAGTCCGGGTTCGGCCAATCTCATCTTTTTTGCAAAGTTCGGAGAGTTGCAAGATATGCGTAGACCCGATTTTTCTCGTCGGGCTCTTCAACTGGTGAAAGAAGGTAAAATGCCCACGGAGGTGATGGATTTTTTGGCTATGCCTCCCTTACCTGACTGGCCTTCGGGAGTGGTATTCACTGACGATTTTTCTCCGTTAGATATTCTTCAGGGAAGTGGATAGATCCCTCTTTTCCCATTTCATGACTTTTCATCCCTTCTTTATTTGACTTCATTCTTTAATCTGGACCGCTGCAAACAACGTTTTCCCTTGAAGCCTTCCCGTGAGGTTGAGGGTGTCGTGTTTTTCTTTGATACCCTCCTTCATCATTTAAGCCTGGCTACGATGGAACCGAGGAAATTACAAAGAAATAAAAGGGATAGGAGTTTTTTTCAATAACCCCATGTAATTTTAAGGAATTCTAAAAATCATGTCGGTTTCCCCATCTACTACCCATACCCAAGATACCCAAACTTCTGATTCTCCAAAAAGGAACAATGATTTTCAGGAGATGTGGCCACGGATTATTCCTTTTGTGGCGTATATGAGTTTTATTGCCGTTGGTTCCCTCCTCACCTGGTTTCTAGGAGAGGCTTCTAGTGCGAGGGAAACGGCTGACTTATGGTTGTATCCAGTCAAAACGTTGGTGGTTGCCACCCTTCTCTACGTAGTGTGGTCCCGTTGTCCAGAACTCCAGAGGCCTATATGCCCCAACATGTATGAAGGAGCACTGGCTGTTGGAGTGGGATTGGTGGTGTATGCCCTCTGGGTCAGAATGGATTGGGCCTGGGCCACTCAGGGAGAAATCGTTGGGGGATATAATCCATTTGTGGCGGGTTCAACGGTGGGGATGGTTCTCGCAGGCATTAGAATTTTTGGAGCTTCCATCATTGTTCCTTTGATGGAGGAACTCTTTTGGCGATCATTTCTGTTGCGCTATGTGATTAATTCCCGATTTGAAACCATCCCGTTGGGTGTGTTTACCGTGGCATCCTTTGGTATTACGGTGATATTATTTGGGCTTGAACA
>CAZKRH010000002.1:0-2650 GCA_964555115.1 uncultured Nitrospiraceae bacterium | reverse complement strand
GCAGAACTCTTCAGTCCCCTCCCTTGCTTTTATTTATCATTTTAAAACCATGGAAACAATAAGGTAACAATGGGTTTTTTTGGAAATAAAATTAAAAGCTTCCTTTCAGATATGAACCCATGGCCGAGAATCCGGATCATGGGAACCAACGTGGCGCAGGACACCCTAGCTGGGATCACCGTAGCCTTCATCGCTTTACCCTTGGCCTTAGGCTTTGGCGTGGCGTCCGGCCTTGGCGCCATTACGGGTATGTGGGGTGCCATTGCTGGGGGGTTTGTCGGGGGGTTGTTTGGTGGATCGAATGTCGGGGTCAGCGGACCGACTGGACCAAAAACTATCCAGCTCGCGGTCGTCATGCACGACCACATGTTGGCAAATGGCCAACCTGATCTGAGCTTCGCCTTTGGATGCGTCTTTTTGAGCGGAGTCATTATGCTCATGCTGGCTGCCATGGGTGTGGGAAAATTCATCTATCTCACTCCCTATTCCGTCATATCAGGATTTATGTGTGGCATCGGCGCCATCGTCATTATTATCGAATTAAACCCCTTTTTAGGGCTTCCCACCCTCTCCTCCGTTCGTGAAGCCTTACTGTCTATCCCAAGCTCCCTTTTGAACATGCATCTTGATGCCCTGATGATTTCACTCATCACGCTGGGTACTATTCTTATTTGGCCAAAAATTACCAAAGTTATTTGGCTCCCCAGTCCCTTGATTGGCCTTGCTGTCGGAACGATTATTGCTAACGCTTTAGGGCTGGATATCGACTACATTCCTGAAGTGCCGACCGGCCTTCCCGATCTGTATCTCCCTCCCATCAGTCAGTTCTATGACATGCTCCCCCCAGCCGCCGCCCTGGCCGGCCTGGCCATTTACGATTCCCTCCTGACCTGCGTGGTCATTGATCAAATAAGTCATGATGAACGTCATAACAGCGACCAGGAAATTTGGGGACAAGGCTGGGCCAATATGGCTGCGGGTTTGGTTGGAGGGCTCACCACCGCGACGGCGACCATGCGGAGTATTGCAAATATCCAATGTGGCGCACGGACGATTCTCTCAACCATCATCCATGGCGGTGTGCTCCTCGCCCTGGTCTTGGGATTAGCGCCCTTAGCCTCGTATATTCCCATGGGCTGTCTCGCCGCGATCCTCTTTAAGGTGGGCTACGACATTTTAGACTTTCGTGTCTTCCCCATTCTGCATCGCATTCCCACCGCGTCCAAAATAACCTTCTGGGCCGTGTTCCTGCTCACTGTATGGGAAGACCTATTGGTGGCCGTTGGCGTGGGTCTCGCCATTGCCTTCTTTCTGTTTGTCCGGGACATGAGCGAGATGTGGAAACCCAAGGTCATGGGCCTTGAGGAGAGTCGAAAATCTGGGCATGAACGCGTTCCAAAACATTTGAGAAAACAAATCGCGGTCCTCGAACCCCAAGGCCCAATGTTTTTTGGTATTGCCGACACACTCTACCGCCAGGTGGATAGGCTGACGAACTATCAGGTCCTCATTATTTCGTTAATTCATGTTCCCATGGTCGACCTGTCTGGGGCGTTTGCGCTTGAGGACATGGCGCACCATGCCCAAAAAAATGGCCTAAAGGTGCTCCTTATAGGAATGAATTCTGCTGTCCATCGAACTCTGAATGAATTATGCGTGATTACTCATATCGGGGAAGAAAATTTCGTAGAAAATTTCGAAGCCGCTTTAGAGGAAGGCATTGATTACATGGGGGAACAATTCCTCGGGCGTGATATTGATCCCAAAATGTCCTAATTAGGAGATTTAAAACTTACTCATAGGGCTCAGAAAAAAGACACGTACATTGCCATTCCTCTTTGTCAAAAGCCTACTCCTCATCTCGACCTCGCTTGGATTTCCTCGTATGGTCAAACAACTCATCCAGCCTTGCGGTATCGGAAAAGCGTGAAGAGCTGACCCTCACCAACTGATTTCAAGCATCTTTCTAAAAGTGCCTGACTCCTTATGGGGTTGGGCTTTGGTGTTTCTAAGAGGTCTTCGTGAATGAAAGAGTGAGACGAGTTGACCGTTGGTTCTTTAGAGGAGGAATTGACTTTTAAACTGAAAGGGGTAGCATACGGCCACCCAGAACTATAGATAAGGAGCGCACATAGTGGTTTTTGAAAGAACCTTCTTGGCCGGAACTGGTTGGGGAGGTTTTTGTATTTACAGTAATATTCCATTGATCTCAAAACAACTAATTTCGGTTCTTGGCGAATTCCTCATTACTGCCAGAGACCTGTGAGCAGGTTTTGTCCTAGCTTTCCCCGTTTGAGTTTTTCGACCATACGGGGACGTTCGTGATCAGCACTGCCAACTAAGAATGGCGTGCCAGCTGGAGATCACATCGCCGCCTCTACATGTTTTGTACAACGGTACAGAAGTTCGGAGTCCATCAGGCCCCACCTGATCCTATCCGGCTTCTCCCAGAAGCTGCTGAGGTCCAACACTTCGACGTCAAATAGGGAGAGCCGATCAGGGAAATCTCGACCATAGTCTCGTACGTGTCCACTAACTTGCCGATCTGGCTTTCCCCACTCATCAGTGACCTCAAGTGCCATATTCTGAGGCACAGCGATATGGGCAATCCCACCGACTTCCAATACCCGGTAGATCTCGGAAATGGCAG
>CAZKRH010000001.1:0-6940 GCA_964555115.1 uncultured Nitrospiraceae bacterium | reverse complement strand
AACAGGAGGCTGTTCCAGATTAGGTTGCTCTACTGCGGTTGCGCCGGAGTTAGCCAGCGCCTCCGATCCTTTTCGGTCAAGAGGCCCAACTATCCGCCTCAAACGATTGAAAAATCTGCTTCAATCCAACACAACCTCGTCACGATCACGAATCTGGGACAGCCTCCTAGTAGAAAATCATTATGGCAAAAAGAAGGATCTCCAGCAATTCCTGGGTGAGCAATCCTCAAAAAATAATACCGACTGTTAGAGGGAAAAATCTGTTTTAAGAGAATTGACTGGTCTTCCAACCTAAACTACAATAACAAGATTCACTAGGAATTGTGCAGGTTTTGGCGCTATTGCCTTCTAATCAACGGACGTCTTTAAAACGACATGGATAAGTTTTTTCGCATTCAGCGGTTACCCCCCTATGTGTTTGCTCAAGTCCAATCACTCAAGCTCGAGGCGCGTCAGCGTGGAGAAGATATCATTGATTTTGGAATGGGAAATCCTGACCAGCCGACTCCTCCTCATATTGTCGATAAGTTGGTGGAGGCTGCTAAACGAGGCAAAAATCATCGATATTCCGCATCAAGAGGTATTACGAAATTACGTCATGCCATTAGTGATTGGTATGGTCGGAATTATGATGTGGATATTGACCCAGAACGGGAAGCCATCGTGACCCTTGGAGTCAAGGAAGGGTTAGCGCACCTGGCGTTGGCCATGATGGGACCAGGTGATGTGGCGCTCACACCTACCCCAACCTACCCTATTCATATGTACAGTGTGATTATTGCGGGTGGAGAAGTGAGGGGTGTTGGCCTTGGTCCCAATGAAGACTTTTTTGAAAATCTCACTCGGGCCTATAGCCATAGTCAGCCTCGGCCTCGACTCCTGATCATGAGTTTTCCCCACAACCCCACCACCAGTGTGGTCGATCTCGAGTTTTTCAAAAAAGTGGTGGACTTTGCACGTGAGCATGACTTAATCGTCATTCATGATTTGGCGTATGCCGATTTGGTGTTTGATGGGTATAAGGCTCCGAGTCTTCTTCAGGTACCTGAAGCCAAAGACATTGGGGTAGAATTTTTTTCGTTATCGAAAAGTTACAATATGCCTGGATGGCGAGTAGGGTTTTGTGTCGGGAACCCTGAAATCATTGGAGCATTAACCAAGATAAAAAGCTATTTGGATTATGGGATGTTCCAACCGATTCAAATCGCCAGCATCATTGCCCTCAATGGGCCACAAGATTGTGTCAAAACGATTGTGGGACGATATGAACGCCGGCGCAATGCGTTAATCTCAGGACTCAATAGGATAGGGTGGACGTTAGATTATCCACGAGCCACGATGTTTGTCTGGGCCCGGATCCCACCAGCCTACTTGGGAATGGGATCTCTTGAGTTCTCCAAACTCCTCCTCCACGAGGCCAAAGTAGCGGTGTCCCCAGGTATTGGTTTTGGAGAGGGGGGAGATGAATATGTTCGGTTTGCGTTAGTGGAAAATGAACATCGAACTCATCAAGCGATTCGTGGGATTAAAGGAGCCTTAAAGCTTTAGGAATATTCATGAGAAATCAAGTGACCGTAGGGTTAATAGGATTTGGGACGGTGGGTACCGGTGTAGCCAAGGTGCTGCTGGAGAATGCTGATATCATTACGAGACGGCTTGGGGTGCCGATTGTTCTCAAGCGAATTGCCGATCTTGATATTACCACGGATCGGGGGCTAGTCCTTCCTGAAGGAATCCTTACGACTGATGCCCAATCCATTCTGGATGATCCGGAGATCGATATCGTGATTGAATTGATCGGAGGATACAATGCCGCCAAACGTTTGATCCTAGCCGCCGTCGAGAAGGGTAAACACGTGGTCACGGCCAATAAAGCCTTATTGGCTGTACATGGGGAGGATCTCTATGACGTGGTGCGAAAGGCCAACGTAGACCTTCAGTTTGAAGCGAGTGTTGGGGGTGGGATTCCCATCCTGCGGGCATTGACCTCCGGTCTGTCGGCAAATCGAGTGTTATCAATTAGTGGAATCTTGAACGGTACCTCGAATTATATTCTCACGAGAATGAGTCAGGAAAATGAAGAATTTTCAAAAGCGCTAGGATTGGCCCAAGCCAAGGGGTATGCCGAAGCCGATCCTACCTTTGATATTGAGGGGATTGATTCTGCCCATAAATTGGCCATCATGGTCAATTTAGCTTTTGGGACTCCTGTGAATATTAAAGAGGTGTATACCGAAGGGATTGCTAAGTTGACCCCTTTAGATGTTGCGTATGCTCAGGAATTGGGAATGACTGTCAAATTGTTAGGTATCGCCAAATATGTTGACGGAGAATTAGAAGTTCGAGTACATCCCACCATGATTCCCCAACAATCACCTTTGGCTAAGGTGGATGGGGTCTATAATGCCATTCATTTGGTTGGTGATGTTGTCGGGGATATAATGTTGTATGGGCAGGGTGCCGGCTCGCTTCCCACAGCCAGTGCCGTAGTGAGTGACATTATGGATGTGGCAAGAAATCTGTGTCATGCACAGGCGACAAGAATTCCTCCCACTTCTTTTTCATTTGATCAGCGAATCCCCATTCGGATTCGATCGATGCAACAACTGACCTGTCGGTATTACCTCAGGTTTATGGTTCAAGATCATTCCGGGATTCTGTCAAAACTCGCGGGCATCTTGGGTAGTCGGGGGATAAGCATTGCCTCGGTGCTGCAAAAAGGAAGACAAGAGGGGCAAACGGTTCCCGTCGTCATTATGACGCATCGAGCTTCAGAACATTCCGTGCAAGAAGCGTTACGAGAAATTGAAAGCATTGAGCAACTTATTTCTGAACCGACCACGTTGATTCGAATTGAAGATGACAGTGATTAGTTGCTTGAGTGTTGGCGATTGCTGGACAACAGGAGTTGCGGATAGTTGTACGGTTACAAACGAGCCGTTAGAAAAGCAGGTCATATGATATTGTGGCGTGGAATTATTGAAGAGTTCAGGAAGTTTCTTCCGGTAACCGAGCACACTCCGGTGGTGACATTGGGAGAGGGCAATACGCCTCTGGTGCATGTTCCCCGAGTGGGCCAAAAAGTCTGTCCCCAGGTGGAACTCTATGTCAAAATTGAAGGGGCCAATCCCACGGGATCGTTCAAAGACCGAGGCATGACCCTTGCGGTTTCCAACGCACTCGAAAAAAAAGCTCGAGCCATTATGTGTGCCTCCACCGGAAATACGTCGGCCTCTGCTGCCGCCTATGGTGCCCGGGCCGGGTTGCCCGTGTTCGTGTTAGTTCCCGAAGGCAATGTGGCATTTGGAAAGTTGGCTCAAGCTATGATCCATGGTGCCACGGTCATTCAAATTGAAGGCAATTTTGATCAAGCGCTTGATCTGGTCAAAGACCTGTGTTCAGAGAGTGATATTGAATTAGTCAATTCTTTGAATCCCTTTCGTCTTGAGGGACAAAAAACGGCAGCGATGGAAATCTGTGATCAACTAGGATCAGCCCCACAATTTCATGTGATACCTGTTGGGAATGCCGGGAATATTTCGGCGTATTGGAAAGGGTATAAAGAGTATAAAACTGCCGGTCAGATTGCACAGTTGCCCAGGATGGCGGGTTTCCAAGCTGCAGGGGCGGCACCCATTGTTTTAGGACATCGTATTGAACATCCTCAAACTATGGCGACGGCGATTCGGATTGGCAACCCCGCTAGTTGGGAATTGGCCTTGAAGGCTGTTGAGGAATCTCAAGGAAAGATTGATTCAGTGACCGACGAGGAAATCCTAGAAGCCTATTCAATCTTGGCCAGAGAAGAAGGGATTTTCTGCGAACCCGCCTCTGCGGCTTCGCTTGCGGGTGTAAAAAAAATGAGTTCTCAAGGAAAACTGCCAGAGGGGGCGACCGTGGTCTGTACCTTGACCGGACATGGGTTAAAGGATCCAGATCGGGCAGTGGCTGTCTCGCCTAAGCCCCTGACTGTTAAACCAACTCGTGATGATGTGGCAGCGTTACTTCAGCTCTGACAGAATACCGGAAAAGGCCGCTTACGGTCTTCCTGGTGTGTTGTCCGTACACGTATTTTCGTGTACGCTTCGCATGCTAAAATCCCAACAGCCTTCCCGGATGGGCCTTATTCAACCTTGTGTGTAGGTTGAATAGCTGTATCATGATTCTCACGAAACGAACCAACAACCCACATTAACTGTTTGACTCGCTCATGAAAACAATCATCCTTCAAGGGGATGGCCTAGCTGGACTGCCCATGGAAGATTTGGGTGGAGCGTCTTCTCTTGAGAAGGCCCATACTCCAGGCTTAGATCGTCTTGCCCAAATGGGTGAGTACGGATGTTTTAAATTACCAGGAGAAGCGTTTTCTTTGACGGGAGATATTCTTCACCTTTCCCTGTTAGGTGCTGATCCCAAGAAATATATGACAGGATCGGGCGCGTTTGCTGGAGCTGGCCTGGAGGTGATTCTAGGCCCTCAAGATGTGGCGTACTTATGTAATTTGGTGACGCTAGGGATCGCGGAGGGGCGTGTTGAGAAAAAAATTGAATCCTTTACCTTGGTAGATGATGTTGCTGGTGGGATTGAAACGGAAAAGGCTCGTGAATTGATCGAGGCGATAAATGAAGAGCTTGGGTCAGAGTTCATTCAATTTTATACGGGGTCTCGTCATCGACATTTAATGGTATGGGTGAATGGAGCATCCAAGGTGTCCTGTTGTGATCCTCATCAGGCGGTTGGACAGGAAATTAAAGGTTTTGTCCCTTCCGGTGAGCAAGCGGATATTTTGATTGAATTAATGGATGCGGCGAGGATTATTCTCAGACACCATCCGATCAATGAAGAGCGAGCAGTTGAAGGACTGCTTCAGGCTAATGGAATTTGGGTATGGGCTCCTGGCAAATCGGTGACCTTACCAAATATGAAAGAGCGGTACGGGTTCTCCGGTCTCGTGTTGTCCGAGTCTGAGCAACATTTAGGGATCGGACGATGTTCGGGGTTGACCGCTCTTAATCCCGTCAATGAAGAAACAGGAATTGGTGATCGATATCAGCAATTGGCGAATTCAGTCTTGGAAAATCTTCCTCATTATGACGTGGTATACCTTCATATAGATGAAGAGCCAAGACTTGGCCCAACGTCTTTGAAGGAAAAAAATGAGCGATTGGAATTATTTGATCAGCATGTGGTCAGTCGCTTGGTACAAGATTTAGCGGAAGTAGGCCCCTTTCGTTTACTCGTAACGTGTAATCATTGGCGTACTTCTGGTTCAATACCTGAGGCACAATTTGCACCCTTTGCATTTTGGAATTCTCAAGACAAGGAACATCGTAATCAGTCAGGAGGATTCAGTGAACGGGATAGCCAACAATCTGGCATTCTCAAGAATCCGCTGAAATTTGCTGAACAATTGATGGAGAACGCGTAAACAAGATGGCTCTTCTGGTTCAAAAATATGGTGGCACCTCTGTTGGAACCGTTGAAAAGATTCAGCATGTCGCCGGGCAAATTGAAAAGGCTCACCGGGAGGGACATCAACTGGTCATCGTGCTGTCTGCCATGAGTGGAGAAACGGATCGATTGTGGAAACTGGCGCATGACATTGCAGAACATCCTGATGATCGCGAATTAGATGTTCTCTTGTCTTCCGGGGAGCGGGTGACTATTGCCCTTATGTCCATGGAGCTTCGGGCGCGTGGGATTCAGGCCAGATCATTTACAGGTCGTCAGGTTGGGATCATGACAGATAATTCCCACACCCGTGCCAGAATCGCCAAGGTGATGACGGAGCGGGTAGAAGAATCCCTTCAAAACAAGACCATTCCCATTGTTGCAGGTTTTCAAGGCGTCAATGAGCATTCGGATGTGACGACGTTGGGACGAGGAGGGTCTGACCTCACGGCCGTGGCATTGGCGGCTGCGCTTAAAGCTGATCGTTGTGTTATATTTACCGATGTGGATGGGGTCTACACGGCCGATCCGAATATTGTTCCGGATGCGAGGCGATTAACGAAAGTCTCGTATGAGGAAATGTTAGAATTAGCGAGCCTGGGAGCCAAGGTGTTACAGGCCCGATCAGTGGAGTTTGCTGCCAAATATCAAGTGGCTCTAGAGGTCAAATCGAGTTTTCAGGAAGGGAAAGGGACATTGGTGACACAAGAAGATGCTGATATGGAACGAGCCGCCGTATCCGGAATAACTGGGGATCGCAATCAAGCCAAAGTTACGGTAGTCGGATTGCCGGATCGTCCTGGCATTGCTGCTTATCTCTTTGGAGAAGTGGCTGGAGCTTCGATTCTCGTGGATATGATCATTCAAAATGTCAGCCATCAAGATGCCTTGACCGATATTTCTTTTACGGTGCCCAAACAGGATTTGGTTCGGGCCCGTAAATTAGTGGAAAAGACGGTAGAGGAAATTGGAGCAAAGAGTCTTGAGGTGACCGAAAATATTGCCAAGGTTTCATTGGTTGGAGTCGGAATGCGCTCCCATTCGGGAGTCGCTTCCCGAATGTTCCAAACTTTGGCACGAGAGCAAATCAATATCATGATGATTAGTACATCCGAAATAAAAATTTCCTGTGTGTTGGAAGAAAAATACCTCGAATTAGCGATACGGGCCTTGCATCAGGAATTTGGTCTGGGAGAAAATAGTGAAACAGAATAAGGTTTCCTTCGAATACGGTTCCTCCCTTATTGATGGCAAGCTCTCAAAGGTCATACTTGTAGGTGGAGAGAATACCTTGTTACGCTAGGAAAATTGCCCAATCAGTTTATGAATGTACAAGAAATAACATCATGTCTTTAGAAATTTACGATACGACGTTACGAGATGGCGCCCAAGCGGAAGATGTGAGTTTTTCCGTAGAGGATAAGGTTCGCATTGCGCAAAAGTTAGACGAACTGGGTGTGCATTTCATCGAAGGAGGATGGCCTGGGGC